>CAZFCY010000201.1:2076-8143 GCA_964517665.1 uncultured Opitutaceae bacterium | reverse complement strand
GCGTGAACAACACCACCGGCGTCGCCCTGGTCGAAGTTTACGAGCTGGAGGAGTAGGCGGATGGAGAGACACGGCCTCCGTGTCGTTTCGTTGGGCTTGCGCCCGGAACGCTGTCCGGAGGCCGATCCACCGGTGGAGGCGCGCGTCCCGATCGCGTCGTTCCTCCTCTGCCCGGAGACCGGCCTCGGAAAAGCCGGTTTCAAGGTTCTCTCGCGCGCGGTTTGCGCAACACCAGGGTGCGCGTGGCTCCCTTGAAGAAGGCGTGGTCGACATCCACGAGTTCGCTCGTGATGCCGTGATGGCCGAGCGCCTCGCGCAACGGGGCGAGAAACGCCGAAGTCTGGCCGCGCGGATCGACGAAGGGATGGATGCGCGCCTGGCCGCCCGGTTTTGTCACGCGGCAGAGTTCGAGGCAGGCCGCGAGGTGCGCGTCGAAATCGAAGTGTTTCTCGTAGATGAAAAGCAGGTGCGCGCACAGGGTGACGTCAAAGGTGTCGCCTCCAAAAGGCAATGACGGCAGGGCGCCGGCGATATAGCGACCGGTCGCGCGGCCCGTGTAGTAGTCGGCGAGGAAACGCTCGGCGGCGTCGCGCCGGTCGCGCTCGGCGGCGTCGATCGAGGGATGGGTCCGGAACGTGAGCATCGCGGGGTTGGCGCGCATCTGCGCGAACATGCGGGAAAACGAGTCGTGAATCGTCATCCGCAGCGCGGCTTCGGTTCGTGTATAGAGCGGATCGACGGCGGTGACGTCGATGCCTCGGCAGGCGGCCTCGGCGGCGAACGACGAGGGTCCGGCGGCGCAGTCGAGCACGCGGAGCCCGGCGAGTTCGCTCGCGCGGATGCCCGTGAACAGTTGATACTCGGCCAGGCTGCGGCCGAAGAAGAGGACTTCGGGAAGATCGAAGGAAAGGGTGTGCATGATGAAACGGCGGTTGCCTTGCGGCGGTGAACGGCGCGCCGCGCGGGCGGCTTTGGCCCGGCGAGGCGGTTTGCGGAAAACAAAAAGGCCCGATCGTCGTGATCGGGCCCGGTGCGAACGGCGCGTGTCGCGCCAAAAAGAGCGGCAGGTCAGCCGCGCCATCGCCAGGCCGCGAAGCCCCGCCACCAACCCGCGCGCATCCCGTTCGAGTCGCGGCGCGCGCGCCCGCCGACTGGCCGGTTGTCCATTGCAGGGGCTGGTTGATTCATGACGCCGCGGAGGCTGCGCGATCTCTGGTCGTCGAGGCAAGCCGAACTTTTCGGCCCAGGGTGGACGCGGATGTCCCGACCGCGTTTTTCCGATCGCCCGGCGCCGGCTCCGGATCGCGTATCCATATTTCAATTACACCGGTCGATCGCGCCGGCGCGTCCGGCGCGCGGCTGCTTCGCGGGCTGCGGGATAGGCCCCCGCGCCGCCGGCCGCGCGGTTCGCGCCCGTCCGGCCTCGAGCGGCCGATGGGCGCGGAGCCCGCCCGGCCGCCCTCGCGAAAGACCGCGCGGGGCGCGGACACCGCTTGCACAGCGCAGCCGCGTGTCCTTCAATGCGGTCAACACACGCGGAAATGGCCGCGGGGGATGGCTCCCGCGGCCTCCGCGCGATGTCCATGCTCCCGCCATGAATCCTCCTGCCCAACCCTTTGGCCGACGCTCCTCATCGGTCTTTCTTGCGGTCGCGCTTTGGTTTTTCGCTGTGTCGGCCGCGCATGCCGCGCCACTTCCCGCCGTGGCCGCGTTTGCCGGCGAGTGGACGGGAAAGGCCGCGACCCCCGCGGCTTCCGAGATGGAAAACACCGTCTCGCCCGACGCGCGCCGCTACTGGATCGAAGGCGACGTCGTGCGCGGAGAAATCATCTCGTGGGGCGACTCGATGCAGACGTTTCACGTCGCCATCCTTCCGCGCGCGTCGCGTTTCCTGAAAATCCTCACACCCGAGGGCGGCGAACCGGAGTATTTCGTCGGGCACGCCGCGCACGGCGGCGTGCTTTGGACTTCCGTGGACTCGGACCAGACGCGCTACCTCGAGCGCGTCGCCGGAGCCGGGGACGAGAAACGCTTCGAGCTTCTCTCGCCCGAGATCGAGGACAAGGCCGAGGTCTGGCAGGTGACGGCGTCGTTGAAGACCGCGAAGTCCGCGCTCACGAGCGTGATCGGCGACGTCCTCCTCGAGCCGAAGTTGATCGAGCCCGTGGTCTATCCGACGCCGCAGGAGCTGGAGTTTTTCGACCGCGTCTCCGAGCTCGTCCAGCAACGCGACGAGGCCCGCCAGAACAACGCCGGGCTCGTCCGCGAACTGGCCGGAGCCTGGCAGGAACTCGGCCAGCCCGCCCCGGCCGACGCGGCGCGTGCCGTGGCGCCGGCCGCGCGCCTCGCCAGCCTCGAGGCGCAACTGCGGGAAACGCAGCAGTGGTCCGCCGGACTGGAGGAGAGTCTCGCCGCCGCCAACGCCCGGGCCGACGAAGCCGCCGCCCGGGCGCAATCCCTCGAGGTTGAACTCACCGGGCTTCGCGCGTCGTCCACGGCGGGCGCCGGGACCGCCGAAGCCGCGCGCGCCGAGGCCGCCCGGCTCGAGGAGCGTCTGGCCAGCCTCGCCAAAGAGGTCGAGGACGCGGCAGACTCGCGTTCCGATCTCGTCGAGGAATTGCAGGGCGCGCGCGCGCAGCTCATCGCCTTGACCAAAGAGAAAACGGACCTCGAAACCCGCGTGGCCGAGGCCGACGCGCAGGCGGAGCAGACGCGCGTGTTGCAGGCGGAGTTGTCCGCCGCCCAGGCCGCCGGGACCGCGACGCGCGCGGAGGTGGAGAATCTCCTCGAACGGCTCGCCGATCTCCAGAACGACAACTCGCGGCTCGAGGCGGCGCTCGCCGCGGCAGAGCAGGCCTCGTCGAACACCGCCATCGCCGCCGCGCTCGAGGAGACGCGCAATTCGCTGGCCGCCGCCACGGCGGAAAACACCGTCTCCCGCGCGACGATCGAGGATTTGCGCGAGCAGGTCGGCCAGGCCGGGGACACCCGCGCCCGGCTCGAGCAGGAATTGAAAGACGCCGCGCTCACGCTTCAAACCGCCAACAAGGACCACGCCGAGCGTTTCACCGCCGTCAATCGCATGCGCGACAGCGCGATGAACGACCTCACCGCGGCCAACGAGCGCGGCGCCATGCTGCAATCGCGCGTCGCCGAGCTGGAGCAATCGAGCAAATTGACCGCGGGTGAACTCGCCGCCGCGCGGGAGCAGATCGCCGCGCTCGAGTCGCGGATGTCGGCCGCGCTGGTTGAAAACAAGACGATGGAGAAGGAGCTTCGCGAGGCGCGCCAGACCCCGCCCGCGGTCGCCGATCTCGACGCCCGCCTCGCCCGCGCGGTCGAGGTCAGCGCGCAATCCGTCGCGGCGCTCTCCGATGCCGAAGACGAGATCGCCACGCTCACGAAGAACCTCGAAAAGATCACGGACGAGAAGGCGGAGCTGGCCGAACAACTGAAAATCGCGCAGGCGAAGCCCGACGTCGATCCGGCCACCGCCGCCCGACTGGCCGCGACCGATGAGGAACTCGCGGATGCGCGCCGGCAGATCGAAAGCGTTCGCGAGGAACTCGCGCGCGCGGTCAGCGCCCGCGAGGAGATCGAAGGCCGGCTCGCCGAGGCGGGCCGGTCCGCGGAAACCCGCGCGGCCGCCGTTGGCGATCTCGAGGCGCGCGTCGCCCACCTCGAAGCCGAGGCGGTCTCGGCCATCGAACTCCGGCTCGCGTTGGAACGGGAGAAAAACACCACGGCCGCCGAACTCGCCCTCGCAAAGAACGCCGCGGCCGAACTCGAACAACAGATCGCCGGGCAACGCGAGACGCTCGCCGTCGGTGGACAACGGGCCGGGCAGGTCGAGGCGGATCTCGCCGCCGCCCGCGAACACATCCGCGTCCTCGAGGGACAGGTCGCGGAAGCCGGCGCGCGCGCCGGGACGCTGGAAGAGGCGAACACCGCGCTGGAGGCGCGCCTCGCGCAAAGCCTCGCCGCCCCGCCGGAAGAGGACCGCATTGGAGAACTGGAGACGCGCCTCGCCGAGACCTTCTCGCGAGCCGAGGCGCGGCAGACGGAAAACGATCAACTGCGCATCCGCCTCGCCAGCCTCGAAGCCGATCGCCAGCGCCTGCGGCAGCAGTTGGAAGAGCGGGTTCCGGTTGCGAGCATCCCCGCCTCCGAGGCCGATGCCCTGCGCCGCGAACTCGCCGATGCCGAATCCGGCCTGCGCGCAGCCGAGGCGCGCAACGCCGACCTGATGGCGCGCCTCAGCGACGTCGAGGTGAGTCTCGCCGCGGCGTCTGTCGGGCCGCGCCCGCGCGCGAGCGCGCCCGCCATCGCCTCGCCGGTCCCGTCATCGCGCGCGGTCGCTTCGTCGCCCACGCCCGCGCGAACGGCGCCGCCGGCCGCCGCGCCGCTCTTTGTCTCATCCGCGCCGCCTTCCGTGTCGTCACCCGCGAGCGGCCAGCCCGCGTCGCCCCCGGCCGGGGCCGCGGAGGGGCGCGTGCAATTCCGCATGCCCGCGGCCGCCGCGTCCGTGACCGCTCCCGTTCGCCAGCCTCCGACACGTCCCGCGGAACCGGCTTCGTTCTTCGTCGCCTCCGCGGAGCTTTCCCGCGCGTCTTCGCCCCCTGCGCCCGACCTCCGGGCGGGAAGCGATTTCCTCGTCGCCCAGGCGGTGCGAACGTTTGTCGTGAACGGCTTTCGCCGGGCCGGCTCGAACAGCATGGTCGTGATCGGCGGAACCCCTTTTCGCGCCGGCGACGTCGTCGATCCCACGCGCGGCGTGCGCTTCGTCCGCATCGATCCCAACGCCCTCGTCTTCGCCGATCCCGACGGCGGTGAATACCGCCGCCCGCTGTAAGCCGGAAATCGGTAACGCACGCGACAGGATTGTGGCCTCAGCCGCGGCGGGCGGCGATGCGGTTTTGGAGGCGGCGGCTGGCGTGGCGGAGGCGGCGCAGGGCGAAGAGGATCACGAGCGGCACGATGACGACGACATTGGCGATGGCGGCGGCGGATGGCGGGAGGAGAAGGTGCGCCGTCCAGATGACCGCGAAGGCCGCGATGAGAAACGCGGGGAAGCGCATCAACACCGCCGCGAGCGCGCGCGCGTCCTCGAAGTGCCGGGCGTCGAGATCCACCTCCAGAATCGCATCCGGATCGGGTGGCAGCGGCCAGTCGAGCCGGCCATCGAAGTCGTAGCGATCGAGCGCGATCCGCAGCCACAGGGGAAACCCGCACGCGCGCGGCCACAGGACCGCGATCGCGCCCCTCGGCCATTCGAGAAACGCCAGGCTTGCGAGTCCGAGCGAGATGGAAAACGCCTGCATATCCGGCGAGGCGAGGGTGAACCCGCTCGCGAGGAGGCAGGCGACGAGCCCGTAGCACGCGCCGCGGCGTGTATTCGGAATCAGGATACAGACGGCGATCGCGGCCTCGGCCACGAGCATGATCCAGGCGACCGCGGGGGAGATCCAGGCCATGCCGGGAGAGCCCCGCAGCCACGCGAGGAGGGGATGCGCGACGCCGGTCGCGACCCACGAATCGATCGTCGCGCCCTCGAGCCACGGCATGCCGCGCGCCTGCGCGATCGCGACCACGAGGAGGGAAACGCTGACGAGCGCGCGGACGAGCCAGGGCTGTTCGCTGCGCGGTTGCAGCGCGCCGAGGATGAGCAACGTGCCGCAGACGACGAGGTGCGCCGCGTAGGCCGGCGCGGACGCGGCCTGTGTATATAAAGCGAGGATGCCGAGCAGCATCGCGGCGCTGCGCACGAAACGGTTGACGAGCAGGGTCGCGCCCGCGGCGATGAAGAGGGCTTTCAGCGTCAGGCCCAGCGCCGGCGACTCTCCCGGGAGGTTGTCGAACACGTCGGCGAGGGGCGCGAAGGACGCGTCGAGGTTGAGAAACACGCCGTCCGTCACGAGGACGACGAGCGCGAGCTTGGCCATCAAAAGCACCTGCGGCTGCATCGCCGTGCCGGAGCAGCAGAGCGGATGAAACGGCGCGCGCTGTTCCCCGGGCGTTGGCGTTTCCGCGCTCATGCGTCGATGTGAAACACGCGCGGGGAGCGGCG
>CAZFCY010000201.1:0-1976 GCA_964517665.1 uncultured Opitutaceae bacterium | reverse complement strand
GCGGCGACTGTTTATTCTTCGTTTCCCGCGCATCGTCTTCAGCTCTCCGGCCACAACCAGATCTGCTCGGCGCCGCCGTCGGGACGCAGGTGCATGCGCACAAACGTGTCGTTGGCCGTGGTCGAATGGCTCTCGCGATGCCGCACGATCGCGCGCAGGCCGCGGGGCGTGAGCGCGGTCGTGCCTCGAAACGGGATGCGGTAGCGCGCGGCGACCTCGTCGCTGCTGAGCGAGCGGCCTTCGGTGAAGACGTTGATCTCGTAAACGGTCCGGCCTTCGTGCGGGAGCACGTGCACGAGCCGAAGCGGGTGGTGGCTGGCAACGATGGCGGCCACGGCCAGGCCGGCGAGAAACGCGCCGCCGATCGCGAGGCGGAAACGCCTGGCGAAATCGAGCCGCCAGCGCCGCGCGAATCGATCTCGCCGCGCGCCGGGCTCCGGTTCGTTCGTCGTGTCTTTCGTTTCTTCAGTCATCGGAGAAACTCTCTGGACGGCGCGCGCCTCGATCAAAACGCGCACGCGCCGGGCGTGCGCGCGAAGGGGATGACGTCGCGGATGTTGGCGACGCCGGTGACGAACATGAGCATGCGCTCGAAGCCGAGGCCGAAGCCCGCGTGCGGCACGCTGCCGAAGCGGCGCAGGTCGATATACCAGCCGTAGTCGGCCTCGCTCAGGCCGTGGCGCTTCATGTTCGCGAGGAGCATGTCGAGCCGCTCCTCGCGCTGGCTGCCGCCGACGATCTCCCCGATGCCCGGAACGAGCACGTCCATCGCGGCGACGGTGCGGCCGTCGTCGTTCAGCCGCATATAGAAGGGTTTTATTTCCTTCGGGTAATTATATACAGTGACGGGGCGCTTGAAGTGCTCCTCGGTGAGGAAGCGCTCGTGCTCGCTCTGCAGGTTCGCGCCCCAGGCGACGGGGTATTCGAAGGCGCGGCCCGATGTCTCGAGGATTTGCACGGCCTCCGTGTAGCTGCAGCGTTGAAACGGCCGCTCGAGCACGAAGTCGAGGCGCGCGAGCAGCTCCTTGTCCACGAAACGCGAGAAGAACTCGAGATCCTCCGCGCAGTTCACGCGCGCGTCGCGGATGAGTGTTTTCACGAACTCCTCGGCCAGGTCCATGTCGCCCTCCAGGTCGCAGAACGCGATCTCGGGTTCGATCATCCAGAATTCGCTCGCGTGGCGCGAGGTGTTCGAATTCTCGGCGCGAAACGTCGGGCCGAAGGTGTAAACGTTGGAAAAGGCGCACGCGAAGACCTCGGCCTCGAGCTGTCCGCTCACGGTGAGGTGGGTTTTCCCGCCGAAGAAATCCCGCGAGAAGTCCACCGCGCCCGCTTCGTCGAGCGGCGGGCTTTTCGGATCGAGCGTGGTGACGCGGAACAGTTCGCCCGCGCCCTCGCAATCGCTCGCGGTCACGATCGGCGTGTGGACATAGAGGAAGCCGCGCTCCTGGAGGAATTGATGAATGGCGAAGGCCAGCCGGCTGCGCACGCGGAAGACCGCGCCGAAAAGATTCGAGCGCGGCCGCAGATGCGCGATCTCGCGCAGGAACTCGAGGGTGTGGCCCTTTTTTTGCAACGGATAGGTCGCGTCCGCCTCGCCGGGGATCGCGAGTGTTTCCGCGACAACCTCCCATCGTTGTCCCGCGCCTTTCGACGCGACGAGTTTGCCCGTGATCGAAACCGACGCGCCGGTGGTCGCGCGCTGGATGCGCGCGTAGTCGGGCAGGGCGGCATCGACGATCACCTGCAGGCCTTTGAGGCAGGAGCCGTCGTTGACTTCGAGAAAGGAAAAGCCCTTCGAGTCGCGCCGCGTGCGCACCCAGCCCTGCACGAGGATGGAATCGAGGGCGGACGCGCTCGCGTGGGCGTCCTTGACGGTGGTGCGTTTCATCGCGCGCGGGCTCCGGACACGAGTAAAGATCCCCGGGGCAAGCCCCGCGGCATTGGAGGGTCCACCTCCGTGTGGACCGCTTCGC
>CAZFCY010000200.1:0-8277 GCA_964517665.1 uncultured Opitutaceae bacterium | reverse complement strand
CGGGCTCTTTGCGGCGGCAGCTCGCGCGCGGTCCGTTCCGCGTCCGGTTCATGGAGAACGCGCGCCCGATCGCCGCCACGACGATCCAGGCCGGCGGGGTGAAGCAGCGGTTTTCCCTGGAGGGGGATCTCTTTGAGAACTGAAATTCCCAGGCCCGTGCGCCTCGTCTGGCACGCGCTCACCGAAGTGCCGGGCTGGCCGGATGCGCCGATGCGCGCGCGCTTCACGCGCTTTCTCCCCATCCTCGTTCCGTGCCTCGGGCTCGCCGCGCTTCTCGCCTGGCGCGCGCTGGTTCACGACGCCGGGGTTCGCGAGACACGCGAGAGCTACGCCTCGCTGCTCGATCTCGAGCAACAGATCGAGTCGCTGCGCCTCGCGTGCTCCGATCAGGAGGCGATCACGCTTCGCGAGAATGCGCAACGCGCCGCGCGGCTCTTCGCGCAACGATCCGGGAACATCGACGCGAGCCTGGACGAGTTCGCGAAGCAATGCCGGGCGCTCGGCTGGAACGGGTCGTTTCAATCCTACGACGTCGCGTCCGACGAGGACGCCGGCCCGGGCGGTCTCCGCTTCGTCCCGGTGGTCGGGAAACTCGCTCCCGCGGCCCCGACACCCGACAGTTTCTCGAACCTGATCCGGATCACGGAGCTTGTATTCACAAACCCAATACGCATGGACCTCACGCGTTTCGGAGTCCGCGCGGACGGATCCGGCCCCGCCTCGGTGGACATGGGGATTCGCGTCGGAGTGCTGAACGGCGATGAAAAAGCTGCTGAATAATCCCTGGGTCGCGGGCGCCCTCGCCCTCGTCGCGATCGTCGTCGTGGCCTCGACGCTGCATGAGGGCGGCGCGGGCGGGCGCCAGGCCGCGCTGACAGGCGCGGGAGACGTCGAGTTTGCGGGGGAGGACCTCGCGGGGGACGGCGGCTCCGGCGGGCTGACCGCGGCGGACATCCGCAGAATCGTCCTCGGCCTCGCGATTCCCGAAATGCTTCCCGATCCCTTCGCCTCCAGCGAATCGAAGGCGCCTGCCGCCGCGCCGCAGGCGGCGGAGACGGAGCGCTTCCGCCTTTCGGGCATATGGGATCAGGCGGGGGAAACCCTCGTGCTGATCAACAACCACATTCTCCGCGCCGGCGACCGGCTCGGCCGCGTCGCGATCGAGTCCGCGGATCTCGACGGCGCCTGGCTCTCCCATGCGCAGGGGCGCGAGTTTCTCGCGCTCGGCTCCGAGTTCACCCTCGTCACCGCCACAGGTCCATCCACTCCGGCCGGCCTCGCTCTTCATGAAAATTAAACACGACAGATGGCTGCGCCTGCTGGCCGGCGTCCTCCTCGCCGGCCTTGCCTCGACGGGCGCGGCCCGGGCGGCAACTCCGGCGGATTCCGTCGGCGCGCCCGCCGCGCCGGAGACGTTCAGTTTCCGCGCGGAAAACGTGCCGATGAAGCAGGCGCTCGCGATGTTCGCCCGCGCCAACGGGCTCAATATCATTCCCGATCTCGATGTCGTCGGCGAAGTCACGGTCGAGTTTCAAAACCTGCCCCTGGAGCTGGCCATGCAGGCATTGCTCGAGGCAAACGGCTATTACTTCGTGAAGGACAGGGAGCTGATCCGCGTGCGCAGCCGCGAGACGCGCCTGTTCCACATCGACTACATCCAGGCAACCCGCGCCGGGCAGGGATCCAACGCCGTGCAGATCAGCTCGGGCGGCGGCTCCAGCGGCGGCGGCGGCGGCGGGAGTTCCGAAGGATCGACGATGACGGTGACCAACGACTCCACCATCGATTTCTGGGGATCGCTCGCCGAGCAGTTGAAGACGATGGTGACCGAATCCGGCACGGTGACCGTCAACAGCCTCTCCGGCGCCGTGCTCGTGGCCGACACGCATCGAAACATCGAGACCATCGCGCAGTTTCTCAGCGCCGTGTCCGAAAGCGCGGTGCGCCAGATCGACCTCGAGGTGGAGATCTACGAAGTGGCTTTCAACGACGCATTCCAGCTCGGCATCGATTGGGAGCGGGTGGTCGGAAACACGACCTTCAGAACGGGCTTGAGGATCGCAAACCCGGCCTACGGGCCCGCGGTGTTGAATCCGTCCCTCGAAGTGGCGCACGGGTTCGGCGAGAACATCAACGCCTTCCTCGACGCGCTTTCGCAGCAGGGCACGCTCAAGGTTGTATCCAAACCACGACTACGCACGCTCAACAACCAGCCCGCCGTGGTCCGAGTCGGGCAGGATCTGCCGATTTTCATCCGCCAGGTCACGACATCGGCGGGCGATCGGCCGATCGTCGAGGTCAGCGAAACGATCCAGACGATCACCGTCGGCACCGTTCTTTCGATCACGCCGCAGGTGTCTCCCGACGGCATCATCACCCTGGACATCACGCCCGCGGTGAGCCGTCTCGTGCGGATGGAGGTTTCCGCCTCGGGCGACACCTCGGCGCCGGTCATCGACATCCGGCAGGCCTCGTCGATCGTGCGCCTGCGCGACGGCGACACGGTTGTGATGGGCGGCCTGGTGCAGGACAGCGAGGCGACGACCCGGCGCAAGATTCCGATCCTGGGGGACATTCCCTTCCTGGGTCGCGCGTTCACCGGAGAAGCCAATTCGACGGAGCGGACGGAACTGGTTTTCTTCCTCACGCCGCGGATCGTCTCGGTCGCCCGGTCCGACGGCTGAGCGCGTTTCTGAAAGAAACTTCGTGTCATGTGCCTCCTGTCAGCGCCGATGAAATTCAGGAAGCCATGAGCCCAGCCCCCTCGAGACCCTCACGCCGCCGATGATCGCCGAGACTTTCAGAGTGCTTCTGATCGAGGACGAGCCGGTGGCGGCCAAGATCACCGAGCGCATGCTGCGCCGCAAAGGCGGCGGGCGTTACAATGTCACGCACGCCGCCAGCCTTGCCGCGGCCCGGTCCGAGTTGAGCGACGGCAATTTCGACATCGTGCTTTCCGACCTGAACCTTCCGGACAGCGAAGGCCTGGACACGCTGGCGTGCATCACCGAGATCGCGCCCGAGCTGCCGGTGGTGGTGTTGACGGCGTCCTCCGACGACGAGATCGGGATTCGCGCCATGCAGTTGGGCGCGCAGGATTTCCTGGTCAAGGGAGACTTCAACGAGTCGGCCCTGCAGCGCTCCATCCTGCAAAGCGTGGAGCGCCACCGCCTGCAGCGCGTGGTGCGCCAGCTCGCGATCATCGACGAACTCACCGGGCTCTACAACCGCCGCGGCTTCAACTCGCTGCAGGGCTCGATCGTTCAACGCGCGATGGAGACGAGCTGCCGCGGGTTCGTCTGCTACTTCGATCTCGATTGCTTCAAGCAGATCAACGACGAACTCGGCCATCAACGCGGCGACGAAGCGCTGGCGGAGTTCGCCATGGCGCTGAGGAATGTGTTTCGCAAGGACACCCTGCTGGCGCGTTTTGGCGGCGACGAATTTGTCGCGCTCGGCGTGGAGCCGCGCGAATGTTTCGCGGCGGAGACCCTGCAGACGCTCGAGAGCGTGCTCATTGCCCGCAACTCGTGCGCCGGTGTCGCCTTCCGGATCGAAACGAGCGCCGGTCTCGCGCAGTTCGGCCGCGACAAGCCCGCGGAAATGGAGGCGCTTCTGGCCGAGGCGGACAACCAGCTCTACGGCAACAAGCAGCGCCGCAAACGGCTCAGGGCCGTGGGCGCGGAAACCGGCATGAAGGAGATCGCGTGAATCCATTCATCGTGGCCGACCCCGGAATCGAACTGGCCATCCGCCTGCGGCTGGCTTGTGAAGCCCACGAGGCCGAACTCGGTTCGCACCTGTCCAATGTTTCCCGCTACACGGTCGAGCTCGCCCGGCACATCGGCCTGCCGGAGGAGACGCTGAGCCTGCTTCATTTCGCCGCCCCTCTGCACGATCTCGGAAAAATCGGGATCCCGCTGGAGGTGCTGCGCCGGCCCGGTCCGTTGACCGACGAGGAGATGGAGACGGTCCGGGAGCACACGCGCGTCGGCCATCGCATCCTCGACGGGAGTCCATGGCCGGTGATCCAGTGCGCCGCGCGGATCGCGCTGTCCCATCACGAGTCGTGGGATGGCGCCGGCTATCCTCATGGCCTCGCGGGTGAAAACATTCCGTTGGAGGCGCGGCTCTGCGCGATCGCGGATGTCTATGACGCGCTGCGGTCCCGCCGCTGTTACAAGAGCCCGTGGCCCGAGCTGGAGGCGATCGAGGAGTTGCGGCGGTTGTCGGGAACGAAGTTCGAGCCGCGCTTGCTCGATGCGTTTCTCGAATTGATTCCGCAACTCGAAGCCTCGGCGGCCTGAGATCGACTTTCGACGCGCGGCCGGCGACGCCGGGACATGAAAAAGCCGATCGCGCTTCGGCGATCGGCTGAAACATCCGCGGGCAGCCGCCCGCTTTTCCTCCGGGCGGATCGGCCGGATTCAGACCGCGACCTGCTGCAGCTCGGGCTCCAACGGACGCCAGGCTTCAGGTTGCACCTCGCGACCGTCGCTCCACCATTTCGCGCCGGTCCACACGGCGCGCCTCACGCTGTTGTCGGAAAGGCGAATTTCGAGGGGCTCGAGACGCTCGGGCGGAAAGATGAGGGAAAGCCAGGAGGATGCGGGGGTCGTGGAGGACATAGTGTGGTTAGAATGTCAGAATTCAGATTCGTTGGGTAGCGGTGGACTCCTCAAATGCCGCTCAGGGGTTCCCTTATCAGGGATGCAACCGGACCCCATGCGGGACTGATGCCGCCACCCTGGAGGATCTTTTTCAAAGCTCCGGCCGGGATCAGCGCCGGGGCGCGGCGACCGGCGCGAGAATGATCGGCGGCTGGACGAATCCACCGTCCGCCTTCGTGCGCGAATAGCCGAATGCGGCGGAGAATCCGCGCGCCGGGTCATCATAGGTCACGATGGCCGAGCCGCTGCGCAGCGTGCCGCCGCCTTCGGCGACGCCGTAGGTCACCGAGACCGCGCCTCCGACTTTCGGGCGCAGTCCGTCCTTTTTGAATGGAATGTCGTCCGCGGCCGGCGCGGCGACCGGCGAGGGACGCGACTTCGCCGCCGGCGCCGCCGTCCGCCAGGTTGTGACAAGCTCGTCGAGCCGCTGGCGTTCGCCGGCCTCGAGCAGGCCCAGGCCGCACGCGGCATGTTCCGTCTCGCTCAGGACGCTCGAAAATGTCGCCACGGGCTCGTTCTTCTTCGTCAGAACCTTGTTTGCGGCGAGCGCGTCGATCGCCGCGATCTGATCGACCGAGAGTTTTTCGAATCCCGCCTGCGTCAGTTCATCGACCGTGAGCCATTCGCTCAGGCGCACGAGGCGCGCGGACAGCGTGCCGCTCGTCAGGAGGGCGAGTCCAAGCGCGACGGCGATCAATGTGGGGATGCGACGAAAAAACATGCCGGGAGAACGCATCGACAACGTGTGGACCGTTCGCGGAGTTTCAAGTTCCACCCTCGAATCGATCCTTCCGGCGTCGTTCTCATACTCGTTCTCCCATGGCGCGGGAAAGAGAATGAGAGCGAGAGCGATGTCCGGGCTCAGAGCGCCCTGGCGTGCAGATCGCCCAGGCGCAGGGGACGCCCAAGGCGGCGCCGGGCGCGCGCCGCGAGCAGCAGAAAAACCTGCGCGGTGGCGAAGGTGTCGCCGGAAGCGGTGTGGCGGTCGTGCATGGGCAATCCGAGGTTGGAGCAGACTTCATCGAGCGAGGGCGGGCGCTGGTTTGGGTAGGCCGTTTTTCGAAAGGCCTCGAGTTCGGCCATGGCCAGCCGCGCGGTGTCGACGAGCAGGTTGCGCGCCCCGAGGCCGAAGTGGGCGCGCAGGGCATGGTCGAGCATGCCGGCATCGAAACCCACGTGATGGCCGACCAGCACCGCGCCGGAGAGGATCGGCAGCGCCTCGGCGAGCGCTTCCTTCTCCGGCTGGCCCTGCGCCGTCTCGGAGGGAAGGATGCCGTGCACGGCGACCGCGTCGTTGACGCGCGCGGCGGGCTGGTGGAACAGCCAGGCGTGGAAGTCGCTCACGCGTAGTTGTCCACTGGATACTTCCACGCAGGCGAGGGTCAGCAGGCGGTCGGAGCCGATGTCGAAGCCGGTGGTCTCCGCGTCGAGCACGATGAGGCGCAGGCGATCGACGGGTGTCTTTCGACTGATTTTCCCCGGCGTCGCGTTCCGGTAGTCTTCCGCCACCGGCTCGAGTTTCCTGCGGAAAAGCGAGAGCATCAGCGGCGCAGGTCGAGGCCGAACTCCACGCGCACCGCCTGCTGCGCCATGCGCACGACGTCGAAGACATTCGCCAGTTGCGCGCGCTCGAGCTTGGTCAGGGTGGAGGGATCGAGAAACCGCCCGGCGTCGCCGCGCCGCAGGCCGGTGAGCGTGCGCAGGCGGATGAGCGCGTCGTAGCAATCGCGCGCGAGCGCCGCCACCTCGGCGAGGCGCGGCACGGAGTCGTGGATCTCGGTCCAGCGCCCGCCGGTGGAGTAGTGGCGCTTCAGCCCGTGCTTGAGCGCGAGCACGCGCGCGGCGTCCCGCAACGGCGCGAGCCCGCGGCCCTTGATGTCGAACTCGACCTCGCGCCCGCCGCGGCGCTCGACCACGAACTTGCCGAAGAAATTCAACGGCGGCGCGGTCGCCACGATCGCCTCGGCGAGCTGGCGCTGCAGGTGATCGTTGCGGCCGACGGTGTCGAAAACGGCGCTGCGCAGCGGCTCGACGACCGTCCAGTCGCCGGCCACGAAGCGCAGATCGTAGAGCACGGTGGCGCGCAGCATGGCCTCGCCGCTCCCTTCCATCGCGACCGTTTCCAGCTCGTGGATCCATTCGCTCGTCGTGCGGCACCAGCGCGGGTTCGAGGCCATGACGCCGCCCTGGCAGCGGGAGAAGCCGCAGGCCACCATCTTCTCGATCACGCGCCCGGCGAGCTGGAGGAAAACGCCGCGCGCCTTCTCGTCGGTTTCCGCGGAGCCGGTGGGCGCGAAGACGAGGGCGTTGTCCATGTCGGTGCGCAGGATCTGCTCGCGGCGGCCGTCGCTCCCGACCGTGATCCACGCCCAGCCGGAGGCGGGGATCGCGATGCCCTGATCCTTCATCTCCTCGACCGAGAGCGCGATGAGCCGTTGCGCGAGCACGTCGTAGAGTTCGGCGCAGATCTGCCCGAGAAAGATGCCGGAAACCCCCGCTTCGAGATAGCTGCGGGCGATCTCCTCGATGTCGTCGCACAATTCGCGGAAGCGCGCCGGCGAGCGCGCGTCGCGCAACTCCCGCAGCAATCCCGCGGGATGATGGCCGCTCTGCGTGAGAAGATCCTTGTGGGTGCAGACGTCGAGCGCGGGGGTGTTGATCGTGCCATCCTGGGTCACGCAGACCTGGCCGATGCGCTCGCGCAGCATGAGCAGGATCGCCGCCGTCGCGCTGCTGCGCGCGGCCACGGTGAGAACCGGGCTCGCCATGATGCGCAGGACGGGCTCGGAGCCGGCCACGCCGCCGACGATGACGTGTTTGACCAGCGCGCTGTTCGTGACGATCCCCAGCGGGCGTTTTCCCTTGTCGGCCACGAGGATGGAGGGA
The DNA here is from genome assembly GCA_964517665.1 of uncultured Opitutaceae bacterium. Classification (GTDB taxonomy): domain Bacteria; phylum Verrucomicrobiota; class Verrucomicrobiia; order Opitutales; family Opitutaceae; genus Congregicoccus. Next base: position 721 of record CAZFCY010000200.1, on the reverse strand, counting down.
ACGCGCTTGGCCGACATGAGCGAGGCCGCGCGCATGATCGAGTCCTCCGGCGCGCAGGTGAGCAGGCGCTCGATCGGGCGCGGCTCGATCACGCGCGCGCCATCGAGATGCGCCTGAAGGATGCTGCCCGAGCGCGCGAGGACGTTCCCGTTTTCCGCGGCGGGGAGCGATATCGCGCGGCCGACGCGAGTCGCCCAGAAAAGATGGCGCCGCGCGTAGTTGCGCGCCGCGTCGTGCGCGTCGAGCAGCGCGCGCACGCGCGCCCAGGGCAGCCCGTAGCAAACGCTGTCTTCGACCACGTGCGCCGCGACGCGAAACGGCTTGCCCTCGATCAGCGCGGTGAGGCCGAGCAGGTCGCCCACGTCGCGCACGTCCACGAGCTCGGTCCGGCCATCGACGGTCCAGACATACTCGATGCGCCCCTGGGCGAGAAACACGAGTTCGTCGCCCGGCGACGCGCCCTGGTCCCAGAGGCGCTCGCCCTTGATCACGATGCGCACCGTGGCCTCGCCGGCGAGTTCGAGCACGTCGCCCGCGGGAAGCATGGAGAAGGGGGGGAACTGACGCAGCGCATCGGCGATCCGGCCGGGAATGACGTTTTTGGGAACCATCGGCCGCGATCGTGGGCCGCGCGCCGCCGCGCTGCAAACGGAGAGAGCGCGCCCACGACAGGCCGTGGCAGACGAGAAGCAGTTGAGCCACGGAGACACGGGGAGCACAG
>CAZFCY010000199.1:0-8291 GCA_964517665.1 uncultured Opitutaceae bacterium | reverse complement strand
CGTGGTGCTTGCCGCGGGGGAGATCGAGTTCGAGCGTGGTCGGGCCGCGGCCGTCGAGATGGAGGGCGTATTGTTTTCCGGATACGCTCAGCGCGAGGGCGACGACACCCGGGGAGCGGAGGACGACGTCGGGATCGGGGCGGAGGCGCGCGAGGTCGAAGCCGTGGATGAATGCGCTCAGGATCGCGAGCTGGCGTCGCAGCGCGGGGCCGCCGCCGCCGGGGGCTTTGTTGTCGATGTCGTCGCCGTTTTCGTGGCCGACGGAGAAGGAGTAATCGAGGTTGTTGAAGAGGCCGCCGCCCGCGAGGAGGAAGCGCCAGGCGGCGCGGCGGTAGGTGGCGTCGTCGCGGCCGGAGAAGCCGGATTCGTCGTAGCCGATCACGCGCGGCAGTCCGCGGTTCCACGTGACGGCTTCGGGATGCGCGTAGTGGAAATTGACGATCGAGGCCCCGGGCACGAGGTCGTCCTCGCGGACGGCGAGCCGGAAGTTGGAGACGTTTTGCGCGATGAGACGCCGGTTCGGCAGGCGGCTTTCCTCGTCTGTAATGAAAAAGCTGATACGCCGCTGCCACGCGATCGAGGCGGCGGACGCGATCTCGACGACGTTGGGGTACACGCCCTTGTCCGCGAGCAGCGGGTTGAGCGTCTCGGCGACGACGGGGTTGTCCGACCAGGGCTCGTTCTGGATTTCGAAGAAGAAATTGTCGAAGCCGTTGAGTTCGCGCGCGAGCCCGCGCACGAGACGCTCCTGAACGGCGAGGATTTCCGGGGCGACGTCGATCGTGTGCAGTTGTTTCCAATGTTCGACGGGAAACGCCTGCGTGTTGTTGGCGGGATTGAGCGGGTGGACGGCCCATTGCGCCTCGCCGTAGGTGGAGGAGAACAGCGTCAACTCGACCACGATGCCGCGCGCGCCGGCTTCGGCTATAAATGCTTTCAGCCGATTGATATAGTCAGGCGAGAGCCGGGTGAGATCGAATTTGTTGCCGCCGTCGGCGCCGCCCGCGACGTCGCCGCGCGCCCATGGGGCGAGAAACCGGCCGGGCGCGGGGGCGAGCGTGTTGCGCTCGATGCCGAACGCTCCCTGGGGCTCGACGTAGGTTCCCGCGAAGACGCGGGTGTAGTTCATGCCATCGCGCTCGAGGGCGGCGAGATAGGCGACGAAATCGAAGTCGGCGTTGAGCACGGCGCCGTAGTGTTCGGCGGAGGTGACGAGCACGCGCGGCTGGCCGCGCCATTCGAAATAGCGCGGGTTCTCAGGCAGGAGTCTTATCGGGGCAAACGGGCGCACGGTTTCGGCCGGAAGGGTTGAAGTTGCCGCCGGCGCCGCGGTCGCGGCGAGGCAAACGAGAACGAGAAGCGCCTGTCGCGGCGATCGACGATCTCGGGTCGGAAGCATGGAAGGGAGTGAAGTGCACGGAAGCCGGCGAAGGAAATGAAGAAAACTCCTGAATCTTCTCCGCGACTTTCGGCCTGTGTGCTTCGACCTTCGACTCCGACGGTTAACCGGCCGGGGCGCGCGCGAGGGCGACGGCGGCGGCGACGAGCTTCGCCACCTCGTCGAACCTGCCGGAAGTGACGAGCGACTTCTCGACCATCCAGCTTCCGCCGCAGGCCACGACCTTCGGGTGCGCGAGGTAGGAGGCGAGGTTGGTTTCGTTGATGCCGCCGGTGGGGATGAACGTCACCTGCGGGAACGGCGCGGCAAACGCCTTCAGCGTCTTCAAGCCGCCGAGGGCCTCGGCCGGGAAAAACTTCAGCGCGCTGACGCCGAGATCGAGGGCGAGCCCGATGTCGGTGGGCGTCGCGACGCCAGGGTAGATGGGGATTTTGTTTTCTTGCGCGAAGGCCACGACCTTCGGGAAAAGCCCGGGAGAGACGAAGTAGCCGGCGCCGCAATCGAGCGCCCGGCGCGCCTGCTCGACATTGATGATCGTGCCCGCGCCGACGCACAGGCCCGGGATCTCGCGCATGCGCTTGATCGATTCGGGCGCGGCGGCGGATCGAAATGTGACCTCGGCCACCGGCAGCCCGCCCTCCATCAGCGCGTTTCCGAGCGGGACGGCCTGGCTGACGTCGCCGATTTCGATGACCGGGACGAGCCGGTGACTCTTCAGAATTTCTTCAGGTGAGGCGTGCATGTGTATGTGGGATCAGAGGCGGCGAAGGTCCAAAGTCTCAAGTCTCAAGTCCCCAGTCGGGGAAGCGACCGGCCGATCCACGGTCTTTGTTCCTCGGACATGGGCGGGACGCCCAAGCCACGTGGCACGGGCGTCCCGCCCTTGGGATCGATCCGCAGACCGCGAAAACAAAAGATCATGGCGTCTCGGATCGGCTTCGCCGTTTCGAGGCTGGCCGCGCGCGGAACGTTGTTTCATAGGTGAAGCTCGTGCCCGCTTATCGCATCCCCAATCTCGCCAACGCCTGCCGGGTCTTGAAGCATCTGGGAAACGAGCCGCAGGGGCGGACGATCAGCCAGCTCGCTTCCGCGCTCAAAATCCCCCGCACCACCTGCCTGCGCATCGTGCAGACGCTGAGCGACCAGCGCTTCCTCGCGGAAGGCAGCCGCGGCTACGTGCTCGGCGGCGCGCTCATCCCGCTCGGGATGAAGGCGCTCGATGAACTCGATCTTCCCGCGCTCGCGCAACCGGTGTTGCGCGAGCTGACCCGCGCGACCGGCGAGACCTGCCACGTGGCCGTCTGGAACGAGGGCGGGCGCGTGCTGATCATCGCGGTCAACGACAGCGTCCATCCGCTCGGCGCGTCCTCGCGGCCGGGCACGCTGGCGTTCGCGCATTGCTCCGCGACGGGGAAGGTGCTTCTCGCGTTCAACCACCTCGCGCGTCTCGACGAGGTGGTTCCGGCCGCGACGCGCGAGCGCCGCACCATTCGCACGATCGTCGATGGGCCGGCGCTCGAGCGCGAGCTGCGCGGCGTGGTCGCGATGGGGTGCGCGGTGGACAACGAGGAATATCACGAAGGCGTGCGCTGCGTCGCCGCGCCGGTTTACGACGCGCAAGGGCGCGTGTGCGCCGCGATCGGAATCACCGCCTCGACCACGCGCCTCCCGGGCAGCGCGGTCGCCACCGCGGCCGGCTCCGTGAAGGCCGCGGCGGAAAAACTCTCCGCCCGCCTCGGCTGGGTGGGGGAGGATGGAAAATGAAGAATGCAGAATGAAGAATGCAGAATGATATAAGACATGGGAAAGCGCGGTGTCTTCGCGCAACCCGGTTTTAGGGCGCTCCGATCCCGCTCGCCAGCCGCCAGAGCGCCGCGAGGATCATGATGGAAACGACGGAGGCGCCGACGATCGCGGTGAACGCGATCGCAACGATTCCGATCCCGATGCGCGCGGCCGGTCTTTCGCGGCGGTTGGGATCATAGTGCTTTTCCGCCAGCCGGAGGTTGCGCACGTTCGCCTGCCACGCGAAGTCGAAGAGATCGCCGAGGAGGGGAATCGTGCCGACGATCGTTTCGAGCAGGATGTTGCCCAGCATGCGAAAGAGCACGCGCGCCGGCAGCCCGAGGCGCGCGGCGTCGTAGAGGATGACGAGCGAGAGCATGCCGCCGAGCATGTCGCCGCCGCCGGGAATCAGGCCGATGATCGGATCGAGCCCGATGCGGTATCCGCCGATCGGAATCGACCGGTCGAGAATCCACGCGAGCCGCCGCAGCCGCTTGAGCCGGGGCGGAATCAACGCGTCGTCCTCGCTTATGCGCGCAACGCGGGAAGTAGACATGCCTGAAGAGAGCGTCGAAGGTCCAAAGTCTAATGTCTAATGTCGGAGGTCGATAGGGCTGATTTTTTTTCTCCGACCTTTGGAGTGCGGCGATTCATCGCCGCTTTTGACCGCCGGGGAGGTTCAAAGCGGCGATGAATCGCCGCACTCCAAAAAAAGGCCATGATTTCCGTGAAAAAATCAGCCCTGGAAGGTCGATGTCGCTCAATGGCTCCTTTGCGACTCGCGGCTTCTTCGGGTCATTCGGCTCGTCTTTCCCTCAAATCATCGAGCCACGCCTGCGCGTTCGTGATCCCGCCATCGGCCGCCCAGGCGAAGCCGGCGCGATAGCGGATCGAGGCGGTCTCGTCGACGCTCGTGAAGACGAGCGCGTGCGTGAGGCCGGCGGGCTCGCCGTCGTGCGGAGCCTGTTCCATGCGGGACACGCGGGCCGGGTCGATCACGATTCCGGAGAAGAAGGCCGAGCCCGCAATCTCGTCGTCGATCGCGGCGACCCCGTGTTCCGGCTGCAGGATGATCCGGGCATCCGGCGCCTGCGTGGCGAGCCCGATGGCGACCTCGTAGGGGAAACTCGTGGCCGCGCGCGGCCAGCGGCCCGGGCTGGAGGTGAAGCGCGCGGATATATCGCAAAGCCGCTCGCCGAGGCGCAGCCGGATGACGCGGTGTTCATATACCGGCCGGCCGTCGTGCGTGAGCGGGTATTGATAAGTCGCGCGGATTTCGGCGACGTCCCGCCCGGTCCAGTGCACGGAGGCATGTTGATAGACATCCGGCGTGACGAGTTTTCCCTCGACCCAAAGCCCGATGCCGCCGCAGCCGCGCGAATCGCCGACCTTGAACGCGTCGAGCCCCTCGCCGTGATCCTCGTGATAGCTTTGCTTCCCGGCGAGATCGAGGCGGTACCATTTGTCGATGACGGGGTAATCGACCTTCTTGCACCACGCGTCGATGCCGCTGTCCTCGGGTCCTTCGCGCAAGGCGGGGCCGTAGATGCGGAAGGCGACCTTGTCGTTTTCCCACGCGAGATCGTCCTTCCGCTCGGGCACGAGCCTTGCGTGGGCGCGCGGCGTGTTGTCGGCCGCGATCGTTCGCTCCGCCTCCGCGAGAAGATCGGCGGGCGGCGTGGTCGCGGCTCCGCCGAGCGCGCGCAGGAGTTCGCTGCCGGCGAGCAGAAAGGCGCCGGAGCCGTAGTCCTTGACGGACTCGGCCGTGAACGCGTCGGGCGCGTCGCCGATCTGTTGCACATAGCCCACGCGACCATTCGGCCGCACGCGGGTGAGCAGCCCGTTCCACGCGCGCGCGATCGCGGGCATGTGTTCCGCGCGATCGAGCAGCCCGTTGTTCACGCCCCACGCGAGTCCGAAGGTGTAGAAGCCGGAGCCGCTGGTTTCACCCATCGGGATGTGCTCGGGATCGAGCAGGCTCGGCCGCCAAAGCCCGTCGGGCTGCTGCGCGGCGAGCACCGCGAGGGTCATTTCGCGAAACAGATCCTCGTAGAAACCGCGGGTCTCGCGTGTTGCGGGAAGGTGTTCGAGCAGGAGGGCGAGCCCGCCGTAAACCCAGCCGTTGCCGCGGCTCCAGAAGACCTTCTTTCCATGTGGCGTGCGCTGGCCGATGAAGCCGCCGTCGCGATAAAACAGGCGCTCGTCGTGATCGAAAAGCTGGTCGTAGGTATAGCGAAACTCGGCGTCGAGAAAATCGAGATAACGCGCGTCGCCGGTGGCGGTATATAACCGCGCCAGCGTCGGCGGCGCCATGTAAAGCGCATCGCACCAAGTCCACCGGTCGGTCTTCGAGACGCCGGCAGCGCGGGGCTCCTTGCGGAAGTCGAGCGCTTCCGTGATGGGGTGGGCCAGCACCTGGTCGAGCCGGTCCTTCATTGGGGCCAGCCGTTCGGCGCGGGAACGATCGAGCAGGAAAATGTCGAGCCAGGCGTGCCCCACCGCGTGATCGTCGGCATGATAGATCCGCCAGCGCGGGGACCAGCCGGCCTGTTGTCCAAGGCGCGCAACCGCCTCCATATAACGCGCCTCGCCGGTGACGATCGCCGCGCGCAACAGGCCGTCGTAAAGCGGCGCGATCACCCAGTCGGTGATGTCCGTGCCTGTCGGGTTCGAGAGCTGCCAGTCCGCCGATCGTTTCAACGCGGCGGCGACCTCGTTTGCGCGCGGCGTTTCCGCGGCGGAAAGCGCGCACGCCCCGAGCGCCGAAAAGACGGCGAGCGCGCGCAGGAAGAAGGACGATTCGAGTTTGCGAACAGCGTGCATGGTCACGGGGGCCTGGGGTTTGCGTGCGGCGTCGAATCAGTGGATCGTTTGCGAAGGCGGTGACAAGCGCGAAGGCGGATTTCCGCGCCGCGGGCTCGATGAGGCTCATGGATCCCCGTGACGCCTGCCGGAGTCGCGGGGCGTCGCCGTTATTCGGAAACTGCGTTGAAACGCCTTTGCGCGGGCGGCGTCATCCCTGCATGCCCCTTTCTTTTGGATTCCGCGCGCTGCCATGGCTGAGCCTGGCGGCGCCGTTGCTTTTGCCGGCCGCGCCGGTCACGCGTGAACAGGCGCTCGAGACGATGAAGCGCGCCACGACCTTCATGGTCGAAAACGTCGCGCGCGAGGGAGGCTATGTCTGGAATTACCTGCCGGACCTGTCGCGGCGCTGGGGCGAACTCGAGGCGCGGCCGTCGATGATCTGGATCCAGTCGGGCACGCCCTCGATGGGGAACTGTTTTCTCGACGCCTTCCATGCGACGGGCGACGAGTATTATTACGACGCCGCGGCGGCCGTCGGCGACGCGCTCATCGCGGCGCAGCATCCCTCCGGCGGATGGAACTACGTGGCCGATTTCGCCGGGGAGGAGTCGTTGCGCGAATGGTATGCGACCGTGGGGCGCAACGCGTGGCGCCTCGAGGAGTTTCAACATTTCTGCGGCAATGCCACATTCGACGACGCCACCACGCCGGACGCGGCGAACTTCATGCTGCGGCTTTACCTCGAGAAACGCGAGGCGCGCTTCAAGGCCTCGCTCGATCGCGTGATCCAGTTCGTCCTCGATGCCCAATACCCCTCCGGGGGCTGGCCGCAGCGCCATCCGGATGCGGGCGGCGCGCCGGGCGCCGGTTGTCCGGACTACGCGCGCGCCATCACGCTCAACGATCGTGTCGGCGCGGAGAACGTGGCGTTTCTTCTCGCCTGTCACGGCGCGCTCGGCGACGACCGGCTGCTCGATCCCATCCGGCGCGGCATGGAGGTTTTCATCCTTCTGCAACAGCCCGCGCCGCAGGCCGGCTGGGCGCTGCAATACACGCCGGAGGATCTGAAGCCCGTGGCCGCGCGCACCTACGAGCCGGCGGCGCTCGCCACGAACGCCACGGCGGCGTGCATCCAGGAAATGATGACGTTTTACGAGATGACCGGCGACGCGCGTTTTCTCGAGCGCATCCCCGAGGCCTTCGCGTGGCTGGATTCGGTGCGGCTGCGGAGCGGGGCCTTTCCGACCTTCGTCGAGCCGGGCACGAACAAGCCGCTCTACCTGCACCGCGCGGGTTCGAACGTCGTCAACGGGCGATATTATTTCGATCACGACCCGGGGAACCTCGTCGGCCACTACGGATCGACGCGTACCCTGAATGTGGATACACTGCGCGAGCGTTTTCGGGGCCTGCTCGGGAGGCCGGTGGCGCGGCCGGCGGACGGCGCGTTCCTTCGCGAGGGCGTCGTGCCGCGCGAGTTGCCGCGGTTCAAGGGCGGCCGCGGCGCGGACTTCAACGAAGAGCGCCTCGGCCGCATCGTCGCGACGCTGAACGCCGGGGGCTACTGGCCCACGCCGTTGCGATTCACCAGCCACCCCTTCACGCGGCACGGCTCCGCCGGGATCCCGCCCGGCGATTATGGCACGGGCTTCGTCGGCGACGAGACCGACACCTCTCCCTACCGCGACGACGATCCGGCAACCGGCATCTCGATCGGCTCTTACATGGGCAACATGGGCGCCCTGATCCGCTTCGTCGAAGCAGGGCGCTGAATTCTTTCCCTCGCGCGGCCGAAAGCCGAATGGTTGCAGGCCGGCTCTCTGGTCCACCGACCTTCGACCTTCGACTTCCCGTTCGTCCGGCTTCCGTCAGTCGTCGATATAGCGCGCGAGGAGGTTCTCCAGCATTTCCTGTTTTGCGCTGCGGGGTTTGGGCTCGCCGAGTTTGAAGGCGATTTTTTCGAGGTCCTTGAAGCCGAGTTTTCCCTTCTCGATGTCGGCGCCGAAGCCGGAGTCGAAGCTCGCGTAGCGATCCGCGACGCGCGCGGCAAACCTGCCGTCGGCGATGATCCTGCGCGCCTTCTTGAAGGCGAGGGCGTAGGCGTCCATCCCGCCGATGTGGGCATGGAAGAGATCGTCGAGGTCGATCGAAGTGCGGCGGACCTTGGCGTCGAAGTTGAAGCCGCCGCGGCCGAGGCCGCCCGCGTTGAGGATGGAAACCATCGCGAGGGTGAGTTCGCGCGTGTCGGTGTTGAACTGGTCGGTGTCCCAGCCGAGGAGCAGGTCGCCGGCGTTGGCGTCGA
>CAZFCY010000198.1:0-8333 GCA_964517665.1 uncultured Opitutaceae bacterium | reverse complement strand
TACCAGATCAACCGGGCCAACCTCAAGTTTCGCGACGCCGCACGGGAGAGTTCGACCGGGCGCGCCCCTTATTTCGTATATGGAAACAGTGAGCGCTCGAAAGGGATCGAATTCGACCTGAGCTGGTCGCCGACAGCCAACTGGCAGGCGCTCGCCGGCTGGCACCATTTTTTCGCGGCCGAGACGACGAGATCAAACCAGCCGGCGCGGGTGGGAGCCCGTCTTCCCTATACGCCGGGGAATACATTTTTCGCGTGGGGTCGATATACCGTATCGTCGGGCGCATTGCGCGGATTCGGATTCGGCGCGGGGCTGCGGCACAACGACGCCGCGCGGATATCAAACGACCCGAACAACGTCGTCGAAAATCCCGCGTTCACCGTCTATGACGCGGCAATCACCTACGCTTTTGATTTCGCGCGGAGGCGCGCGACGTTGCAGCTCAATATCAAGAACGCCTTCGACAAGCTCCACCGCGAAGGGCCGGACGGTTTCTTCGATACCCGGCGCCAGATCTTCCTGAGCCTTCGCACGCGTTTTTGAGCCGCTCCTGCGCATCCTCTCCTGATCAGCCCAATCTCGCTTCCGTGGTGGACGTCGCGGCCCCCCGCGGCGGTGCGAGACGAACGTTCTCCGGCGCCTTGACGATGCTTCGCAACTGGCGCGACGCGGTCGAGACGCCCGCGTCCGCCTCGAGGTTTCCCGAGCCACACGGAGGAACGGGGCTTCAGCCGCGCGCCATCAGGGTCCGGCGGGCGCCCAACCGACACCCGGCCGGGCATTCCCCAGCGGGCCGGCGAGGGGCGGCTCTTCGAAGTAGCGGCCGTTTCCGGTCACCCGCGGGTCGCCGGTGCGCCGCAGTTCGGCCATCAACCGCGCCTCCAGCCGCCGCCGCGCCCCGGCGTAGCCCGGCTCTTGCGCGACGTTGTGGATCTGGTCGGGATCGCTCGCGAGATCGTAGAGTTCGACCCGCGGGCGTTTGCCGTAGGCCCGCTCGAAATAGGCGCGCCAGCGGGCATCGTCGCGATGGGTCACGACCCATGCCTTGGTGGGGCCGGCGTCTTCGTCGGCCAGCGTCGCCCGGGTGTTTTCGGTGAGTTCCTCGAGAGACGGCGGGTTGTCGCCATCGAGCCGGTTGGGGTCCCCCATGGGCCAGCGGTCAGGCTCGAAGTTGACAATCAGGAGAAAGTCCCGGGTGCGAATCGCACGCTGGGGATAGGGCAGATAACCCTCCCGGGCGTCCTCCACGTGGCGCTCGCGGCCGATGAAAACCGCGTCCCAGCCGGCGTTCACCCAGCCGGACGCTTTCGCCTGCAGATGATCGGCCAGGCTGCGGCCGGTCATGACTGCCGGGATGTCGACACGCGCGAGGTCGAGCAGGGTCGGAGCCAGATCCGTGAGGCTGACGAGGTCTTCGACCACCACGCCGCGCGACGCCCCGCCCCAGCGCACCGCGAGGGGCACGCTCGCGCCGAAGTCGTAGAGGTTGCACTTGCCGTGCAGGAAGCCGGGCGCGCCATGATCGCCGCTGACCACGACGACGGTGTTGTCGAGTTCACCCATCGCTTCGAGCCGTTCCAGCATCAGCCCGAGGCTCGCGTCGAACGCCATGATCTCACCGAAGTAGTCGGCCAGATCCTCCCGCGCCTCCGGCACGTCGGGCAGGTAGGGCGGCATGCGGCCAATCAGCCGATCGGGGTCGAGGTCCCAGAGCGTTTTCCCGGATCCACGCGCCCACTTGCGGTGCGTGTTGGTCGGTCCGAACCAATAACAGAACGGCTGGCCGGGAGAACGGTCGGCGAGGAAGGCGTCGAAATTGGCCATGACCTCGTCGTAGAGCGCTTGTTTGGCCTCTTCCCGCTTCCGGCCTTCCTCCATCATGCGGACGACGTTCTGGGAGAACTGCCTGAACTTTGTGCCGGCCGCCTCGTATTCGTATCGGGTTCCTCCATAGGGCGCGTCCGCCGGCTCCCCCGGCCCCCAGACCTTGAGGCTCTGGCCGATGTGATAGCCCGCGTCCCGCAGGAGCAGCGGAAAGGAGGGAATGTTGTCGTCCCATACCGCGCCGCGCAGGATCGCGCCCCGGCCGGTGCGCCAAAAATGCTGACCGGAAAGCAACGCGCTCCGGCAGGGCGTGCAGGAGGGAGAAGAGACGAAGGCGCTTCGAAACAGAATCCCTTCGCGGGCGACGCGATCGAAGTTGGGCGTCTCGATCACTTCGTGGACGGTGTTGGTTGTGTCCAACCCGGCATAGATGCTGGCGTGGCGCCCCCAATCGTCGGCAAAGACGAAGAGGATGTTGGGGCGGCCGTCGCGGGACGCATCCGCCACGCGACCGTCGCCGGCAAAGACAGCCGCCGCCAGCAGCGGCCAGCAGGATCCGAGGAAGAGGCGCATGGAAAGAGGCAAAGCGACAAACAGGACGCCCCGCAATCCCTCCCGCCGGGAACCGGGAGGACGCGCGATTCCCGATCCGGGATCGCATCGACCTTTGCCAGGCTTCGTCCGCAAGCGACAACTCCCCGATGTCCGGAACGGTTTCGCTCGTTCGTTATTCAAGCAGGGCTTGAACCGAATCCGGGAGTGGCCGCGCCGCGTTTGCGAGCGACCTCCCCGCCACGGTCGAGATTTCTCCATGACTCTTTCCGAAACAGATGAATCCAGGCGTGGCCACGGCGCGTATCTCCGGCCTGCAACCTTGAAGAGCGATCCGGCCGGCGATGTCTCGCTCGAGACGTCGTCTGTTCGCATTCCCGCGCCGGCTGTGATCGTGAATTGACGAGAGCCTGCCCGCGACGGGCAATCCACCGGGACGCGCGAACGCTCACGGAACGCGCGCTTCTCCCGCTTTTTTGCCTGCAACTGCAAACCCGCGCCGAAAAACCTCATGCACACGCCGACCGAAGAAACCAGGGACGAAGAGGCTCGCGCGCCGCTTCCCGCCCCGGAGCATGTCTCCTTCTGGCGCGGCGCGGCGCAGGCGCTGAGGGGCGAGCAGCACGACTACACCACGCTCTCGCTCGAGCGCGCGGTGTTGTTGCTCGCCGTCCCCATGGTCCTCGAGATGATCATGGAGTCGCTCTTCGCCATCGTGGACATCTTCTACGTCGGCCGCCTCGGGCGGGAGGCAATCGCGGTGGTCGGGCTGACGGAGTCGGTCATGACGCTCGTCTACGCCGTCGGCATGGGAACCGCCATCGCCGGCACGGCCATCGTGGCGCGGCGCATCGGCGAGAAGGACGGCAAAGGCGCGGCGCGCGCGGCCGGCCAGGTGCTTCTGCTGGGGCTCGCCATGTCGGCCGCGCTCGGCGTCGTGCTCGGTTTGTTTGCTCCGCAGATTCTGAGCTTGATGGGCGCGGAGGCTTCCGTGGTCGCGCTCGGCGGCGACTACGCGCGCATCATGCTCGGCGGAAATATCACGGTCTTCCTGATCTTTCTCATCAACGCCATCTTTCGCGGGGCCGGGGACGCCGTCATCGCCATGCGCACGCTCTGGCTCGCGAACGCGCTGAACATCATCCTCGACCCCTGTTTCATTTTTGGCTGGGGACCGTTTCCGGAAATGGGCGTCACGGGCGCGGCCGTCGCCACGAACATCGGCCGTGGCGTCGGCGTGTGTTATCAATTGTGGCATCTCACCGCCCGCGCCGGTCGCGTCCGGCTGCATTGGAAGGATCTTCTTCCCGAATGGACGTTGATGGGCACGACATTGAAAACGGCCGGCCCGGGGATCGCGCAATGGATGATCGGGACGACGAGCTGGCTTGGCCTCTTCAAAATCCTCGCCGCCTTCGGAAGCGCCTCGCTCGCCGGCTATACCATCGCCATCCGCATCATGATGTTTGTCTGGATGCCGGCCTGGGGGCTCTCCAACGCAGGCGCGACGCTCGTGGGCCAGAACCTCGGCGCGGGCCAGCCGCAACGCGCGGAGGAATCCGTCATGATCGCGATGAAATACAACGCGCTTTTCCTCGGCGTGGTCGGCGTGCTTTTCGTCGCCTTCGCGCGACCGCTGGCGAGCGTGTTCACCCCGGAGCCCGACGTGCTCCACCACGCCACGCGCGCGTTGTGGATCATCAGCCTCGGCTTCCCCATCTTCGCCGCCGGCATGTGCCTGGAGGGCGCCTTCAACGGCGCGGGCGACACCCGGACCCCCACCCGCCTCAACTTCTATTGCCTCTGGCTCGGGCAGGTTCCCGCCGCTTGGCTCCTCGCCGGCCCGCTCGGCCTCGGACCCGACGGTGTCTTCATCGCCGTGCCGGTCGCATTCGCCGCCCTCGCGATCTGGAGCTGGTTTCTCTTCAAGCGCGGAAAGTGGAAGCTGCAGGTCGTGTAACCGCGGCCTGCCGACGAACGCTGCCAGCCCTCCGAATCCATGTTCATCCGCGCAATCCGCGGTTGGAAGCGCCGACCCCCTATATAACCACGGATTTCACTCATGGGCGCAAATGGGACGACGACCCGGCCGCTCCAACCTTATGCCCGTGGCCGGGCGCGCACGCTCCCTCGAAGCCGCAAGCGCCGACGGTGGTTTACTTTTCCGCGCGTTTCGCGGACAAACGCTCACGCTGGCGGGGAAACGAACATTCCGCCGGCGAGGCAACTTGCACTGAAAGGATCTCCACCATGGGCGACAAATCCCCGAAATCGACGCAGAAGCACGCTTCGCAAAAGCAGGCCAAGGCAAACGGCGAGGCGCAGCGCAAACAGCAGCTCATCATGGCGCAGCAGGCCACGAAGACCAAGCTCGCGGCCAACAAGAAAAGGTAGAGGGCGCGCGCGGGAGAGGCGTCGGGTTGCCACCGATGCCCTCCCCCACCCGCGCCCCGTCTGCTTCTCGCTGGACGGATATTGACAAGCCGGCCGCCACCACGCGCGGCCGGCTTGTCCGTTTCGGGCTGTCAGAACCCGCCCCACGAGCGATCGAGACGGCGCTTTCCCTCGGACCGGCCGGGATCTTGCCGGCAACAGAGAAAACCGGCTTTGACCCGATCCGGATTTCGCGTCAGGTTTTCATCATGCCGCCGACCACCACCAGAGCCGAGCTGCTGACCGGGGAGGACTACCGCGCCACGCCGGAGGGTTCGCGTTACCAACTCGTCGAAGGCGAACTCATCATGGCCCCTGCCCCGAATCGGTTTCATCAAAGGATTGTCGCAAATCTTCATCTGGTCCTTGCCCCACATGCGCGCGCCAAAGGTCTTGGCGAAATTTACATCGCCCCCTTCGACGTCTATCTCGGCGAGCACGATGTATATCAACCCGACCTCATCTTTGTTTCCCAGGAACGCCTGCACATCCTCGCTGACGACGGCGCGCGCGGCGCTCCTGATATTGTGATCGAGGTGATCTCGCCTTCGAACGCCCAGCTCGACAAGAAGCGCAAACGCGGCATCTACGCCCGCGCCGGCGTGAAGGAACTCTGGCTTGTCGATCCGATCCTCCTGCAGATCCACCTCTACGATTTCGCCGGCGATCCGGCCCGGGCCGCGCGCATTCTGGACGACGACGAAACATTCACCTCGCCGCTGCTGCCCGGGCTGACGATCGCCGCGGCCGAAGTTTTCAAGCGCTGACGCCCCGCTTCGGATCGCCGCCCTCGACGTCACGCCCGCGATTCGCCGTCGATCCCGGCGCAAGCCCACAGCGGGCGAAGATCCACGACGCGGCCTTCGTCGAGCGCCTGATCGATGCCGAAGGCGGTGAAGGCGGAACGGATGCCCTCCTCCACACCGGCGGCCGGTGGACGCCCTTCGAGCAGTGTCGCGGCGAGATCCCGCGCCATCCCCTCGTCGCCGCCGCCGTGCGCGCCGAGATCGGCGATGTCGTGGACTTCCTCCTCCGCGTTCCAGCCGACCCGCGTCAACCGGATCTCGCCGGTGATATAATCCATGCGGAGCGAGCCGCGAACGCCGCATATATAAAATCGCCGCTCCCTCGCCCCGGCCTGGCAGTTGGTGTGAAATGTGGCCCGCACGCCGCTGGCGTATTCGAGGATCGCGACCTGATGATCGACGATGTCCGCCCCGCCGTCGAACGGATCGCCCCGCGCCCCGATCTCGGCCGGCCAGCCGAACGGCGCGCGCCCGGCCGCATCCGGCCCGATCTCCTCCACGCGCGCCCGGTTTTCCGGCACGAAGATGCGGCGCCCGCCGAAGCTCGCGACCCGCGCCGGCAGGCTTCCCGTCAGCCAGTTGGCGATGTCCAGGTCGTGGCAGCATTTCTCCAACAGGTGCGTTCCGGCCTGCGCGCGGCGGCGTCTCCAGTTTCCGAATACATAACCGCCGTGGTTGAAATCGAGCGTCTCGTTGAACTCGAAGGACACGATCCCGCCGAGCGCGCCGGAGCGGACGATCTCATGCGCCTTCCGGTAAAACGGCGAGCAACGCAGGACGAGCCCGAAGGCAAAGGTCCGGCCCGTCTCGCGCACGGCCTCACGGACGGCGAGGCAATCCTCCGGGCTGGTCGCGAGCGGCTTCTCGCAGAACACGTGTTTTCCCGCTCGCAACGCCGCGATCGCCTGCTTCGCGTGCGCGCAGTTCCACGAGCTGATGAAAACCCAGTCGATCCCCGGGGCCGACAGCAGCTCGTCGTCGTCCCCGCAGATTCGCGCCGCGGGCGCCAGCGCTTCGCGCGTTGCGCGAATCGAGTCCGCCTCGGGATCGCGCAAGGCCCGAAGCCGCAGGCGGGGCGATTGCGCCAGCAGCCGCGCGAGCACGACGCGCGCGCGGCTGCCGCAACCGAGCGCGCCGATTCCGATTTCGTCCCGGGAAACTGAGGAGGAGGAGGAAGGCATCGCCGCCAGCTTAGGCGATCGCATGTGCTATTGAAATGGCATCTCCGGCGCATTTGTTAACACTTCCGATCATGCCGAAAACACTCCCGGACGTCGCGAAGTTGCGCGACGAGATTCAGGCGCTGCCCGAGCCGAAGGATTACTATCACGGTGTGCGGCTCGCGGATGCCACCGGCCTGCCCGAGAATATTCTGCTCTTCGCGCGCTCGGACGCGCGCGCGCTGACCAAGCCGGCGCAGCGCGCGCGGCAGGATCATCACCACCGGTTCGTGCTGATCGTCGTCCTCGAAGGAAGCGGCACGGTTTGCGTCGACCACCGCCTTTTGCCCGGCCGGCCGG
Organism: uncultured Opitutaceae bacterium; assembly: GCA_964517665.1. Classification (GTDB taxonomy): domain Bacteria; phylum Verrucomicrobiota; class Verrucomicrobiia; order Opitutales; family Opitutaceae; genus Congregicoccus. Next base: position 1,198 of record CAZFCY010000198.1, on the reverse strand, counting down.
GCGAGGCCCTGCTCGTGCATCCGCATCAGTTTCATCACTACCCGAGGATCGATGAAGAGCGGGTGCGCTGGCTCTTCGTCACCTTCGAAAGCGCGCCCGGCCGGCCGTGGCAGAGCTGGCGCGGGCAATGGACGCGCGTGCCGCCGGAAACGTGGATCGCCCTGCGCCAGGCGGTTCGAGCCTGGAACACGATGGCGCCCGCGTCCGATGTCGTTCTCCCCATCGCGCTCGCGTTGCATCAACTGACGCGCGCGCCCGCGGTGAGACGAAACGCGCGCGCGCGCCCGACCGCCCCGGGCGGCGCGCTGGCGCGGGTCAACGCCCGGCTTGCCGCGGCCTCGCCCGAAACACCGCCGGACATCGAAACGCTGGCCCGGCAGATCGGCCTTTCGGCCAGCCATCTGCGGCGCGTTTTTCGGGACGAAACGTCCATGAGCCTCGGGCGCTATCTCTTCGAGCGGCGCGTCGCGCGCGCGATCGCCGTGCTGCGAACGCCCGGATCGCGCGTGAGCGACGCCGCCAACGCGGGCGGGTTCGCGAGCATTTACGCGTTCAGCCGCGCCTTTCGTCGCTTCACCGGAATGGCCCCAAGCGAATACCGTCGCCGCTAAAATCAATCGACCCGCGCCACCATCGCGCCACCATCGCGCGCATGGCCCAGATTTCCCGAATCGCGCGCCGCGCGTTTCTCCAGATGTTGCCCGAACAGACCCGTCTCGGCATGCTCGACCGGCATCCGAATCTTCGCAGCGCCGCGCCGCCCGGGCTGCAACTGCGCTTCGAGCGCTTTCTCGGGGAGTTTGCCGTCGAGATCGACACGCGTTTTCCCGTGGAGCGCAAGATGTGGTCGGGCGACTACGACCGCGCGCTCCAGCGGCTGTTGGGCGACTGGATAAAGCCCGATTCGATCTGCTGCGACATCGGCGCGAATGTCGGCGCGATCACGCTCGCCATGGCGCAGTGCCTGAAGGGCGGCACGGGGCGCGTTTACGCCTTCGAGCCCGCGCCGCCGACGTTCGCGCGGCTGCGGGCCAATATCGAACTGAATCCCCAGGCGCGCGATCGCATCGTCCCGGTCAACCTCGGCCTGAGCCCGCCGTACAACAACACCCAATCGGTGATGACGGTCACCGTGACGCAGATCCCGCTGATCGGCACCATCATGACGGCCGACGGCACCGTGGTCACCGCCGGCACG
>CAZFCY010000197.1:0-8358 GCA_964517665.1 uncultured Opitutaceae bacterium | reverse complement strand
GCCGGTTGTGTCTCGAGTTCGCTCGAAGCGCGAAGAGAGCGCCTGCATGCGGGGCTGAACGACCGCGAGATATTGACACTCGAAGCAGTGCTTCACTGGTATCAGCACTATCGGAATCCCAAATTCGCCTATCGGTTCGACGAGCGTGACGGTGCCTTTTCTCAGATCGTTAAGAAGCGGCTTTCCACCGAAATTCCCGAGTTCAGCCCGGACAACGATGCCGCGTGGTTTTACGTGAGCGTTCCGAAGGTAGCATTCCCGGAGGCGCCTTTCGGCTACGCAGAAGTGATTATCGGCGATGCATTCTACGCCGAGCGTTACGTCGAGGTATTCGAAAGGAAAGCTGACGGATGGCAGGTGATCGATTCCGTAACGATCGCGAGCGGGACACTTGATGCCATTCTCACCGAATTCGACTGGCCGTCTTATTTTCGCGATATGAGAAAGAAGCCCAACCAGATCACTACAGACAACTCCGGGGCTGCGCCCTGAGGTTCCCCCGAATCGGAGGACAGCAGGCGGGCAAACTGGAGGAATCCGAAGATGCCCAAGACCCATGCGAACTATCGTGAAGAGTTCCGTAAGCAAGCGGTGGATTTACTGCTGAGCAGTGGGCGACCGCTCGAGTCGGTCGCCGTGGAACTGGGGGTGAGCGCGAACTCGTTGAGGAACTGGCGCGAGCGAGTTGCGCCGCTTGCGTCGGGAGAACGAGTTTCTGCGCCGCCAGTGTCACCGGTCGAATCAAAACCCGCCACTCTGGTCACTAAAAGCCCAGCCACCCCAAATCGCGGAGGGCAAACAGCACTTCTATTCCAACAAGCTCCATATCAGCCGGTAGGCATGGAGTTTGTTGGAATAGAAGTGCGAGTTACGCAACTTAGGGTGGCTGGTTTTGAATCGACCCTACTGGCTGGTTTTGAGTGACCGCTGACACCGCCAGCGCGATATCCTAAAAAAAGCCATGAGCCTACTCGGCGAGGATCGGCAGTTGGGTATGCGTTGATTGATCTGATGCGGACCGACTATCTTCAGGACGCAGAGTTACGGCGAAAGAACTGCTGACGCGCCACAGTGTCCAAGCGAAGGTATGCATAAGAGGGCTCGAAGCCTGACTGGCGTGCAATAAGAGGGGGCTTGCAGCCATTAAGCGAAATTGCGCCTTAAACTTTAAATATGCATAGATGTGTTAATGTCTTATTCGCAAAAAGAGATATCTTTTATTCAGGCTATTTTCTTAACGGATCCGACCGAGCCGCGCCGATCAAGGGAGGCGCGAAAGCAGGCGGCGAAGGCAGCCGGGCTCTGATCGGGTCCACACTGTCGCCGGTGATCGTGGCCTCCTTGGGGACGGCGCCGTCGGGATCGGTGATGGTGGAGGTTCCAGTCGCCCGGATGTCTTCGGAGGAGGCGCCGATCATGACGGTGAAGCGACCCGGCTCGACCATCCAGCGCTCGAAGGCACCGAAGAGGGCCAGGTGCTCCGGGGTCAACGTGAACGACACCGTCCGCTTCTCGCCGGGCACAAGCGGCACGCGGGCGAAGCCGCGCAGGGTTTTCGTCGAAGGTGGTGACGCCGCTGCAGTCGTCGCGAACATAGAGCTGCGCGACTTCATCGCCCGGCTGGAAGCGCTTCTCCGGAAAGCAAATCAGCCAGCCTTTCGGGAAGGCTGGCTGATGGGTGGAGGTTCGACTCCGGCCTTACTCGACCGTGATGAGATCCTTGATCGCTTCGAAGGTCTTCTTGCCGACGCCTTCGACCTTCTTCAGGTCATCGACGGCCGTGTAGGGCCGGCCGGCGATGATTCGCTCGGCAATCACCCGCCCGACTCCCGGCAGCTTTTCAAGCTCCGGACGGGTGGCGGTGTTGATGTTGACGAGCTTCAGTTCAGCAGGGGCCTGGGCCGGCAGGGTCGTCTCGGCGGCAATCAGCGAGGTCGAAACCACGCCGACGCTGGCAAGCAACCCGATCATCAAAACAAGGCGTATGACAATTTTCATATGGGGTTTCAATCGGGAGCCATAAAAGAGACCCGGGCTCGGATGATGCAAGACGCAACTGCGATCTTTCGCGATTAATGGCTTGTTCCCTTTTTAGATCGCCGATGTTGACGGCGATTTTCGCTTGTTGGGGTAAAAACGAGGGCGTCTTCACACCTTTTCGGGCTGGACGGAAATGTGCCCTTCACCTGCCGCGCGTCGCTCGCGGGCGGCTTTGCCGTTGACCCTTGCGGACGTGTTCTCCAACTCGTGTTTGACGCGAGTGTTTGCCGGGTGGCTCAAGAGCGACCGGCCCGCACGGATGCGGTCGCTCGCTTTCATCGGCATCAATCATGAGACTCCAGCAACTCGCCGCCCAGCTCTACACCGTCCGCGATTTCTGCAAGACTTCCGCCGATCTCGCCGCAACGGCGAAGAAGATCCGGGCGATCGGCTATCCGGCCGCGCAGGTCAGCGGCATCGGCCCGATTCCCTACGCGGAGGCGCGGAAGATTTTCGACGGCGAGGGCCTCGCCATCTGCGCGACGCACGAGCCGGGGGCGATGATCCGCTCCAATCCGCGGGAAGTCGTCGATCGCCTGCGCGAACTCGGTTGCGCGCAGACCGCCTACCCGTTTCCCGCCGGGGTCGATTTCTCGGATCCCGCGCAGGTTTCCTCGCTCATCGACGACCTGCGCCGCGCCGGCGAGATCCTGTCGGCGGAGGGCATCACCCTGAGTTACCACAACCACGCGATCGAGTTCATGCGCGTCGAAGGCGTGACCCTTCTCGAGCGCATTTTTTCGGAGACCGCGCCGCACGCGCTGAAGGCCGAACTCGACACTTACTGGGTGCAATACGGCGGCGGCGATCCGGTCGCGTGGTGCCGCCACCTCGCCGGCCGGCTGCCGATCCTGCACTTGAAGGACTACGCCTTCACCGCCGAAAACAAGCCGGCCTTCGCCGAGATCGGCGCGGGCAATCTCGACTTCCGCGCCATCATCGCGGCGGCGGAGCAAAGCGGATGCGAGTGGTTCGTCGTCGAGCAGGACACGTGTCCCGGCGATCCGTTCGATTCGCTGTCCGCAAGTTTCGAATACATCAAGGAGCATCTCGCCTCCGCCTGATCCGCCCTCGAGCGGGGAGCCTGCGCGGAAGACAACGAAGAGAACAAAGGGCGCATGGATTGATTCTTCCTTCGTTCTCTCCGTCGCCTTCCGCGCAAAGGATTGGGCTCGTTTCTTTCTGATCCGCTTATGTCATCTCCCGCTTTTCTTCCCGAAGACTATCTGCTCGGCAACGACTGGGCGCGCCGGCTCTATTTCGACCACGCGGTCTCGCAGGGGATCGTCGATTACCACTGCCACCTGCCGCCGGCCGAGATCGCCTCGAACCGCTCGTTCGAGAACCTCTCGCAGATCTGGCTCGCGGGCGATCACTACAAATGGCGCGCGATGCGGGCCAACGGCGTTTCCGAGGATCGGATCACGGGCGGCGCGAGCGATTACGAGAAGTTTCTCGTCTTCGCGCGGACCGTGCCGCAGCTCGTGCGCAACCCGCTGCACCACTGGTCGCACCTCGAGCTGCGACGCTATTTCGACATCGATCTGCTGATCAACGAGGCCAACGCGCCCGCGATCTGGGAGCAGGCAAACGCGAAGCTCGCCACGCCGGAGCTGTCGGTGCGCGGCATCCTGAAGAAGTTCAAGGTCGCCGCCGTGTGCACGACCGACGACCCGGTCGATGATCTCGCGCACCACCTCGCGATCGCGAAAAGCGGCCTGCCGACGCGCGTGTATCCGGCCTTTCGTCCCGACAAGGCGCTGGGCGTGCGCCAGCCGGAGGCGTTCAAGAGCTGGTGCAACCAACTCTCGGCCAGCGCGAACATCGAGGTGAAGGATCTCGCGTCGTTTCTCGACGCGCTGAAGCAGCGGCACGATTTCTTTCATTCGGTCGGTGGCCGCCTCTCCGACCACGGGATGGATTGCGTGCCGTTCGAGGAGTGCGCCGAATCCGAGGCCGCCGCGATCTTTGCGCAGGCGCTCGCGGGCGTCGCGGCCACGCCGCAACAATGGGCGAAGTTCGCCACGCACATGATGTTGTTCTTCGGCCGGCTCGACGCCGCGCGCGGCTGGACCAAGCAGCTTCACCTCGGCGCGTTGCGCAACAACAACAGCCGCCTGCTCGGGAAGCTCGGCGCCGACGCGGGCGTGGATTCGATCGGCGATTTCCCGCAGGCCGCCACGCTCTCGCGTTATCTCGACACGCTCGACGCCGAGGGGAGCCTGCCGCGCATCGTCCTCTACAACCTGAATCCGGCGGACAACTACGTCTTCGCCACCATGTGCGGCAACTTCCAGGACGGCGCGATCGCGGGCAAGCTGCAGTTCGGCTCCGGCTGGTGGTTTCTCGACCAGAAGGAGGCGATGGAGTGGCAGATCAACGCGCTCTCGCAGCTCGGCCTGCTCTCGCGTTTCGTCGGCATGCTCACGGACTCGCGCAGTTTCCTCAGCTACGTGCGGCACGAATATTTCCGGCGCATCCTCTGCAACCTCATCGGCGGCGACGTCGAGGCGGGGCTCATCCCGGCGGACGAGAAGGCGCTCGGCGAGTTGGTGGAAAACATCTGCTTCAACAACGCCGCCGGCTTCTTCGGCCTGGAGCTGGCGAAGTAACAGGAGTCGGGAGACAGGCGTCAGGAATCAGAGGCGGGGTCCGACTGTCTCCTGTTTCCTGTCCCCTGACACCTGACAAGGTCGCTTGCGCCCGGGGATCGGTTTCGTTAGGTCACACCCTCTTACCGACTTCCCATGCTGCAACCACTTGGCCGAATGACGCTCGGCGCCGTCGCCGAACTGGGCGATTTCGCGCTCTTCACTTCGCGCGCCGTCGCGTCCGCGGTGGGCGCGCCGCGGCTGTTGCGGCGCATGATCCGCGCGGTGCACGAGCAGGGCGTGCGTTGTCTGCCGGTCGTCCTGATCGTCGGCGGGTTCACCGGCCTGGTTCTCGGTTTGCAGGGATATTATGTGCTCGCGCGCTTCGGTTCGGAGGGGTTGCTGGGGACGCTGGTGTCGCTCACCCTGACGCGCGAGCTGGCTCCGGTGCTGGCCGCGCTGATGGTCGTCGGCCAGGCGGGCTCGGCCGTGGCGGCGGAGATCGGCATCCAGCGCAACAGCGAGCAGATCGACGCGCTGGAGACGATGGGCATCGATCCGCGCCGGTATCTGGTGGCGCCGCGCCTGTTGATGTCGGTGCTCATCTTTCCGATGCAAACGGCGCTCTTCACGCTCATCGGCCTGGTCGGCGGCTGGCTTTCCGGCTCCGTCCTGTTGTCGCTGGAAAGCGGGACCTATTGGTCCTCGGTCGTGCGCGCGGTCGGCCCGGGGGATGTGCGCGAATGCTTTTTCAAGGCGGTCGTTTTCGGCCTGTTGACCACGGCGATCTGCTGCTACAACGGATTCACCGCTCACCGCCGCGCCGGCGTGACCGGCGCGCGGGCGGTGAGCGCCTCGACCACGCGCGCGGTCGTGCTCTCGAGCATCGCGGTGCTTGCGGCCGACTACCTCATCACTTCCGCGCTGATCTGATCGACGATGGGCGACACCGAAACTCCACTTCTCGAAGCGCGCGGGCTGCGCAAGGCCTTCGGCGAGCAGGTCGTGCTCGAGGGCGTCGACCTCGCGGTGCCTTCCGGCTCGGTCGTCTCCGTCCTCGGCAAGAGCGGCACGGGCAAGTCGGTCTTCCTGAAATGCCTCGCCGGGATCATGCGGCCGGATCGCGGCGAGATTTTTTTCGAAGGGGAGCCGATGCGTTTCGGCGACGGGGCAACGCGCGCCGGGTTTCGCAGCCGCTGCAGTTATCTTTTTCAACACAACGCGCTGCTCGATTCGTTGAGCGCGCTGGAGAACGTCGCGCTGCCGCTCGAGCAGACCTCGCGCCTCTCGCGCAAGGAGTTCACGGCGCGCGCGCGGGAGGTGCTGCGCGTGCTCGAGCTGGACGAGTTTCGCGACCGCTACCCGAGCCAGCTCTCCGGCGGCATGCAGAAGCGCCTGGCGCTGGCCCGCGCCATCGTGACCCGCCCGCAACTCGTTCTCTTCGATGAGCCGACGGCCGGCCTCGACCCGCTGCGGCGCAACGCCGTCTTCGTCATGATCGCGCGCTACCAGCGAGAGCTGGGCTTCACCGCCGTCGTCGTGACGCACGACCTCGACGAAGCGCTCGTCGCGAGCGACCAGGTGGCGCTGCTGGATGGCGGGCGCATCCGCTTCCAGGGCACGCCGGATGAATTCAGAAAGCGCGGCGACGCGGCGGTGCGGGGATTCCGCGACAGCGTCTCGCACCTTGCCGATGAACTTCGCGCGATCCGCGAGCGGCCCCGCAAACCCGTCCTGTCATGAAAAACTCCAGAATCGAGATCACCGTCGGCGCCTTCGTCCTCCTCGGCCTTCTGGCCGTGGCCTACCTCGCGCTGAGGATCGGAGGGGGCGCCCTGATCGGCTCCGACACGTATCCGGTGCTGGCGCGCTTCAACAACGCCGCCGGCGTCAACTCCGGCGCGAACGTCTCCATCTCCGGCGTCGTCGTCGGCCGCGTGGAGTCGGTCTCGCTCAATTTCGACGACTTCAGCGCGGTCGTGAAGATGAACATCCGCAAGGATGTGCGGCTGGCGACGGACACCATCGTCTCGGTGAAGACCAGCGGGCTGATCGGGGACAAGTTTCTCGCCATCTCGCCCGGCATGGACGACACCATCGTCGAGCCCGGCGGGCTGCTGACGGAGACCGAGTCGACGGTGGATATCGAGTCGCTCATCAGCCGGTTCGCCTTTGGTTCGGTTCAAAAAACGGAGGAGAAATGAAACGATCGATCCCGCTGACATCCCTTTGCCCGCTCTTGCTCGCGCTGGCTGTTGCGCCCGCCGTCCAGGGAGCCGGCGAGCCGGAGGATCCGATGCAGGTGCTGCGGCGCGGCGTCGATGAGGTCATGGCCGTCGCCTACGATGGCGCCGGCGACCAGGGCCAGCCGTTGTCGGAGCGCGTGAAACCCGTGCTGGGAAAATATTTCGAGTTTGAAACCGTGACGCGGCGCGCGGTCGGCCCCGGCTGGCGCAAGCTCAGCGAGGCGGAGCGGGACCGGGTGACCGACCTTTTCTCGACCCTGGTCCTGCGCACGTATGCCGACAGTTTCACGCCGGGCGAGCGGCCGGAGATAAGGTACGGAGCCGGGATCGAGTTGTCGCCCACGCGGCGCGAGCTTCCGACCACCGTCGTGTATGCCGGAAAAAACTACGCGGTCTCATATCGCGTGGAACTGAAGGATGCCCGCTGGCAGATCTACGATGTGATCATCGAGGGGGTGAGCATGATCGCGAATTACCGCGCGCAGTTCGAATCGATCCTGCGGAACGGCGGCGCGGGCGCGCTGATCGAGTCCCTGGAGAGGAACGTGCGAAGCGTTTCGAAGACGACATGAACCTGAAGTCTTTCGCGAAGGCGGGGCGCGGCCTGGCGTTGGCGGCGACGCTGATCGTTCCGGCATTTTCGAGCTTCGCGGCCATCGACGTCGCCGCGGAGGATGCGGAGGAGTACGATGAATACGACGAGTATGCGCTTCCCCCGGTCTCCGACCCGCTGGAGAAGATCAACCGCACGATTTTCAAGTTCAACGGCGGCGTAACCATCCATGTGTTCACGCCCCTCTCGAAGGGTTACACCGCCATCGTGCCGCCAAAGGCGCGGAAGGGGTTGACCAGTTTCTTCGACAACCTCGCCTTCCCGCTTCGGTTCACCGGCTCGTTGTTGCAGGGCAAGGTCGATCGTTCCGCCGCCGAGGTGGGAAAGTTCCTCGTCAACACGACCGTCGGGCTGGGCGGATTTTTCAAGGTGTCCGACCACATCCCGGAGTTGCGCGTGCCGGACGAAGATCTCGGCCAGGCATTCGGTGTGTGGGGCATCGGGCACGGGCCGTACATCGTCATTCCGATCCTCGGCCCCTCTTCATTGCGCGACGGCATCGGGCGGATCGCGGCGTATCCGCTCGATCCGAGGGAATGGGAATTTGCCAAATCGATGGATTGGACCGTGCGCGACGGGTCGCGCATTCTGGAAACGGTGAACGGCCTGCCGCCGACACTGGAAAATCTCGACCGGATCACCCGCTCGGCTGTCGATCCGTACGTGGCGGTGCGCAACGGATACATCCAATATCGCGACGCGGCGGTGAAACAATGAGATGAGACGGCGCGGCGGGTGCAATCGGAAGTGGTGGTTGCGCAGGGTCGAAGTTTGGAGTCCCGGCTTCAGCCGGTCCGAGCTGCCGCCTGAAGCCGGAACTCCAAACTCGAGAGGCGTTTTTCCTGCGCGGCAGGCATCGCTTCCAATC
>CAZFCY010000196.1:3647-8420 GCA_964517665.1 uncultured Opitutaceae bacterium | reverse complement strand
CTCGCCTTCCAGGGCGCGTCGGCGAGGCGCGTCGAGGAGTTTTTCGCCACGGGCACGGGCAGCCTGCCGCTCGATGCCACGCTCGGCGACGCGATCGAGGTGCGCTCGGCCAACGTGCGCATCATCGACCACATCGCGCTCGGCGGGCCGATCGGTTACGCCACCCTCGCGCTCGGCGCGGTGGCGCTGGTTCTGAGCATCATCAAACTCTTCGACCTCGGCCGGTTCCATTCGGTGGACAGCCGCGCGCTCGGCGCGATCGTGCGCCACGCGAGGGAAAACAACGAGGAGGAGGCGCTCAAGGAAGTGCGCAAGATCCCCGGGCCGGTGGGCGAGATGCTCGAGATGGGCGTGCTCAACATCCGCGCCAACACCGTGCTGCTCGAGGAGATGATGCTCAGCGTCGTCCTGCGCAAACGGCCGGAGGGCGAGCGCTACCTTCCATTTCTCGCCATCACGGCGGCGGCCGCGCCGCTTCTCGGCCTTCTCGGCACGGTCACGGGCATGATCCGCACCTTCGCCCTCATCACGGTCTTCGGCACGGGGGACCCGCGGGCGCTCTCCGGCGGCATCTCGGAAGCGCTCGTCACGACCGAGATCGGCCTGATGGTCGCGATCCCGGCGCTCGTCGTCCACGGCGTGTTCCTGCGCATGATCCGCGGGCGTTTCGGTGACATGGAACGCGTGGCCTTCGAATTCGTAAAGTTGATCTCGGTCGAGCAATCGAAGCCGCAGGACAGGTGAGGCGGGAAACGCCATGGAATCCAACGTGTTTCAAACCCTGATCAGCGGCGGACCGGTGATGGTCCCGCTGGCGATCGCCTCGCTCCTGCTCTACAAGACCGTGATCGGGCTCCTCGTCTTCGTCCGCCGGGCGCGCTTCGACAACCTGCACGAGGGCCGGCTTTCCCTTCATCGGGCCGCGCTCGAAAACGATCACTCGCCGCAGTCGGAGGCGTTTTTCCAGAAGCAGATCGAGATCATCGACGAGACCCTCTGGCGATTCAAACAGCTCGTGCGCAGCCGACTGCGCTACTCGCGCGCCCTGCTCGTCGCCGCCCCCCTGCTCGGGCTTCTCGGCACGGTCATGGGCATGCTCCACACGTTTCGCGGCCTCTCCCTCGAGGTGGGCAACGTGATGACACGAACGGTCTCCGACGGCATCTCGCGCGCCCTCATCACCACGGAAACGGGCCTGATGATCGCGATCCCCGCGCTGTTTCTCATCCATTGGATCAAACGCGAGTTTCAGCGGCAGGAGCTGCGGATCCTCGAAAAGAAAGTGGCCCTCATCTCCAAACTGGGGCGTTGAATCATGCTCAAGGAAACACTGCGCGAAGACACCGAGGAGAACGTCGAGATCGACATGTCGCCGATGATCGACTGCGTGTTTCTCCTCCTCATTTTCTTCATCCTCACGAGAGTGTTCGCCGAGGAAACCGGGATCGAGGTGGAGAAACCCGAGGCGGCCACGTCGGCCCCCCTCGAAACGGACAGCGTCGTGATCGGCATCTCCAGCGACGAGCGCGTGTTCTACGGCGGACGCGAGATCGGCGTCTCGGGCATCCGCCCCACGATCCAGCGGATCCTCAAGTCGACGGACGTTTCCGTCATCATCCAGGCCGACAGGCGGGCCTCGCACGGCGTCTTCTCGAAAGCCTACGGCGAGGCGCGCGCGGCCGGCGCCGACAAGATCCAATTCTCCACCGTGTCCGGGGAGATGAACTGACCCCGGGCATGGATTCACTCGAGCGCCAGTTGAAGCATTGCAGCCGTTCGTGGGTCGCCTTTCTCGGCGCGCCCGCGGTCACGGTGCTCATCTTCCTCGTCCTCGCCTCGACCAACGCCGTGGTGGAGCGCCCGCAAAAGCCGGCTCAGTCGGCGCAGATGCTCGCCTACGTCCCGCCGACGCCGCCGACACCGGTCGAGCGGATCACGCCGGCGCCGTTTTCCTCGAAGTTTGCGGAGATCCTCAATTTCGATCCCGGCATGTCGAGGGCGGCGCCGGACATCCCGCTCGAGATGCTCGATATCCGCCTCCAACCCAGCCTCAATCCCGGGCTCGCGAAAGAGGTCGACATGGACCGGACCTATCGGGAAGCGGCGGGATCGTGGGATCCGCGCGGGCACGAGTTCGGAGTTCCCCTGGACCTGCGCCACACCTTCGAGGTCCAGAAACCGCTGAACCTCGATCGTGTCGTCATCTTCGAGCGCAATCAGGTCGACGAAATCCCCGTCTGGCTCTACGGGCCGATGCCGCGCGTGCCGAGCCGGCTCGACCGCAAGGACGCCGACGCGCTCGTCCTCTACGTCGTGTCCGACAAGGGCAGAACCTCCAACATCTACGTCCTCGACGCCAGCGACTCCGGCTTGATCGAGCCGATCAAGGACGCGATCGCAGACTGGCGTTTCCGGCCCGCGCGCAAGGATGGCAAGGCCGTTCGCGTGTGGGTCCAGCATCCCGTCAACTTCCGCCCCGAATCGAAGAGTCCCTTCACCATCTGAGTTCGCCCCGCCCCTCCTCCCCCACCGCCATGAAGCGTCTCCTGCTGCCCGCCGTCCTCCTGACCTTTCCGCTTCTTCTTTCCGGCTCCGATCTCGGCAGGCCGGATCTCGCCAGCCCGGAGTTCCAGAAACGTTTCATGGGAAGCTACGGCGTGCTCTCCGACCGCGAGCCGCAGATCACCGAGGTGGAGATCGCGCTCCTGGAAAAACTCTCGCCGATGATCGGGCAGGATCCGGCGGTGGCGCAGGCGATGCTCGAGTCCGTGCTCGCCGACAACAAGCCCGTCAGCGCCGCGTTCAACCACATCCTCGGCAACCTCTATCTCTCCAACGACCGCTACAACCAGGCGGAGACGGAGTTTCTCAACGCGATCAGGAAGTTCCCGGATTTTCAGCGCGCGTGGAACAGCCTCGGCACGCTCAAGATGCAGGAGGAGAGCTACGGCGCCGCGGCCGAAGCCCTGGCCCGGAGCGTCGAGCTGGGCGCGTCGGACGCGCAAACCTACGGCATGCTGGGATATGCCCTGCTGCAGACCCGCCAGTTTCTGGCCTCCGAGATGGCCTACAACATGGCGCTCCTGCGCTCGCCCGGGGAGACGCGCTGGCTCGAGGGCAAGGCCCGCATCCTCGCCGAATCCGGCCGGTTCGAGGAGACGCTCGCGGCCACGGACGAACTGCTGCGGAAGCACCCCGAAAACCTCGAATACTGGCGCCTGCAGGGCAACGCGCACCTCGGCCTCGGACACCTCGAGGAAACCGCGCGCAGCCTCGAGGTCGCGCGGCTGGTGGGGGCGCTCGACGTCGGCGCGCTCTACCTCCTCGGCAACGTTTACATGAGGCTGGACATGCCGGAAAAGGCGCTCGACTCCTACCTCGCCGCGCTCGACCAGCATCCGCAGAGCACGCCCGGCAACCTCCTCAACGTCGCCCGCAGCCTGCTCGGCGACCAGCAGTTCGACCTCGCGAGGCGGCTCGTCGCCACCCTCAGGCCGGACACCGAAAGCTGGACCAGGGGCGACCGGCTTTACTTCGAGCTGATCGGCGGGCGCATCGCCTTGAACGACGGCGACAACGAGGCCGCGCTCGCCTCGTTCAGCCGCGTGCTCGATCTCGATCCGACGAATGTCGAATGCCTCTTCCGCGTCTCGCAACTGCACACCGACATGGGGCACTTCGACAAGGCGCGCTACTACCTCGAAAAGATCCAGGGCGACACGACCTATGAATACGCCGCGCAGATCTTTCTCGCGCGCATGCTGATCAACGAAGGCCGGCTCGACGAATCGCTCACCTGCCTGCGCAAAGCCATCCGCCTCACCCCGAGCGCCGAGCTGGAAAAGCTCTACAACCAGGTCCGCGTCGCCGCGCAGAGCCAGAGCTGACCCGCGGCAGAATCGTCGCCCGCGCGGCGGCGATGCGGCGCGGGCAACAGGGACTCCCGGCGCCCGAACGCTTCTTTCGCGGAGCCGCTTGTCGCCCGCGACGCGCGCGCATCCCCGATTCCGCGAAACTATGTTCGCGGGCCATGAGGTGCGCCGCTCCCGGAAATCGCCTGAATCGATCCGCGCCGTCCCGTGCCGCCACTTGTTCATCTCCTCTGCCGGGCGGAACGCTCTCACGCGGGGTCCAAAGTCCTTTTTCCCTCAATGGCCAGAATCCAGCACGAAACGGTCGCCGTCGATGCCACGTCACTCCGCCGCGTCGTTTCCGACATCCTCCTCCACTGCGGCCTGCGCCCGGCCAACGCCGCCTACGTGGCCGACTATCTGGTTGAAACCACTCTGCGCGGAACCGACTCCCACGGCGTCGCGCGACTCGGCCACTATGTGCGGCGGTTGGAAGCCGGCAGCATTTTTCCCAATCCCAAATTCGTCCTGCACGGCCAGTCCCCCTCGGCGCGCGTGCTCGACGGCGGCCACGGCCTCGGGCACCTCGTGATGCGGGCCGCGGCCGAGGAGGCCGTGCGGCTCGCGAAGGCCACCGGCTCCGGCTGGGTGAGCGTCCAGAACTCGAGCCACTGCGGAGCCCTCGGCCCGCTGGGCCTCTGGATCGCGGAGCACGACATGATCGGTTTCGTCTTCTCCCATGTCGATCCGATGGTTCTGCCCCACGGCTCGCAGCAGCCCTTCTGCGGAACCAATCCCATCTGCTTCACCGCTCCCGGGATCGACGGCCAGAACCTCTGTCTCGACATCGCCACCAGCGTCGTGCCCTGGAACATCGTGGCGAACGCCGCGCGCGAAGGCGTGCGCATTCCCACGGGCTGGG
>CAZFCY010000196.1:0-3637 GCA_964517665.1 uncultured Opitutaceae bacterium | reverse complement strand
GCCCAGCCCGTGGGAATGCGCACGCCTTCGCGCGCGGCGTTCGCCACGGGCTGGGCGGTGGACGCCGAAGGCAACGACACCCGGGATCCCGAACTCGTGGCCGCCCTCTATCCGTTCGGCGAGCACAAGGGCTCCGGCCTCGGCCTCATGGCCGACGTGTTCAGCGCCCTGCTCTCGGATTCCCCCTACGGCCCAGACATCCCCAGGATGTACGGCGACATGCAGGAAAAGCGCCGCTTGGGAGGATTGGTGGGGGTGCTTTCGATCGAGTCATTCACCGACCCGACGCGATTCAGGGAGCGCGCGGGAGAAATGATCCGCCGCCTCGGCCGGTTGCCACCCACCCCCGGCGCCGACCGGGTGCTGTTTCCTGGAGAACCGGAGCTGCTCATGCGGAAGCAACGCCTCGCTCACGGCATTCCCCTCGGCCGGCAACTCTTCAACGACCTCAACGAGCTGGCCACAACCCGCGGATTGGCTCGCCTCGAGACGCGGGAACCGGACGGTTTCATTCATGAGTAAACTCGAGAACAAGGTCGTCCTCGTCACCGGCGGCGCCCAAGGAATCGGGCTGGGGTGCGCCCGGCGCTGTCTGCATCATGGGGCCAGGGTCGCGGTGCTCGACAAGGCCCCGGCAACGGTCGCCCAGGAGGCGCTCGCCGGACTCGGGCCCGTGCTCAGCCTGCAGGGCGACGTCACGGACAGCGCCGCGTTTCGACACGCGGTGGACGCCGCCGTCGCCCACTTCGGCCGGCTCGATGGGCTCGTCAACAACGCCGGATGGCATCCGCCGGCGACCTCGCTCGAGGACACCTCCCTCGCCGACTTCGAGCGCCTGTTGCGGCTGAACCTCACGAGCGCCTTCCTCGGCTGCAAATTCGCGGTTCCGCACCTGCGGAAAACGCGGGGAGCCATCGTCAACATCTCCAGTGGCGCCGCCCTCGTCGGGCAGCCGCAGGCCCCGGCCTACGCTGCCTCCAAAGCCGGTCAACTGGGCCTCACCAAGGCTCTCGCCCTCGATCTCGCGCCCGCCGGCGTGCGGGTCAACGCCGTGTGCCCTGCGGGCGTCCTGACCCCGCTGATGGAGGAGTGGGCACAAACCCAGTACGACGCCGACGCCGCGCTGCGCGAGGTGGACGCATGGCATCCCCTCGGCCGGATGGCCACGATCGACGAGGTCGGCGAGGTTTGCGCCTTTCTGCTCAGCCCGGAGGCCGCCTTTGTCACCGGCCAGATTCTCAACCCCGATGGCGGCGCGCTGCTCGGCTACCGCCGCTGATCGCGGCTGCCGGCGCCTGACGATGCCCCGATCCCCTTCAGCGACATGATCGACGCCCTCGATCTGACGGTGCTGGCCGGCTACCTCATCGGCATCGTGGCTCTGGGCGTCGGATGGGCCCTGCGGACGCAGCGCCGCCAGACCGATCCGACCGCCGCGGCCACGGATTACTTCCTCGCCGGCCGGCGGCTCGGCTGGGGCGTGATCGGACTGGCGTTGTTCGCCACCAACATCTCGTGCGTCCATATCGTGAGCCTCGCCCAGTCCGGATTCGACACGGGTTTGTTGAACGGAAATTTCGAATGGATGGCCGCATTCACGCTGTTAATCCTGGCCGTGTTTTTCGCCCCGATCTACCTGCGTTCCGGCGCCACCACCCTGCCCGACTATCTCGAGCGCAGATACGATCGCTCCTGCCGGGACTGGCTGACCGTCGTCTCCATCTTCTCCGCGATCATCATTCATATCGGCTTCGCCTTCCTGACCGGCGGGCGGATCATTCTCTTCCTGTTTCCCGGACTCGGCGGCATTTACGGCGCCATTCTCGTGATCGCCGTGCTGACCGGCATCTACACCATCATGGGCGGATTGGCGTCGGTCGTGATCACGGAAACCGTGCAGACCGTGGTACTGTTGCTCGGCGCCGCCGCCATGACCTGGTTCGCCCTCGACCGGGCCGGCGGGTGGAGCGCCTTTGCCGGCGCGCTCGCCGACCTGGGTGAAACCGGGCGTCTGTCGATGCTGCGCCCGCACGGAGATCCCAGCGGCATGCCGTGGTATGCCATCCTGCTCGGTTACCCGGTGCTGGGCATCTGGTATTGGTGCGCGGACCAGACCATCGTGCAACGCGTGCTGGGCGCCCGCTCCGAAAACCATGCGCGGGGCGGCGCGCTGTTCTGCGCCCTGCTGAAGGTTTTCCCGGTGTTCATTTTCGTCCTGCCGGGAGTGGTGGCCTATGTGCTCGCGGCCACTGGCCGGCTCGACCTGAGCGCCCTGTCGTCTGCAGCCGCGGGAGACACCAAGGACATTTACGCGGTGATGATGCTCCAATTGCTGCCTGTGGGAATGACCGGCCTTGTCCTGGCCGCGCTGCTCGCCGCGCTCATGAGCACGGTGGCCGGAGCGCTGAACTCGGTCTCGACCCTCGCCGCCTACGATCTCTATCGACGCTTCGCGCCGGGGTGCGCGGACCGGCAACTGGTCCGGGTTGGACGAGCCTCCGCCACCCTCGCGCTACTGCTGTCAATCGCGCTCGTCCCGTTGCTCGACAACTACGCCAGCCTCTTCAACGGCCTCAACGAGATCATCGCGCACATCGCCCCGCCGATCACGGCGGTCTTTCTGCTCGGCGTGCTCTGGCCCCAGGCGAGCGCGATTTCAGCTCGCTGGACACTGTGGGTCGGCTCGGGCCTCGGCGCCGTGGTCTTTGCCTGCAACAAGCTCGCTCCCGGCACACCGCTGGCCGCCATCCCTTTCATGATGATGGCGTTCTACCTCCTCGTCGCCTGCCTGCTGCTGCAAGCCTCGATCGTCCTGCTGGGGAACAAAACCGTCACCGCGAGCGCCTCCCTCGCCAGCCTGTGCTGGCCCACCCCGGGCGCCGCCTTCCGTTTCGACAACCACTGGCTGCCGGCCCTCATGATTCTTCTCCTGCTCCTTTTCGGCGGCCTTTACTGGATCTTCGCCTGATGGAATTCCAGGCGCGACAGGCCACGCGCGGGCATGCCCGACGGTTTCATCGCTTGAACAATCCATGACCTCGCTCCCTCCGGACTCTTTTCTCGACCGCCATGCCGTCGTCACCGGCGCGGGCGCCGGCATCGGACAGGCCATCGCCCAAAAACTCTGCGCCGCCGGCGCGACCGTCTGGGCCTGGGATCTTTCGCGCGAGCGCCTGCAAGACACGCTCTCCGCCTCCCGGGACGCCTCAGGCGGGTTGCATCCTGTCGCCTGTGATGTCTCCGACTTCGAAGCCGTGCGGGCGGCGATGCAGCTTCCTCCCCGCATCGACGTGCTCGTCAATAACGCGGGCATAGCCCATGTCGGCAACGTCGAGCAAACCGGGCCCGACGACATGGACCGGCTCTACCGGGTGAACATCAAGGGCGTTTACCACTGCCTGCGCCACGCGATTCCCCGCATGGTGGCGAACGGTGGCGGCGCGATCCTCAACCTCGCCTCGATCGCCTCCAGGATCGGCATTCAGGATCGCTTCGCCTACAGCATGACCAAGGGCGCCGTGTTCAGCATGACGCTGTCCGTCGCGCGCGATTACGTGGGCCGCGGGGTGCGCTGCAACTGCATCTGCCCCGCCCGGGTCCATACTCCGTTCGTCGAAGGCTTCCTCGAGAAATATCA
>CAZFCY010000195.1:265-8460 GCA_964517665.1 uncultured Opitutaceae bacterium | reverse complement strand
TCCGAACGAATGCGCCCATTGTCACTTAATATGTGACATTCCTGTATCCGTGTTGATCGGTGTGACCCGTGGTGAAAGGCAGGGGAGGGAACGCTGATCTGCGCTGATGACACGCTAATCCCTGAACATCCCTTCGAGACTCATTAGCGCAGATCAGCGCGGATCAGCGTTCTGTTTCTTTCCGAACGAATGCGCCCATTGTCACTTAATATGTGACATTCCTGCATCCGTGTTGATCGGTGCGACCCGTGGTGAAAGGCAGGGGTGGCAGCCTGCAGGGCCCCCGCGAGGCGCGCTTTCGTCTGACGAATCCGCGCCTCGGCAATCACCTCGAGCTGTGAGCGAACGCGTGGCATGGCTGAAGTGTGGATCAAAAGTGATCCCCATATCAACTTCGCGCCGATCTCCGCCGCGGGGTTCCGACCTTCGGCCCCCGACTTGTCCGGCCTGCCACACCCATGGTGGGGCTTGTTTTTGCGTTTTTTGCGCCACTTCGTGGCCATCCTTCCGCTTTTCCAGCGTTCAACATGGATTTCGACCCGGGTGGGTCGTGGAGCGCGGGCGGGACGCCCACGGCCACCTTGCGATCCGGGCGACGCGAGTTTCTTTCCTGCTCCGTCGGGCCCAGACCCGGCGCCGGAGCGTCGCTTGTGTGATCGCGTGGTTCCGTTCGGGTTTCGCGCGGCTTTTCGATGTTGTGACTCCGCCGGAATTGGGTCGGTGATGGGACATGCCTGTTCGTCGTTCCGCTTCTCCAAAACCGGCCCCGGAACTTCCGCCTGCGCATGACTGGCGCACGACGGACGCGGACGAGCGCCTGCGCCGCCGGTTGCGCGCCCAGGAGGAGACGCCGGCGATTCGCGCGCTCGATCGAGGCGAGACGGTTTTCGGCCGCTACGAAGTGCGTTCGCGCAGCGGCCAGACCTATGCCGTGCAGCTTCGCGCGCTCGGCGAACCGGTCGTGGCCGCCTGCGCCTGCACGGATTTTCGGATCAACGGCCTCGGCACCTGCAAGCACATCGAGGCCGTCCTCGCCGCCCTCCCGCGCACGCGCAAGGCCGCGTGGCGCCGGAGCGAGGCCGAGGGCTCGCCGTTCGCCGACCTCGCGCCGTCCGCGGATGGCGCGACCCTCGCGATCGAGCGCAACGCCCGCTGGCTTCCGCCTTCGGTGCGCGCGCTTTTCGACGACGGCCGGCTCGTGGGCGCGACGCCCGAGGAACTCGTCGAGCGCCTGCGCGCGCGCCCCTATGAGCGCGTGCGGCTCGCGCTCGAGGTCGAGCCGTGGCTCGAGGGCCGCCGCCGCGCGGCCGAACGGATCGCGCTGCGCCGCGAATACGAAACGCGCGTCCAGTCGGGCGAGTGGCCGGCGCACGAGACGCTCGTTCCGCTCTTTCCGTATCAACGCGAGGGCATGCTGCACCTCGCCTTCACCGAGCGCGCGTTGCTGGCGGACGAGATGGGCCTCGGCAAAACCATCCAGGCGATCGCGGCCTGCGCGTTGTTGCACCGGCTCGGCCGCGCGCGCCGCGTGCTGGTGGTGGCGCCCGCCTCGCTCAAGACGGAATGGGAGGAGCAGATCCGGCGCTTCACCGCGCTGTCGTTGCAGATCGTTTACGGCGGGCGGCTCCAGCGGCTGGCGAACTACGACGCCGATCGCGCGCCGTTTTTCACGTTGTGCAATTACGAGCAGATCGTGCCCGACGCGCTCGACATCAACGCGCGGCTGCGGCCGGACGTGGTCGTGCTCGACGAGGCGCAGCGGATCAAAAACTGGTCCACCAAGACCGCCCGCGCGGTCAAGCGCCTGGAAAGCCGCTACGCCTTCGTGCTCACCGGCACGCCGGTCGAGAACCGGATCGATGAGCTGTATTCGATCGTCGATTTCCTCGATCCGACCGTCTTCGGGTCGTTGTTTCGCTTCAATCGCGAGTTCTACACCTTCGACGACAAAGGCCGCCCCGCCGGCTACCACGATCTCGACCGGCTGCACGAGCGCATCCGGCCGGTCATGATCCGCCGCCGCAAGGCCGAGGTCGAGACCGAGCTGCCCGAGCGCACCGACCACGTGCGGCTCGTGCCGCTGTCGGAGCCGCAGCAGGAAGCCTACGCGGGCCACGAGCGCATCGTCGCGGCGCTGGCGGCGAAGGCGAAACGCCGGCCGCTGCTGCCCGTGGAGGCGGACAAGCTCATGCGCGAGCTGGCGATGATGCGGATGATTTGCGACACGAACTACATCCTGAGCGACGACGACCGCACGTGCCCGAAGCTCGCCGAGCTGGAGTCGATCCTCGCCGAAGTGCGCGAGAACGGCGACGCGAAGGTCATCGTCTTCTCCGAATGGCAGCGCATGCTCGAACTCGCGCGCGACCTCTGCGCGCGGCTCGGCCTCGGCTTCGCCTGGCACACCGGCGCGGTGCCGCAGCAGCGGCGGCGCGGGGAGATCAACCGTTTCAAGACCGACCCGGATTGCCGCGTGTTTCTCAGCACCGATTCCGGCGGGGTGGGGCTCAACCTCCAGAACGCCTCGATCGTCGTCAATTGCGACCTCCCGTGGAATCCCGCGAAGCTCGAGCAGCGCATCGCGCGGGCGTGGCGCAAGCACCAGACGCGCGCCGTCACGGTCTTCAACCTCGTCTCCGCCAACAGCATCGAGCACGGCATGCTCGCGACACTGGCGGACAAGCGCAGCCTCTCCGAAGGCGTGCTCGACCGGCTCGGCGATCTCCGGGAAATCAAGCTGCGCAGCGGACGCCAGGCGCAGCTCGCCCGGCTCGAGCAGGTCATGCTCGCCGTCGCGCCGAAAACGCCGGCCCGCCCGACGCCCCCGGCCGATCCCGCGCTCGCCTTCGCGCAACGGGCGCTGGCGGCGGTCAACGGCAGCCTCGTCGCCTGCGAAGAGCGTTATCCCGCGTCGGAAGAGAGCGCGATGGTCGTCGTCGCCATCGTCGAGCGCGATGTCGCTCAATGGCGGCCGCGTCTCGAGGCCGCGCACAAGGAATCGTGGTCGCACGCGCCGGATTCGGCGCCGCGCCTGCTCGTGGTGGATCGCGCGACGCAGGCCGCGCTCGACGAGCTGATGGCGGCCGGCCTGATCGCGAAAACCACGGCGGCAGTGCGCGCGCTGCACCCGCCGGCCGTGGCCGCGCCGCCTCCGCTCGATCCGGAGGATCGCGAGCGCGCGGATTTCCAGATCGCTCTCGGCCGCCGCCGGCTTCAAGCCGCGCAAGCCCTGGGTGGCGCCGCCTTGCCGGAAGAGGCGGCGCAGGCCGCGGCCGAGGCGCTGCACGCCCTCGCGCGCGGCCGCGCCATCGAGCGCCGCCTGCCGGCTCCGCCGGAGCTGGCGGCGTGCGCGCGGGTTCCGTGGCGTCTGGTGTGGCCGTCCGAAAAGCTCCCGCTCATCGACACCCTGGCGGGCGCGCCCACGATCGTCGACGAAGCCGCGCTCGACGACCTGCGCGAATTGATGAAGGGAGGCGGATAAGAGCGTGAGTTTTAAGAGCGCAAGGCGCAGGCGCCCGGCTCGATCTGCATGCCTGCGCCTCTTGCGCTCTTAAAACCTGCCCCTTGTCGCCGCATGGTTGCTTCGCGCGGCGGGTCGCGCGACTGTTGTTTCCTTATGAATGCGCGAGTGTCTTTTCTTCTGGTTTTGGGAACGATGATCGCCGGGTCGCCGGGCTTTGTCCCTTCCGCGTCGGCGGAAGTGCTCAACGTCGTCGGCCTGAAGGAGAACGAGCGCATCGTGGCGACGACGATCTCGGTCGGCCCGGGTTATCTCTTGCGGCGGATCTACTCGATCACGGGCGGAGCCGGGCCGGTCTTCACCGCGATCGAGGAGGAGTCGCATTACGACGGCAAAAAGAAGGAGCTGCCGGACGGCCCGGCGCCGATCGGATCGACCGGGCTTCTTCCCGAGGAAGTCGCCGGGCTCGATTTCTACCTCACCTTTCTGCGCCAGGAATACCGGGGCCAGTGCTACGCCCGGGACACGATCGACCTCGACTACTATCGCGACGGCACGCTCATCGGCAGCGAGTCGTTCGAGGACAAGACTTGCGTCGCGACCTGGTTCACGTGGCGGAACGGCGAAGTGAGAGTGAGGGGCGACAGCTTCCGGGATTTTCCGCCCGAGGCGCTGAAAAGCATGCGCACCTTCCTTCTCGTCGAGCAGCGCATCTGGCGGGAGCGGAAGGAGGAATGATGCATGCGGCATGATGAATGCGGAAACTGACTACTGCGGAGCCGCTGGACTCATTCTTCATGCCGCATGCTTCATTCTTACTTTCCTCGCTTAAGTGATTTCCTGTAGGGAGTGCGTCGTGCGGGTGCTCATCGTCGAAGACCAGGGCATGTTTCGCGACCTTCTGGCCAAGGTGTGCGAGGCTCACTTCCGATTTTCCCGTGTCCACGCGGTCGCGTGCGGGGCCGAGGCGGAGGCCGCGTTTCGCGAGGAGCCGTTCGACCTGCTCATCCTCGACATCGATCTGCCGGATTGCGACGGCTTCGACCTCGCCGCGCGCGCCGCGACGCTCGAGCACACGCCGCGCGCGCTGGGCATGTCGGCGTTTTGCGACGAGTTCATGGTTCATCGCGTCATGAACTCGGGCATGCACGGGTTTCTCGACAAGTCCGAGCAATCCGTGGAAACGCTCCGCGACGCGATCGAGGCGGTGTGCGCGGGCAGGTATTACTTCACCGACGCGGTCAAGCGCGTCCAACAGGCCCTGCGCGAGGATCCGCACGCGTTTCCGAAGATCCTGTCCGACCGGGATTGCCAGTTGCTCTCGCTCTTCGGGGCCGGGAAGAGCAACGACGAGGTCGCCACGCGGACCGGGGTCACGGCCAACACCGTCCACTGGTACCGCAAGCAGATCATGCGCAAACTGGGCCTGCACTCGACCGTGGAACTCGTGCTCTTCGCCGTGGAGAAGGGTTTTTCGCGCCCGGGTGGAGGCGCGCGCGGATCGCAAAATCAATCCTTCCGCTGAGCCCGGGTGGCGTCGAGCGCGACGCGGAGTCGCTTCGCGGCCACGCCGACGGTCGAGGCGTCCTCCGCCCGGGCGGCCTCGGTGACTTCGCGGGCCGCGGCGACGACGTCCTTCAAGCCGAGCATGAGCGCGGAGGAGACGAGGCGGTGGGAGCGCTGGGCGGTCTTCTTCAGGTCGCGCGCGCGCACGCCTCGAAACGTCTCCATTGCCTCGGCCAGAACCTCGCGCCAAGCGGAATGCTCGAGTTCGCGTCGCCGCTGGGGATCGCCATCCGAGAGCAGATCGAGAAACCCGCCGCGCGCGGGCGTGGGCGTGGCGGCCTGGATGCAGTTCATCCCGCCGCCGCGGAGCGTCTCGATGCGCGACATGACCTCCGCGACCTTCTGCGGCGTCACCGGCTTGGCGATGAAGCCGTCCATGCCGGCGTCGACGCATTTGCGCCGGATCTCATCCACTTCGAAAGCCGAGGTGGCGACGATGGGCACATCGCGGCCGGCGCGCGCCTCGGTGCGGATCCAGCGGGCGAGGTCCGCGCCGCTCGAACCGGGAAGGTCGAAATCGACGAAGACGATGTCGGGCAGGTCCGCCTCGAAGAGGCTCCTGGCCTCGGGCACATCGGCGGCCGTGATGGCCTTTGCGGCCATGCGCCCGAGCAGGTCGGAGAGGACGATGCGGTTGAACTCATGGTCGTCCACCACGAGCGCGATGCGGCCGACCATGATATCCGGCGCCACCACCGTGGGCACGCTGTTCGCCTCGGTCGCGGGGCGGTGCGGCAGCCGGAGGAAGAACGTGGAGCCCTGCCCGAGTTCGCTTTCGACCCAGACCTCGCCTCCCATGGCCTCGGCGTAGGCCTTGCAGGCGGCGAGCCCGAGGCCGGTTCCGGGGATTTCCGTCTTGTAGGCGAGGGTGCCGCGGTTGAAGCGGACGAAGAGCCGCGCCTGCTCGTCGTGCGGGATTCCCGGGCCCCTGTCGGAGACCGAGAGGTTGAGGAAGCCATCGCGCGCGGAGACGGCGACCGCGACCGGGCTGCCGCCGCCGAACTTGATCGCGTTGGCGATGTAGTTGACCAGCACCTGGCGGATGCGATCCGGGTCGCCGACGATGCGCTCCTCGAGGATCGAGGCGCTGGCGTGGAGATCCACCTTCGTGCCGATGTCGGAGGCGCGGAAGATGTCGATCGCGCCCTCGACGGGCTCGCCGAGCGGAAAAGGCCGGAGGCGCACGGGGATGCGGCCGGCGTCGATGCGGGCAAACTCCAGGACGTCCTCGACGGCCACCACGAGCTGGTTGGCGCAGTTGCCGATGCGCTCGACAAACGCGCGTTGATCGGCCTCGAGTTCGCGGGCGCGGAGGGCATCGACGAGCCCGATGACGCCGTTGAGCGGGTTGCGGATCTCGTGGCCCATCGTGGCGAGAAAGGCCGACCGCGCCGCGACGGCGCGCGTCAGCTCTTCGGTGCGCGCGGCGACGAGGTGCTCGAGTTCGGCGTTGAGGCGGGCGATGCGCTTCAGCCGGAGGCGGACGCCTCCGTAGATGACCGCCGCGGCGACGGCGAGGTAGCTCGTGTAGGCCAGCCCGCTCCGATGCCACGGAGGCAGGATTTCGAACGAGAACGTGGAGGCCGGGCCGGCGTTGCCATCGAAGTCGCGCGCGCGGACCTCGAGCGTGTAGCGGCCTTCGCGCAATCCGGTGAACGAGCGCGATCCATCGACCGGCATCCAGCGGGTCTCCGCGCCGAGGAGCCTGCCTTCGATGCGCTCGTGCCTGCGGAGAATGTCGTGGCCGCTGCGGATCTCGAAGTGCAGCGCGCCCTCGCTGGCGAACGGCAGGCTGGTGGATGATTTCGTGATCGAGAGCGGTTGCTCGGTGTCGGGGGCTTTGCTTGTCGCCTCGAAAATCACCGGAGCGACAGGCCCGGGCGCGGGCTTGAACGCCTTGCTGTCGGTGCGGATGACTCCGGTGGTGCCGCCCAGCCAGAGGATGGAGGAATCGGGCGCGCGCGAGATGGACCAGGTGCGGCCGCCCGCCTCCGCGTTTGGAAAATCCATCACCTGAAGCGCGAGGGTCCTGCCGTGAGCGGTCAGGCGGACGAGGCGCTGGCTCTGTCCGGAGCGGACGGCGGTCGCCCAGATTTCCCCGTGGCCGCGGCGCTCGGCCGCGGTCAGCCCGACGCCGGGGAGTTGAAGCGTCGCGAACGGTTCGGTGGCGCCGAGCCGGTGGATCTCGCGCTCGTTGTAGACATAGACCACGTCGTCGAGCACAAAAAAACGGGCATCGTTGGGCGGGAGCGCGAACGTGCCGCTCGGTTGCAGGCGCGCGAGGAGCGGCGGCGAGTCGGGGTCTTCGAGGCTGGTGGCGTAGATGCCGTTTTGGGAGAGAGAGAGCCAGAGGGTGTCGTCCGCGTCGATGGTGAGGTCGGAGACGATTTCCGGAAGGTCGGGCATGAGCGTCCGGACCAGCCCGAGGCTCCCGCCGAGTCGCAGGAGTTGCACATTCAAAACGTCTGCCGCGACGCATAGCCCGTCCTTCCATGGCTCGAGCCGGTCCACCTGCCACTCGCTGCTGTAAGCCAGGGAGATCCGCTCCTCTTCGAGCCGGAGGATCCGATCGCGACCAGCTATCAGGACGGATCCGGAGGGTTCTCTCAAGGCGTCTTGAAAAGCGTCCTCGAGGTCCGGAACCGGCTCGAAGTGCGCGCCGCGTTTGAGATCGTCCGAAGGCCGGAGTTCCAACACGCCCTCGGCGGCGAGGGCGAGCGTTCGGCCGGGAAACGGAGCGATGTGATAGGTCCGGCCGGCGTCGAACCCATTGAGCTGGTCGAAAAGCGAAGTGACCGCCGCGGCATCGGTGCGGACGACGGCGAGCTGGGTGGCGATCCAGAGGCTGCCTTCATCGTCCACGAAGGCATTGTTGCAGTTCAGGCTGGGGAGCCCCGCGGACCGATCGATGACGCGCGCGAGAGTCAAATCCGGATTCAAGACGACGATCCCGCGCGAGAAGCAGACGATGCCGATTTTGTTGTTTGGGAGGTTGAATGCCCTGATCACCCCTGCGTTGTTCTCGAGCACGGCGGTGGCGTTGGTGGCCACGCGCTCGAGCCGTCCGTCGTGGTAGCGGGTCAATCGCCTGCCCGGATCCATGAGTTCGGAGCCGTCCGGAAGCGGCATGATGAAGGCGATCGCCTCTTTCTCGGCGCCGCCGAGCGGC
>CAZFCY010000195.1:0-255 GCA_964517665.1 uncultured Opitutaceae bacterium | reverse complement strand
GAAGGTCTCGCCGTCCCATTTCCACAGCCCCTCGCCTTTCTGGCTGATCCCGATGCCGCCGCGAAAGGGAAACGAGAAGAGTCGTTTCTCGACCGGCATCGGTGTGTGGGAGAAAGCGCGGCCGTCCCAAACGAGCACGCCGCTGGTGAGGACAAAGAGCGTTTTCCCGCCGAGCCGGTGCACACCCCAGACATCGGGGATGCTCACGTCTTTCGGGACGAGGTGGGTGAGCGAATGGTAGCTCCGTTCCCCCAG
>CAZFCY010000194.1:0-8495 GCA_964517665.1 uncultured Opitutaceae bacterium | reverse complement strand
CCGCTCGCGCGGCGCCGCTGTCATGTTTTTTTGGATACGGCGCGGACCGTCGGCCCGTCCGTCCACGCCGCGGGAATTGTCGTCGTCGAGGCCGTCTCCGGAATCCCGTACTCGTTGCGATGGAGCTGGGCGATGATCAGCTCCATCGCGCGCGATCCGATGAGCCGGGGCTGAAGATTCAGGCCGGCCACCTTCTTCTCGCTCATCGTCACGTTGAGGCAGCAAAAGCCGTGCGTGCCGGGCACCTTCGCGCCGACCGCCTCCATCCACTCCCAGGCGCAGATGTTGTGGCAAAGCACGACGTCGGGCTTCGACTTCGAGAACCACTTGCGGAAGGGCGCCTCCGAAAGCTCGGTCGCGATCAGCGGCTCGACGAACTCGAAGCAATCGTGGTGCTCGTGAAACGAGCGATAGGCCGCCTCCCAACGGTAGAGCAGGCGGCTGTCGTGCGCCTCCGTGAGCATCAGGCCGGGACGCTTGTACCCGAGCCCGGCCAGCCGCTGCAGGGCGAGCACCATCGAGCGGAAGTGATCCGAACAGACCGAGTCGAGCGCGGGACGCTCGATGATATAGTCGGTGTAAACACCGGCGTAGTGGCTCCAGTTGAGCCCCGAAATATCAGGCATCTGGCCGGCGGGCAGCACGAGCAGGCCGCGGATGCCGCGCGATTGCAGGATCGTGTCGAGCCGGGTGACGGAGACATGCTCGCGGCCGAGGACGAAGGGCTCGACCTTGAAGCCCAGCCGCGCGCCGGCCTCGATCGCGCCGACCGAGACCTCGCGGTGATAGCGGCTGGCATAGGACGCGCGCTGCTCGGGGCTTTCGAGGTCCACGAGCGCGAGCACGCCGCGAAACGCGCCCGCGCGGGAGCGGCGCATCTCGGACATGAGCGCGCCCGCGAGCGGGTTGTAGCGGTAGCCGGCGGCCTTCGCGGCCTCGAGCACGCGCTCGCGGGTTTCCTCGCGCACGCGGGGACAGTTTCGCAGCGCTTCGGAAACGGTGGTGTGTGAAAGTCCCAAGGAGCGGGCGATCTCGCGCACGGATGTTCTGGCCATGATGAAAAGCAACTGACGGGATGAAACTGGGCAGGGATGTCTGACTGTCAGAATCTCGTCGCATCGCTGAAACGAGCAAGCTTTTTCATGGTGACGCCGCCTCCGATCGCGAGTTGACGCCCCTCCGTCGTCGCTTGCCGAACTCAAACGTTTTCAAGCCACCCGACCTCGCGAATGTCCGCCCCTTCGCCCGCATCCAGCACGGCCCGCCCACGGGTGGCACTCGTCGGCGTCGACGGCTATGCCCTGATCTACCTCGCCCTCGTCAACGCGGCGCACGACAAGGGGCTCATCGACATCGCGGGAGCCGCCGTGCTCGAGCGTGAGCGCCGTCTGCCGGCCGTCGCCGATCTGATGCGCCGCGGCGCCAGGATTTTCGGCGATTACGAGGAAATGCTGACGAGCCTGAAAGGCGGGGTCGACATCTGCATGATCCCGACCGGCATCCAGTGGCACGCGCGCATGACCATCGCCGCGCTCGACGCGGGAGCCAATGTCCTCGTCGAGAAACCACTCGCCGGAAGCCTGGCCGACGCCGAGGCGATCCGGGCCGCGGAAGCGCGCAACAACCGGTGGGTCGCGGTCGGTTTCCAGGATCTCTACGTGCGCGAGATCGAGTGGCTCAAGGAACACCTTTGCGCCGGCGCGATCGGCCGCATCAAGCGCGTCCACATGATCGGCCTGTGGCCGCGGCCGACCAGTTATTTCGAGCGCAACCATTGGGCCGGCCGGCTCTCCGCCGAGGGCGCCGCCGCGATGGATTCGCCCATCAACAACGCCCTCGCCCACTTCGTGAACCTCGCGCTCTACTTCGCCGGGCCGGCGCTCGAAGCCTCGGCCGACGTCGCGGTCACCGGAGCCGAGCTGCTGCGCGCGCACCGTATTGAAAGTTTCGATACAGCCGTCATCCGCGCGCGCTCGCCGGAGGGCGTGGAATTCTGGTTCGGCGTCAGCCACGCCTGCTGTTCCACCAAGGAACCGGAGATCCTGATCGAGGGCGAGACCGGGCGCGCCGAATGGCGGCATGAGCGCGACTGCGCGATCACGCCCGACAACGGCGAGGAACTGCGCCGCCCCAGTCCCTCCTATGCGGTCAACCGCCAGGCGATGTTCGACGCCGTCCTCGCCCGCCTGAGCGATCCCTCCGTGCGCATCTGCGGCACATCCATCGCGATCAGGCACACCGCGCTGGTCGATCGCACCCACCGCGCCGCGCCCATCATATCCGTCCCGCCGGCACAGATCGAATGGTGCGGCGACGACGCGGATGTGCCCGCGATCATCGGGATCGAACAGACCCTCGCCCGCGCCCACGCCAACTTCAGCTCGCTCGCCGAGGCCGGCCTGGCATTGCCCATGGAAACCACAGCCCAGGGGACAGCCGCCAGTCCTCAGAAGTCGGAAATCGGCCGCGGTGATTCCTGATCCCCTGACTCCTGTCGCGCCATGATCCGCAAAGCATTTGTCATGCAGGTGAACGCCGGCAGCGAGGAAGAGTACGAGCGCCGCCACAGCCCGATCTGGGAGGAACTCGCGGCGACCTTGAAGGCGCACGGCGTGCACGACTACTCGATCTTTCTTCATCCGGAAACGCGGCAATTGTTCGCCACCGTAAAAATCGAGAGCGAGGAACGCTGGGCCGCGATCGCCCGCACCGCGGCCTGCCAGCGCTGGTGGCGCCACATGGCCGACGTCATGCCCTCCAATCCCGACAACAGCCCCGTCTCCGCGGAACTGCGCGAAGTCTTCCACCTGGAGTGAAGTTCAGAAGTCAGGAGACAGGTGTCAGAAGTCAGAAATGATACCGACTTTCGACCTTCGACCTCTGCCTTCCGTCTCCTGACCCCTGACCAATGAAATCCCTTTCCCGTCGCGATTTCGTCAAAGGCGCCGCGCTTGTCGCCGCCGCATCCATCACCCGCAAAGGTCACGCGCAATCGGCGGCGACCGGCGCGCCTCCTCCCGCTCCCGCCGGCGGCCCGCCGCGGTTGCGCTGGCTCGAGGGCAACGCCAAAGGCGACCCCCTCGGCTCCACCTGGGGCGTGCCGTGGAAACGCGGCGCGCATCCGAAGGGCGCGACTTTCGCGCTCCGCGCCGCCGAGGGCGTGGACGTGCCCGTGCAGACATGGGAAACGGCCTACTGGCCGGACGGTTCCCTGAAGTGGACGGCCCACTCGATCCCCGCCGCCGCCGGGCAGACCGGCGCGCTCGTGCTCGACGCCGGCCAGCCCGCGGCGCCGGCGCATCCGGTCGAGGCGAGTGAGACCGCCGGCGCCGTCACGCTCGCCAACGGCATCGTTCGCTGCGTGATCCCGAAATCCGGCGGCGTCCTCATCGCGACGCTCGCCCGCGGCGATCGCGAGACGCTCGCCAACGGCCGTGTCGTCGCCCTGCGCCAGGGCAGCCCCGATCCCGCCGAAGCCGCGCCCGTCGAAAACTTCATCGGACAAACCGAATCCGTCGCGATCGAGCAAACCGGCCCGGTGCGCGCGACCGTCAGGATCACCGGAAAACATCGCGGCGACGCGGGCCGCGCCTGGCTTCCGTTCACCATTCGCATCCACCTCCACGCCGACAGCGACGCGATCCGCCTCACCCACACATTCGTCTTCGACGGCGATGAAAACACCGACTTCCTCCGCGGCCTCGGCGTCAGATTCGAGGTTCCGATGACGGACGAGTTGCACAACCGCCATGTCCGTTTCGCCGGCGACCAATCCGGCCAGTGGGCCGAGGCGGTGCGCGGCCTCACCGGTTTGCGCCGCGACCCGGGCAGGGAAGTTCGCGAGGCGCAGATCGCGGGCCGGCCGACGCCTCCGATCGAATCCTGGGACCGCCGCGTCAGCAGCCGGCTCGAACTCATCCCGGCGTGGAGCGACTACTCGCTCACGCAACTCTCGGCCAACGGATTCTCCATCCGCAAACGCACCGGCGCGTCCAGTTGCTGGATCGACGCCGACCAGGGCCGCCGGTCTCCAGGAACTGGATACATCGGCGGCGTCTCGGGCGGAGTCGCCTTCGGCATGCGCGACTTCTGGCAACTGCACCCGACGCAGCTCGACATCCGCGGCGCGGCCACCGACCGCGCGGAAGTGACGTTGTGGATGTGGTCGCCCGCGGCCCCGGCGATGGACCTGCGGTTCTACCACGATGGCATGGGCATGGACACCCACCCCCGGCAGCTCGAGGGGCTGGAGATCACCTACGAGGATTACGAGCCCGGTTTCGGCACGCCGCAGGGAGTCGCGCGCACGACGGACATCGCGCTTGCCGCGCTCGCGGCCACGCCTTCGCGCGAGGCGCTCGATGGAATCGCGCAGGCCATCGCCACACCGCCGCAGCTCGTCGCCCGCGTGGAGGACTACCTCGGCGCCGGCGTCTTCGGCGCGTTGTGGAGCCCCGTCGATCGCAGCACTCCGGAAAAGGCCGCGATCGAGGACCGGCTCGCGTGGAGCATCGACTTTTGCCGCGGGCAGGTCGACCAGCGCCATTGGTACGGCTTCTGGAACTACGGCGACGTCATGCACACCTACGACGCCGACCGGCACGTGTGGCGCTACGACGTCGGCGGCTTCGCGTGGGACAACTCCGAACTCTCGCCCGATCTCTGGCTCTGGTATTCCTTCCTGCGCACGGGCGACGCCGGCGTTTTCCGCCTCGCCGAGGCGATGACGCGCCACAACCGCGACGTCGATATCTACCACGCGGGCCCATTCGCCGGCCTCGGCAGCCGGCACAACGTGTTGCACTGGGGTTGCAGCGCAAAGCAACTGCGCATCAGCACGGCCGCGTATCGACGTTTCCACTACTTCCTCACCGCCGACGAGCGAACCGGCGACGTGCTCGACGAAGTGACCGAGGCGGACCGCCAGCTCGCGGAGTTCAACCCCGTGCGCAAGCTCGGCAGCGAACGCGCCCGCGCCGAACGCACACACATCGGCGTCGGCACCGATTGGGGCTCGGCCGCGGCCAACTGGCTGGCCGCCTGGGAGCGCACGGGCGACGCGCGCTACGGAGCATGGCTGCGCGACGCCATGCAGGTCATCGGCGGCGCACAGCACGGTTTCTTCACCAGCGCCTTCGCCTTCGATCCCGACACGAAGAAACTCACCGCGCCGCCCAACGCGCGCGTTTCGCTCTCGCACCTCTCGGCGGTCTTCGGGCTCGTCGAGGTCTGCGCCGAGTTGATACAACTGATCGACGTGCCGGAATTCAAAAAGGCATGGCTGCAATACTGCAGGCTCTATAACGCGCCCGCCGCGGAACAGGAGGCCGCGCTCGGCCGCGCGCTGCGCGGCAACAGCCTGCGCGTCGGCCACTCCCGCCTCACCGCCTACGCGTCGAAACTCGAAGACGACCCCGCTCTGGCCAGGCGCGCCTGGAGCGAGTTCGCCGTCGTCGAATGGGGTCCGAAACCGACGGTGGAAACCATCCGCCTCGAAGGCCCCGCCGTGCTCAATCCGGTCGACGAAGCGGCGTGGGTTTCGACCAACGACAGCGCCCAGTGGGGCCTCGCCGCGATCCAGAACCTGGCCCTCGCGGGCCAGTCGCTGGGAGACTGAGCGAACCGGTCCACACGGAGGTGGACGCTCCAATGACCCGGGAATTGTCCCGAGGAGCCAGCCTCACTTGTGTCGAGTTCGAGCCGCAGGCAGTCGTAGCAACAGCTACTTCCTCTGACCGGATTGCTTGCGCGCGATATAAACCGTGCTCGCCGATTCCCGGTCGAGCAGCGGATTGGGGAACTTGACGATTTCCGCGCGCGCGGTTGCGAAGGCCAGGCGAAGCGCCTGCAGGAAATCCTCGTCGGGAGGATCGTCGGACCACATCGCAAAGACGCCGCCGGGATGCAGATGCGCTGCGAGTCTGGCCAGCCCCTCACCCGAGTAGAAATCGGCGCTGCCGGAATCGATGAGATTCCGTGGGGAGTGGTCGATATCGAGGAGCACCGCGTGGAACCGCCGTCCTTCCTCGAACCCGGAGGCGGAACGCGCGAGCGCGAAAAAATCGCCGTGGAGAAAACGACAGCGCGGGTCGCTCGTGAGCTTTTCGCCGACCGGAACCAGTCCGCTTCGATGCCAGCCGATGACGGGTTCGAGGTATTCGACGATCATGAGCGATCGCACACGCGCGTGCGCCAGCGCGGCGAGCGCGGTGTAGCCCAGCCCAAGTCCGCCGACCACCACGTCCCACCCGTCCCCATCGAGCTCGCACAGGCCGATGTCGGACACGGCGTCCTCGACCGCGTGAAACATACTGGACATGAGAAACGCCTCGCCGAGCATCACCTCGTAAACCTCCAGATCGCCGAGCATCGCGACGCGTTTTCGACGCAAGCTCAGTCCCCCGAACGGCGTTGGTTGATAATCCAGCTCCTCGAAAAATTTTGCCATGAGATGAGTGGAGCAGGATGAGCCGCCCAGGCTGCTGCGGCGATCAACTTCGGCCCCGCCACCCGTGCGTTCATCTCGCGAAGATGGTCATGCCGGCGCAGGACATGTTCCGGGGTGATCGCCACGGCACACTCGAGCCTCGATGAAACTCAAAGCGTCGCCTGTGTCTTCTTCGGCAATTTGGCGACGACGAGATCGTAGCTGCGGCGGATGCGGCGCTCCAGCTCCGCCTCGGGCAGGGCCAGCAGGTCGCTCACGCGCACCCAATGCCTCTTGGCGCAATACGGCGCCTGCGTGATTCCATCGATTTCGGTCAGCTCATCGAATTCGTCGGGCGCGCATTTGAACACCACGCCGTCCACCGTCCCCGCCTCGAGCACGAGAATCAGAAACATCTTCCCCGCCACCTTGAAGACCAGGCACTCGCCCCACTGCTTGACCCATGTCGTGTGCGGCAGCGAAAGCGCAAACTGGCGGAGGATCTCGAGGCGCATGCGACGAACGTAAACGCGTCCGCGCCAGCGGACAAGTCACGTCATTCGAGCGACGCGAGAGAGACCGTGTCGGGTCGCGGGATGGTCCGGGCGTGGGCGACGACCAAGCGCTACATACGCACTTTCTCGAGTTTCTCCAACGTCCAGGACAGGGCTAGCCGGCAATCGAGCACTGCCTTCAGGCGCGCTGTTTCGGTTTCAATCGCATAGTTAAACCGCGAACGGAAATGTTCGTGCGAGGAGGCGATGGAGTCCAAGAACCTTTCGGTGAATCCCGGCATGGACGACGAGAGAATCGATATCGGCAAACAGCGAATCCAAAAAATAGGCGCCGAGCCCGGGTTGCTGCTTTTCGTAGAACGCGAATCCAAGCGCCAAGTCTTCGCGGGCGGAGGGCAGAATCTCAACCTTCACAACAGGCGATCGCGCAGTTCCTTCTTGGCCTTCTCCCAGTCCACGTAGGATTCCTTGCCCTCTTGCACTCGCTGCTCCCGCTCCCGCAACACGTCTGCGTGCCAGGCGGGAGACTCAAACGCATCGGCATTTCGGCTCAGATCAGCCCACAACTCCTCCATGACTCGAAGCTTCTCGGCAACCGTCATGCGTTCAAGTGGCAGGCTCGTCTCCATGCGCATGAAGCTAGCACCAGCACGAATCCGGGCAAGCTCGGTACCGCCGCAAAAACCCGGGCGCGCCGACTCGTGACGTCGGCGCGCCCGGTTGAGCGTCTCGCGGGCAAGCCGCGCTCAGTTCTTCGGCTTCTCGGAGCAGTTCACCATCCACTGCGTGCCGAAGCGATCGACGAACGCCCCGAAGTAGTCGCCCCAAAACATGTCCTGCAGCGGCATGTCGATCTTGCCGCCCTCCGACAGCGCATCGAACAACCGCTTCGCCTCCGCGCGAGTGTCGGGCTGGAGATTGATGGAGACGTTGTTCCCCGGCTTGCACTCCTGCCCCATCGATTCCACCGCGTCCGTGGCCATCAACACGTGCCCGCCCAGGATCGGCAGCGCCACGTGCAGCACGAGGTTCTTGACGTCGTCGCCCACCGGCGGACACCCCGCGTCGGCCGGCATGTCCCCGAACCGCGCGACCGGGCCCATGTATTCGGTTTTGAAAACGGACTTGTAGAACGCAAACGCCTGCTCGGTCGTCCGCGGAAAGCTCAGGTAGGTGCTGACAGAGGCCATGATCGGAAGGGTTGAAGTTTCCCGCGGCAGGGAATCCGCCGCTCATCCCTTCGACGAATCGAGCCCCGCCTTCCGGACACCGCGATCAAAAAAGACGCCAGCCGCGAGCCCTCATCCGGGATCAGGGGCCCAGAGCACGATCGATCGCCGCTCACCCAAGGGCCACGAACGTGGTGCCCAGGCCCCCGTATGTGACGCCGAGTCGGCTATCATCGCGCTCTCGCCTGAACGTCAACGTCGTGTATCTGTGATCAAAAGATCTTTATCGCGCTCTAAAGCATCGATCAGGGTTTTCGCTGCCGACTCGAACGCCTTTGAGCGCGCACCGGGATCGAAGATGCTCCCCTTGGCAAGGGTGGTTAT
>CAZFCY010000193.1:0-8525 GCA_964517665.1 uncultured Opitutaceae bacterium | reverse complement strand
AAGCCTTCCGTATTTCTCGAGCGCGTCGCGCAACCGTTCGCGCGGCAGCGCCTCGACGCGGCGCCCATCGCGGCCGACCATCGTCTCGGCCGCGACGAGCGCGTTGACGATCGCCTCCTCCGTGGCCTGCACGACCTGCTCGAAAAGCGGGCTCATCGCCTCGCTCGAAAGCGCGCGCGCCAGGCCCGGCCGCGAGTCGCCCGCCGGCACGGCGTTTCCCGTCGAAAAGGCGAGAAAGAGATCGCCGGAGCTGTTTCCTGAAACGGCTCCCGTGCGGGCCATGCCGAGCGCGGCGCGCTTTGCCATGCGCCGGAGTTGATGCGGAAGGACGGGCGCGTCCGTCGCGATGACGGCGAGCAACGATCCGGTTTCCGCCGACCTGAATCCGCCCTCGGGAATCTCGCGCCCCACGGGGACGCCGGCGATCACGAGCTGCGGGCGCAGGCCGTGGTTGGCCTGCACGAGCACGCCCACGGTGTATCCAGAAACTCGAGACGCCGTGCCGATGCCGCCCTTGAACTCGTGGCAGATCATCCCGACGCCGCCGCCGACATTGCCCTCGGCCACCGCGCCGCCGCGCGCGGACTCGAGGGCCGCGAAGACATCGTCCTCGCGCACATGAAAGCCGTTGATGTCGTTGAGCCAGCCGTCCCATGTCTCCGCCACGACGGGCAGCGACCACCAGCCGTGGCCGTGCCTCCCGCGCCTCACCTGCCACTTGATCACGGCGTCGCGCGCCACGCCCACGCTGTGCGTGTTCGTGAGGGTGACGGGCCCGAGCAGCTCGCCCGCTTCATCGATCCAGGCCGCGCCGGTCATCTCGCCGTTTCCATTCATGGAAAACCAGCCGGCATAAACCGGCGCGTCGTTCTCGCGGCCGCGCGGAAAAATCGCCGTGACGCCCGTGCGCACCGGGCCTTCGCCGACGACGAGTTTTCCGGAGCCCCGGATCAACGTCCGGTGGCCGACCTGCACGCCCGCGACATCGGTGATCGCGTTGAAGCGGCCGGGATCGCCGTCGAACGGCACGCCGAGATCGCGAGCGCGCGGACCGGCGGCCGCCGCGAGGCCGAAGACAAGCGGCGCAATCGTGAAAAGGACGACGGCCAGCTCACCGCGCAAACGCATCGACAACATCCCGCGACGATGCATGCCCCGCGATCCGCGCGCAATCAATGCAGGTTGCTTTCGGCCTTCCGGGTTGCGCGCGGCACTGTCCCCTGCGCCCTACTTTCTCACGCTTTCGTGCAGACGGATGATTCCGCCGGCCACGCGCGGGCCGGCGTCGCCGGCGGGTTGGGACTTCAGGTCGTCCTTGCCGCCGTGCACGATGAGCGCGCGGCCCACGATCGAATGTTCACCGCTGAGCGAGAGGCGCGGATCGACGTAGTCGAGGCTGGCGACGCCATCGCGGTTCGCGACGATGTTGCCCATGTCGCCGACGTGGCGGGCATGGTCCTTCGGTCCGCCATGCTTCATGTTTCCGGGATTGTAGTGGCCGCCCGCCGAGGTGAGATCGGGGGCGGAGAGATCGCCCTTCTCGTGCACGTGGAAACCGTGGTCGCCCGGGGTGAGACCGGCCACTTTCGCGATGACCCGAACGCCATCCTTCTGCTCCACGAAATACACCGTGCCGTGGACGCCGCTCCCTCCCGCCGCCTCGAGGCGGGCGATCGCGATGCGCGCGCCGTCCGGCGCCTCGATCGAGGGATCGATCTCGCCGGTGTCGGGCGTGGAAATTTGCGCGAGGGAGATTCCCGGAACGGCAATCGCCAGTATGATGGCTCCTATGAGGTTTCTGTTTTTCATGGCTTCTGAGTTCCCGGCAGTATTCGTGCCAGTTGTTGCTTTCGGCTCCCCTTCCTCCTGCCACGGCGCGACGACATGAGCAACCAGAAGACAACCCCCGGCAAGATCGCGGGCGCCGGCGCGCTCGCGGGCGCTGTCGAAAAAGAGCGGGAGCGCCCGCCAGGCGCGCGGTTCCGCGCCTTAGCCGCCTACACGCTTTCGGTGCTCACGATCTGCGTCGCGACCGCGCTCGCGGCGAGCCGGTATCCGGAAGGGTTCGACTGGGTTTACACCGTGATGTCGGCGCTGGCCTCGCGGAAACACAATCCCGACGGAGGCCTCTACTTCGCCTCGGGGCTCGCCCTCTCGCTCGCCTTTCTCTGGCCATCGGTCTCGTGGATCCAATCCGGCCTGTCGCCGGCCGACCGGCTCGGGCGCATCGGCGCGCGCGCCCTGCGCGCGGGAATCATCCTCGGCATGCTGGTGGGCGTCGAGCGGCTGCTCTTTTTTCACGTCTCGCAGGTGATTCGCAAGGGCCACGAGGCGCTGGCGCTGCTGTGCTTCCTCCATCTCTACGCGGGCGTGGTCCTCCTCTGCCTGGGCCGCGTCCGGCGCGCCGCCGGCGCGCGATGGCCGGCCGTCGTCGTGCTCGCGCCGCTCGTCGCGATCGGCATCAATCAGCTCGCGCTCTACTTCGACCAGCGCGATCTCGGCTGGGTCGACACGAGCTGGCGCGCGATGGGCGTCGGCTTCTGGATGAGCTTCGCCTTCTGGCAATGGCTCGCCGCCGCCATGCTCTGGGCCGGCATCGGCCAGCTCGTCTTTACGGCCATCCCCGGCGGCAACAGGCGATGACGCGAAGCGCCCGCGCGTGCAGCGCGCACGACGGCCCGATTCGCAACGTGCATTTCGCCGCGGCAGGCTGATTCCCGTCGCCCGTCTCCTGACGGCTACGCTTGCGCGCTCGAATCACTCCAAGCCCGCACGAAGCCCAACTGTTGCAGGACGAAGGACGCGTCCCAGCACAGGATCGCCCACGCCGTTCCCGCCGCCCAGCCGGCCATGACATCGGTCGGATAGTGCACGCCGAGAAAGACGCGCGTGAGCCCGACGAGGAAGCTCAACGACAGCGCCGCGCAGATGAAGTAAGCTTTTTCCCGGCGGCGCTTCACCGTGCGCGAGAGCAGCGCGCCCAGCGTCAGGTAGATGATCGACGACGCCATGGAGTGCCCGCTCGGAAAACTCGAGCTGGAGGCCTCGACCAGATGCGGAATGAAGTCCGGCCGCTCACGCTCGAAGCAGGCCTTCAACCCGATGTTCAACGCCACGCCACCGGCCACGGCGACGAAGACGAGCAAAGCCAGGCGCGGCTTTCCACGCAGGAGCAGATATCCGAGCACGAGCAGGCTCATGAGCGTGAGCACCGCGGTGCTGCCCAGGGCCGTGATGTCCCGCGCCGCCTCCGCCACCCACCAGGGGCCGACCGCCTCGGAGGCGTCGCCCTCCTCCCGAAACGCGAGCATCACCCGCTTCTCGATCTCGAGATAGTCGCCTTCCGGAGCGTCGTCCGCGAGTTCGATGAACACCCACACGGCGAAGGCGAAGACGATCGCGCTGAAAACAAATCGCCTGTGCCGCCGGCAAAACGCGCGCGATCGAAGGAGAAACTCGTTCATCGCGCGCATCCGTGGATGAAAAAACCCCGCCGCGCAATCATGAGCGGCGGGGCCTGGAACGCGCCGCGAGAAGGCGGCCGCGGCGGGGCTTACTTCAACTCGGCGGCGTGAAACGAGGCCCAGTCGTCGAGCGCGTTCAACTCGACCGCGGCGCCGAGCACGCTTCCGTCATCCGGATACCCCGCCGCCTGCAGGATGCCGGCGCGGGTCTCGTCGCCGTGCTGGTAGGCGAGGATCGACTGGTTAAGCTTGTCGATCGAGGCGCGCGAGAGCTTCACGCCCGGTTGCGCCTTCACCCACGCCTCGAACGCGGCGTAGGTCGGACGGTTTTCGGTGATGAACGCGCGCACGCCGTCCGCCGTCAGCCCGAGGCTGCTGATCACAAGCTGGTCGAAGCCCTTGCCGATGCCGGGATAGCCGTCGGCCAGTTTTCCGCGGGCCTCGAGCGACACTTTCAGCCAGAGGCGCGGAAGGTGCAGAACGCCGAGCGGTCCGGCCACGTTGCAGGGAATCATGGGAATGATCGATGAACTCATGTGCTTTCGATGGGTTGTTTTTCTCTTCGTTGATGGGAAAGCCTCCTCCCGGCCCGGCGGGAGCGTTGCATTTCAAGGCCAGCATGACGCGCGGCCTCTCTTCACGTAACTCGGATGCGCCCCGCGCGCGATCGCGGCTCGATTTCAAAACCACCGATCTGCCCGCGAACTGAACTTGCCGCGGCGCCGCGGCGCGGGCATTCCGCCTTGCCTGCCATGAACACCATTCCCGATCGCCTCGACGCAGTCACGGTCCTCACGAAAGCCAACGTCTATTTCGACGGCGGCGTGATCAGTCACACCGTCCTCTTGTCCGATGGATCGAAAAAGACGCTCGGCCTCATCCGCGCCGGCGCGTATCATTTCGGAACCGACGCCGCCGAGCGCATGGAAATCGTGGCCGGCGCCTGCCGAGTCGCGATCGACGGCGGGACCAGCGAAGAATCCCACGCCGCCGGCTCCGTCTTCGACCTGCCGGGCCGGTCCGGTTTCACCATCACGGTCGCCTCGGGGATATGTGAATACATCTGCTCCTTCCTGAGCTGAAGCCGGGGCATGGACGCAGCCACGGGATCCCGTGCCGCCGCCCGGGCGGACAGGGACCGAAAACCGAGCAACGCCCGCCACGATCCGGCCACCGCCGGAGAGCCGTTTTTTTGTCACGTACGCGACAGGATTCCGGCTTTCGGGGTTTGCGGCGGCTCCGCGGCGGCGGGCGGCGCGGCCAAGGTGGACAACCTCGCCCCTCTCGCGTGGTTCGCGCATTATCGAAGCGACGAGGCGGGGAAGAAGGAATAACAAGGCGTGGCAATCGGCGCCGATGCGCGCTCGAGCGAAGCGCGCGAGAACAGCCATTGTTTCCCGGATGGAAAGCGAACCACCACCAGCAATCGTCAGCCCGCGCCGGGAGTTTCTCGCGGGCGCGATGGCCGAGCTTCCGATCCTCGTCGGCGCCATGCCGCTTGGGATCGCGTTCGGCGTCGGCGCGATGGCATCCGGTTTCGGCTTCGCCGCGACGCAGGGGCTTTCGACGATCCTCTTCGCCGGCTCGTCGCAATTCGTGGCGGCGCAGATGCTCGCGGCCGGCGCGCCCTGGGCGCTCGTCGTGCTGGCGATCTTCATCGTCAATCTCCGCCACGCGCTCTACAGCGCAAGCCTCGCCGCGCACACGGCGCATCTCGGCGCCGGCTGGAAAACCATCCTGTCCTACCTGCTCACGGACGAGGCCTACGCCGTCGCGATCGTGCGCTACGAACGCGTCGGATCGCGCGGCGCGCAACACTGGTTCTTCCTCGGCGCCGGACTCACGCTCTGGGCCGGCTGGCAGCTCGGCACCGCCGTCGGCGCGCTCGCGGGCGCGGCCGTGCCGGCGGAATGGAACCTCGATTTCATCCTGCCGCTGGTTTTCATCGGCCTCGTCGTCCCGATCCTGCGCGCGCCCCCGGCGCTCGTGACCGCGCTCGTCGCCGCCGCCACCGCGGTCCTCGCCGCGGGGCTGCCTTACAAGCTCAACCTCCTCCTCGCGATCGGCGCGGGCATCGCGGCCGGCCTGCTCACGGAGCGCAAGCGACGATGAGCGCGCTCGACATCTGGTTGACGATCCTGCTCGGCGGCGCGCTCACCTTTACGATTCGTTTTTCATTCATCGGCCTGCTCACGCATCACCGCCTGCCCGCGTGGGCCGGGCACGCGCTGCGCCTGGTCCCGGTGGCCGCGCTTTCCGCGCTCGCCGCCGCCGACATCGCCGCGCCACAGGCCACGTCCGCATTGCTCGGGGCCAAGCTTCTCGCCGCGCTCACGGCCGCGATCGCCGCGGCCTGGACACGCAGCGTCGGCTGGGCCGTGGTCGCCGGCATGGGCGTTTTTCTCGCCATACAGGCGTGGGTGTAGCGCAACCCGGCTCTGAAGGCGGCCGCGCGCGTGTGGATCGATCCCACCTGGATCACTCCTGCCCGGCCTGCCCCGAGCCCTGCCAAAAGGATCAACGACGCTCTCGATTCACGCCGCGGGCACGATCACCTTGCGCGCCGGGAAGTCGTGATCGAAAGGTTCGTCGGCCGCCGGCGCGTGATAGGTGCTGATGATGGCGAAACGGTCGCGCCCGGAGGTGTTGCGCGTGGAGCCGTGCACGAGGCGGTCGGAAAAGACGATGGCCGTGCCGCGCTCGATCGCGCACGTGACGACGTCGCCCTCGCTCCAGTCGGCGTTGCCGATCTCATCGTGGAACTCGCCGTTCGCGAGGCCCTTCTTCACCACCTGCCAGTCCTTCTTGTGGCTGCCAGGCACGACGGTCAGCGTGCCGTTTTCGGCCGTCGCGTCGTCGAGTGGAATCCACACGGAGAGCTTTGGCCGGGTGTTGCGCCAATAGAAACAGTCGATGTGCCACGGCGTCGCGAAGGTCTTGTCCGCGGATTTATAGACAATCTTGTCGCTCAAAAACATCACGCCATCCGGCATGACGGGTGTGAGAACGTCCATCAGCCGCGGATCCTCCGCGAGCGCGCGATAGACCGGGCTGACGACCGCGACGTGCACATAGACGGACGCGCCCGGCGAAGCGTGCCGGGCGAGCACGGCACGCGCCTCGGCCTTGAGCGTGTCGCATTCCTCGGCGCCGAGCAGGTCCGGAATGATGAGGAAGCCATCGCGATCGTAACGCGCGGCCATGTCGGAGGGGGTCGAAGTTTTCATGGGTGGATTCGCCCAGTCTAGCAACCGGCCGATGTTTCGTCTTTAGCCGGCCCGGGGAATTGTTTAGCAATTTTCGCCATGCCAAAGCATCCGGCCGCCGGTCCCTCGCCGATCGAAAGCATTCACCTCGTCGATCGCTTCGAGCGCCGGAAACGGGGCTTCGCCTTCACCGCCACGTCGCTGCCCGGCCATTTGATCCACCTCGTCGTGGCGGGCGAAGTCGAACAGACCTGCAACGGCCGGCGGCAGTCGCTCACGCCCGGCGCGATCGTCTGGTATCACGAGGACGAATGGGTCGAGGGCCGCGTGTTGCGCGCGCCGTGGATCTGTTTCTCGGTGAACTTCGCCGCGCCCACGCTGAGCCCGCCCGACTTCAGCCAGCGGCTTCTGCCCGGACGCTCGGCGCTGGAGCCGGCGTTCGCCGCGCTGCAGGAGGCGTGGCGACAACCGCCCTCATGGCGGCGCGACTGCCTCTGCCAGGCGCGACTGCTCGCGCTCATCGCCGGGATCGACGCGCACGGCTCCGACCACCCGCCGGCAACGCCGACGGGCAAGCTGTGGTGGGAGATCGAGACGTGGGCGCGCCGGCACATCGACCGCGCGCCGACGCTGGACGAGTTGTGCGCGCAGTTCGGCCGCAGCCCCAACACGATCGCGCGCGCCTGCCGCGAAGCCGTCGGCCAGCCGCCGATGAAACGTCTCAAGCAGATCCGCCTCAGCCTCGCCCGCGGCCTCGTGCGCTTCTCGAGCCTCAACATGACCGGGATCGCGCAACGCGTCGGCTACGCGCGCGTCCACGAATTCTCCCGCGACTACCGCAAAGCCCACGGCCTCCCGCCCACGACCGACCGCGCGAAAGGATGACGCGGATCAGGAGTCAGGAGCCGGAGCGATCGGATCTGACACCCGCCCCCTGATTCCTGCCTCCTGGCTGACGCGGGCTTGACATTCCCTACAAACGTAGGACATCCATGTTCCTACGTTTGTAGTCCGTCATGCCGCCCCGCATCTCCGCCGCCGAATGGGAAGTGATGAATATCGTATGGTCGCGCCATCCCATCACCGCGCCCGAAGTCCATGCCGCCCTCCACAACGACACGGCGTGGAAGCAGAAAACAGTGAACACCTTTCTGGCCCGGCTGGTGGAGAAGGGAGTTCTCCGCGCCAGGCGCGAGGGAAAGGCGAATGCCTATAGCCCGCGGCTGTCGCGCGAAAAGTGCGTCGCCTCCGAAGGCGACGGCTTCCTGCAGCGCGTCTTCCAGGGAGCGGCGGGCTCGCTCATGTTGCACTTCTGCGAGAAGGCCGACCTGACACCGGCCGAGATCGCCGAGCTGGAGCGCCTGCTCAAGCACAAGAAAGGCCGGCCATGATCCCCTTGGAAGATATATTCTCCGCCGTGGCGGGCACATCGTGGCGCGCGGGGCTGTTGATTCTGCTCTATCTCGCGATTCGCGCATTGGGGCGCTCGTGGCTGCCGAGGCGCGTATTGTTTGCCGGATGGATCGTGATCGCGATCCGGCTGCTGATACCCGTTGGCGTGCCGGCCGCCTGGAGTCCCTACAACCTCGCCAGGCCTGTCTACGACGCGGCGGCGAAAAACGCCGCGATCAGCCCGGCCGCGTCGCCCGCCTCGACGCATGCGACCATCGCGATCGAGCGACCGTTCGAAGCCGCGGCCCGCCCGTTGCGATCAATGGCGTCGATCGCGCCAGTCGTCTGGCTGTGCGGCGCGGTCGGACTGCTGTTTCTGCGATTCGTGGCGGGAATGAAACTTCGAGCGCGCATCCGGCGCGGCGCGGCGCCGGGCGGCGCGCGAATCACCGCCCTCGCGCGA
>CAZFCY010000192.1:0-8551 GCA_964517665.1 uncultured Opitutaceae bacterium | reverse complement strand
TTCGTCATCTCCACCCCCCACGTCGCCAGGAAGGCCGTCGTAAATCCTTGCCCAAGCGGCCTTGTTTTGCGCGGACTGGACGGCGGATGCCGGGCATTCACTGCGGACGGCCAGCGACGATTCGAATCTCGAAACATGCCTCTTGGATTCAGAGAGCCCGTGGAGCTTTCCAGCAATCACCCGTATCGGGTGCTGCGGTGGAAGGAGAGTTTCCAGAACATGGAGCTTCTTGTTTCCCGGCGGCGAAGCGTGCGCGTTCCCGGCGGCGGCAACAACTGGCACTATCATCGCGCCTATCAACTGACGCTCTTCAGTTCGGGGCGGGGCACACGTTTCGTCGGCGATCATATCGCTCCGTTCAGCTCGGGTGATCTCGTGCTGGTCGGAGAGAACCTTCCGCACTACTGGCACACGCAGGGCCCGTCGTCGGGACTGTCGGTCCAGTGGTCGCTGCCCGCGAGCCACCCGCTGTGGATGCTCGCCGAGGCCGCGCCACTCCTCGAGTGCTTCGAAAAGGCGGCGCGGGGAATCCATTTTCGAGGCCGGACGGCTGAAACCATCGCCATGCTGCTGCGCGCGCTCGCCGCGAGCGACGATCTTGCCCGGCTGGGTCTGTTGCTCCAGATCTTCTCCACCATCGCCGGCGCGCCTCCGCGCGACCAGGCCCGGCTTTCAAGCCAGATCTTCTCACTGGCCGCCGAATCGCGCCACCAAAGAACGATGCAGGCGGCGGTGGAGTATCTCCTTGCGCACTACCAGACGGACATCCGCCTGCAGCAGGTGCTCGAGGTGACACACATGAGCAAGCCGACATTCTCGCGCGTGTTCAAGACCCACTCCGGCAAGACGCTCAACGATTTCCTGCAGCAGATCCGTCTCGATGCCGCATGCCGGGAGCTGACCGAGACCGACAATCCGATCATCGAGATCGCGCTCAACAGCGGGTTCTCCCAGATTTCGTTTTTCAACCGGGTCTTTCAACGGCGGCTGAAATGCACGCCGTCCGAGTATCGCAAGCACAGCCGGGCGCGACAGCGATAGGATCCGTCGCCGCGGACAGCGCGAGGCGGGCGGTCTCCCGACAACGACGACGAAAAGCGCCCGCGCACATCGCGAACGGGGTCTCCAAGGCGTGAGACAATCGACGCAATCAAAGATACCCAACGCGTAGAGCATCGCCACGCAATCTGCTAAAGTCGTTCCACTCGATTCTCCCCCCAGGCGACGCCGGCTTCGCGAGCGTATTCGTGAAGCCGGCGCCCGTCCTGCGCCCCCCACTCCCACATCCGAGCCCCTCCCTCGATCAAACACGATGAACACCCTGTCCCTCTCCGCTCTGCGCCGGCTCTCCTCTTGCGCGTTGCTGGCGCTCGCGCCGGCGGCCCTGCCCTCGCTCGCCCAAACAACAGCCGTTGCGCCCAACCAGCCCGAGATCCGGGACGACGAGGTCGTCGAACTCTCGCGGTTCATCGTGAC
This sequence comes from uncultured Opitutaceae bacterium, assembly GCA_964517665.1. Taxonomy (GTDB): domain Bacteria; phylum Verrucomicrobiota; class Verrucomicrobiia; order Opitutales; family Opitutaceae; genus Congregicoccus. The sequence goes on along the minus strand of CAZFCY010000192.1, from coordinate 7,075 downwards.
TGAAGGCGAGGACCAGGGTTACCGCGCCACCAGCACGCTGGCCGGCACGCGCGTGAAGACGGACCTGCGCGACATCGGCTCCGCCCTCTCGATCGTGACCAACCAGTTTCTCGAGGACACCGGCGCGCGCGACAGCCAGGAACTGCTCGTATATACCGTGGGCACGGAGGTCGGCGGCGTGGCCGGCAATTTCACCGGCGCCGGCAACGACGTGGTCCTGAGCGAGCGCGACACCATCGCCGTTCCCCACACGGTGACGCGCGTGCGCGGCCTCGCGGTGGCCGACAACACGCGTGACCTGTTTCTCACCGACATCCCCTGGGACGCCTACTACGTCGATCGCATGGAGCTGCAGCGCGGGCCCAACTCGATCCTCTTCGGCCTGGGAAAGCCGGGCGGCGTCATCAACGCCAGCCTCAAACAGGCCATGTTTCGCAACGCGAACAGGGTCGAAACCCGCTTCGGCAGGCACGGCAGCATCCGCGGCGCGCTGGACTTGAACCGCGTGCTCCTGAAGGACGAACTCGCCGTGCGATTCAACGCGCTCAAGGACCGCACCTATTATCAACAGGATCCCGCCTTCAAGGATGATGAACGCGTCTTCGCCGCGCTTCGCTACGATCCCGCCTTCCTGAAACGAGGCTCCGCGCGGACGACGCTGCGCATCAACTACGAACACGGCGCGATCGAGTCGAACAATCCGCGCAGCATGCCTCCCATGGACCGGCTCACCCCGTGGTTCGAAACCGGGACCACGACCGTCGATGGCAGGGAGTTCAGCAACCTGAACCAATTCATCGGGGACTTCCGCTATCGCAATGCGTATTTCGCCAGCGTGCCGGGTTCCGGCTTCAATGTCAGGACCAGTCCCGGCTATCAGGCCGGCGCGGCCGACACCAATCACGGCAACTACGTCTTTTTCGGAGACACCGCCACCGGGTTGCCCACCGCGCCCTATTACGTGCCCCAGGTCGCCTTCACCGAGGCCCGCGGCCTCGGGCCCGGTGGCGCGATCGACGGGAACGTCCGCGGCCTGTTCGGAACCGCGCGGCTGAACATGGTCGAAACCACCAGCGCGATCGCGCGCCGCCTGCAAGTTCCGTTCGCTTTTGCCTACAAGAACAAGTCGATCACCGACCCGTCGATCTTCGATTTCTATAACAAGACGCTCGACGGCCCCAACAAGGACGAGCGGCAGGATTTCGATGCGCTGAACGTGACGCTCAGTCAGACATTCTGGAACGGCCGCGCGGGCATCGAGGCGGTCTTCGACCGCCAGGAATATCAACAGTCGAACGAAGCGCTCTACTACGGCCTCGGCACCGGCGACGCCACCATCACGGTCGATATCAACGCGCTGCTTCCCGACCTCACGCCGAACCCGAACGCGGGCCGCCCGATGATCGTCAACCGTTCCTACAACGGCGGCGGAGGCAAGGAGACCGAACGGAATGTCTTCAACCTGACCGGCTATCTCGAGCTGCGCGCCGACGACTTCCTCGAAGAATCGTGGCTCGCCAGGCTTCTCGGCCGGCAGGTCTTCACCGGGGCGATGAACAAGAATCAATACGATGTCACCAGCCAGTTGTGGGCCAGCGGCGCCCTGGCCAGCCACCCGTTCGACATCGCCGCCAACCGGGCCCTGCTCATCCGGCGCGAGTTCAGCCTGATCAGTTATCTCGGCCCCGACATGAGAGGTCACGCCTCCCCCGCGGGTCTCGTTTCGAACATCGAAGGCCGCCTGGCCCTTCCCGCCAACGGCCTGGTGTTTTTCGACTCGACATGGAATCAGCCCACCAATCCCGCCGACGCGGGTTATGTCAATCCGGGCGCGGCGTGGGTGAATCCGTTCAACAATCAGACACTCACGCAATCGGAGAACCCGGCCAACTATGTCGGCTGGCAAAGCGCCCAGGTCGGCACGCTCAGCCTCGCCAACGGCGACCGTGATCTCCTCACCTACGCGTCGGACCGCCGCCGCGACAAGATCAGTTCCAGCTTCTTCGTATGGCAGGGGTTCCTGTGGGACGGGTTGATCGTGCCCACTTTCGGCTATCGCAGAGACACGGCAAAGGCCTACTCGGTCCTCGCGCCGGTCACTCCCGACGGCTTTGTCGATCTGACGGCGGACAGCTATCGGCTGCCCGGCACGCCGGACAGCAAAGTCAGCGGCACGACCAAAAGCTACAGCCTCGTCGTGCATACGCCGCAATTCATCCGCAAGCAGCTTCCCCTCGGAATGGATGTCAGCCTGCTCTATAACAAATCGTCGAACTTCGAACCCTCCGCGGGACGCGTCGATGTCGTGGGCCGGCCCGTGGGCAACCCGTCGGGAAGGACGGAGGACTACGGCATCGTCGTCTCGTTTCTCGACGAGCGTTTCCGGCTCAAGGTCAACAAATACAAGACCTCCGCGGAGAACGCGACCTACCTCCCGCAGTCGCCGTTCTATTTGATGCAGATCGAGAATCTGTCGTGGATCAGAGCGAAACGCTTCGAGGCCGGCCTTTCCGGCAACCCGGCCTACGAGGGGCAGGAATACAACTACGGCGCCAATATCGACGGCGTCTTCACCCAGACGGAAGCCGACCGCTCGCGACAGCAACAGGATGTCGCCGCGGTGCTGAGCAACTTCGCGCCCGAGATCTGGGACGCCTGGGGCGTGCCGGCAAACGACACCCGATGGCAGGACAACCTTACGACCAGCCCGGCGCTGCCCACCAACTTCGTCGGCACCACGGATTCGGTTTCGGAGGGTTACGAATACGAATTCAACCTTCGGCCGGTCGACAACTGGAACATCGCCATCAACGCCTCCAAAATGAAGGCCGTGCGCTCCAACATCGGCGGTGACGTGCTCAATGCCTGGGTGGAGGCTCGCAACGCCGTATGGAACGGGCCGGCCGGCAACCTGCTCGTGAGCGGAACCGGCTCGCAGACGCACAGCGACCTCTGGAACCAGAACTTCTACAGCAATTATCAGTTGGGGCAATTGCTCGACGGCAGCAGCGCTCCGGAAATCCGCGCCTGGCGCTTCAACGTGATCACCAACTACCGCTTCACCACCGGCGCCCTGAAAAACTTCAGCGTCGGCGGCGCCTACCGCTGGGAGGACAAGGTCGTGCTCGGCTATCCATCCGTGCTCACGACGATCAACGGACAGGAACTCGAGTCCTTCGATATAACCAGGCCGTTCTGGGGCCCGACTTCGGATACCGTCGATCTCTGGGCCGGACACACGCGCAAGCTCACGGACAAGATCGACTGGCGCATACAGCTCAACGTCCGCAACGCCTTCGGCAAAAACGAGATCGTGCCGATCAACGCCCAACCCGACGGCGGGCCAGCCGCGTTCCGCATCAGGAACGGGCCGAACTGGACCATCACGAACACGTTCGAGTTCTGAGCCGCCCTCCGCCCCGCCCTCTCTTCGCATGGTGGCCGGTCTCTTCCGTCGCAGGCGCGCGACGCGGCCATGATGCGGGCTCGAATCGTCCGAGATCACACCCAGAATCATGCGCAGAATCCTCATCGCCGAATGCAAGCAGGAGGTCTCCACCTTCAACCCGTTTCTCAGCGGCTACGACGACTTCGCCGTGCGCCGCGGCCGGGAGATTCTGGACTATCACCGCACGGTCGGAAACGAAGTCGGAGGAGCGCTGAGTATATTCGATGCCACGGACCAGGTGGAGATCGTCCCCGCCTACAGCGCGTTCTTCATCACCTCCGGCGGCACGCTGGCGGAGGAGGCATGGCGAAGGATCGCGAGCGAGTTTCTCGACGCCATCCGGCGGGCCCCCGCCGTGGATGGCGTCTATTTCTGCATGCACGGCGCGATGGCGAGCGAGAACGAGCCGGACCCGGAAGGCCACCTGCTCGCGGAGACACGAAAGATGCTGGGCGAGGATATTCCGATCGTGGTGTCTCTCGACCTGCACGGAATCGTGACCGATCGCATGCACGAGCACAGCGATGCGCTCGTGCCGTATCATACTTATCCCCACGTCGATTTCTTCGAGACCGGACAGCGAGCGGCGCGGCTGCTCCTGCGATTGGTCGATCGCGCCGTTCATCCGGTCTGCGCAAGCGTCGCGATCCCGGCGTTGGTGCGTGGCGACGAGTTGATCACCGCCACGGGGTCGCTGGGAAAGATCATCGCCCACGCGCAGAGCGTCGAGGCGGCGCCAGACGGGCTCGCAGCCGGCATGTTCATCGGCAACCCTTTCACAGACGTGCCGGCCTTGCAGTGTTACAGCCTCGTGATCACGGACAACGATCCGGATCAAGCCGCGCGTGAAGCGCTCCATATGGCCGAGGTGTTCTGGGCTCGACGCGAACGCATGCAGGTTCGGCTGGTCGACCTGCGGGAAATGCTTCGACTGCTCGCGAAAGCCGGCGCCGGGACGGTGGGCTTGGTGGACGCCGCCGACGCGACGAGTTCCGGAGCTTCGGGCGACAGCAACGCGATCCTGCGCTGCCTCGTCGAATCGGGTTACGCCGGCCGCGCGCTGGTCCCGATCGTCGATGCCCCTGCCGTCCACAAGGCGATGCAAACCGGAGTCGGCGGAACCATCTCCACCACGATTGGCGGCACGCTCGATCCCGCGCGTTTCCCGCCGTTGCCGATCACGGCGCGCGTCGTTCATCTCTCCGACGGACATTTCGTCAGCGAGTCGTTCGGCGAGAAATGGTTCGCCGGGCCCACCGCCGTGCTCCTCGCCGGCACTATCACGATCGTCGCATCGAGCCGCGCCGTGAACCTCTACGATCGCTCGCTCTTTTATGCCAACCGGCAGGATCCACGGATGTTCGACGCCGTCGTGATAAAGTCGCCTCACTGCCAGCCCCATATGTATTCGGACTGGTGCGTCGAAATGATCAATGTGGACGCGCCCGGTTCGTGCAGCGCAAACCTTCGCAGCCTCGGCCACACGCGCTGCCCCCGGCCGATCTTTCCGCTCGATCCCGACGTCGCGTTCACTCCCAAGGCGCGCTTGTTCCAACGCACGCGGCGACCCGATCCCACCGCGTTGCAGTCATGAGGATCCGCGAAATCCGTTGCGCCGGCCTGCGGGGAGCGACCCCCGAAGGCGGGTGGAGTCACGAGCTTCGGCCGGAGGACTGTGTGCATACGCTCGTCGCCGTGCACACCGACGAAGGCGCGGTGGGCCTGGGCAGTGTATTCACGAACGACGCGCTCGTTCGCGCCGCCCTCGCCGTGATGAAGCCGCTTTATTTAAATGAAAATGCGCTCGAGCCCGAGCGCGTGAGCGAGAAGCTGCGTCAGCACACGTTCTGGCTGGGACGCGGAGGCACGCTCACGCACGCCATCAGCGGCATCGACATCGCCTTGTGGGACATCCTGGGTCGCGCGACCGGACAGCCCGTCGGACGCCTCCTCGGCGGTCGTCATCGCGAGCGGGTGCAGCCCTACGCATCCATTCTCATGGATGAACCGGCGAAGCTGCGCGATCATCTGCTTGCGGTGAAAGCGCAAGGATTTCGCGCCTTCAAGATCGGCTGGGGCCCGTTCGGCCGGCGCGATGCCTCCATGGATCGCGCGATCGTGCGGGCGGCGCGTGAAGCCATCGGCCCGGAGTGCCGCCTGATGGTCGATGCCGGCGGGAGCGACGCGTATTGGCCCCATGGATACAAATGGGCGCGCAACACCGCCGACATGCTGTCGGAATACGACGTCTCCTGGTTCGAGGAGCCCCTGAACCCGGACGCGCTGGCGGACTATGCGAAGCTCCGCGAACACTCCCCGGCGCCCATCGCGGGCGGCGAAGTGTTCACGCGCCGGCAGGCCTTTCAACCGTGGATCGAGGCGCGCGCGCTCGATATCGTGCAGCCGGATGTGACCAAGGTCGGCGGTTTGAGCGAGTCGCGTCGCATCGCGGAAGCCGCCCGCGATCACGGCGTGCGTTTCATTCCCCACGGTTGGAACACCGCGGTCGGCCTCGCCGCCGATTTGCAGCTCGCCTCGGCGCTGCCCGACACCGATCTGGTCGAGTACCTCACCGGTTCACCCTTCATCGACGACCTCGCGGCCGAACCGTGGCAACTCGGCGACGACGGGATGCTCGCCATTCCCTCGCAACCCGGTTTGGGTCTCACCCTCGACCCCGAAGCAGTCGCGAAGCACACCGGCGACAAGCGGCTGCTGACCCCATGAGGCATACGCCCGCTCCAAATCCTCGCATGATTCAAACCTGTATCCGACGGACCACCGCCCTGTTCCGCGGACTGTTGCCCGTGGCCGTCATGGCGTGGTTCTGTCCGCTCGCAGGCGCCGCGGATGCGAAGACGCCGACGCCATTGCTGGAAGTGGGTGTCGCCACAATAGACATCACGCCCCAGTTTCCGATCCGGTTGCAGGGATTCCCCCGCGGGCCGCGAGCGGAGGAATTGTCCATGATCGCGATGCCGCTGCATGCCAAGGCCATCGCGATCGGTTCGGACGCGCAACAACCCGTGGTCGTCGTGTCCGTCGATCTTTTGGGAGTGAGCGCGTCCATGACCGACGAGCTGGCGAGTCGCCTGATGCGCCGAACCGGCCTCGTGGATCGGACCCGGTTGACTCTCGCCGCGACGCACAACCACAGCGCGCCGGCAGTCGATACGGTCATCCCCTACATATTTCGCAAAGAGCCGACGGAACAACAGGCGGCGCACATCCGGCAATACCACGCCTGGCTGATGGACCAGCTCGAGAAGGTGGCGATCGACGCGCTACAGAATCGCCGCCCCGCACGGCTGACCTTCTCCCAGGGCTCCGCGGACTTCGCGGTCAATCGCCGGATGCTGAAGGACGGCAAATGGGCCGGCTTCGGCGAGAATCCCGATGGTCCCGTCGATCACGATCTGTCGCTCTTCGCCGTCACCGCTCCGGATGGAACGCTGCGCGCCGTCTGGGCGAACTACGCCTGCCACGGCGTCTGCTGGCAGGAGCCGAGCGTGCATGGCGACTGGATGGGGTCGGCCCGCCAGAAACTCGAAGTGGCTCATCCGGGCGCGATCGCGATGATCACGATCGGCTGCGCGGGCGATCAGAATCCCATCGGGTTGCGCGACG
>CAZFCY010000191.1:0-8732 GCA_964517665.1 uncultured Opitutaceae bacterium | reverse complement strand
TGGGTTTTGCCGGAGTTGTTGTCGTTGCCGGTCGGCGAGACGTAGAAGACCAGACCTGAGACCGGGATCGGGGCGGCCTCGGCCTCGTAGCCGAGGAGCGAGCCGAGTTTGGTCGGCGTGCCGCTTCTGGCGAAGTTTTGATCATCGGTCGGGACGTGGGCACGCGCGGCCGGGGTCGCGTCCACGAGCCAGTCCACGTCCATTGCGCGGTTTTCGCGGAAGGAATTGTTTTTCGGCGTGGACGAATCCGAGAGATCGCTGGCGAGCGATGGATACCGCGCCGTCCAGGTGGCGGATCCATGCGGCACGGCCGCAAGCTCCGCCTGCAACCGGGCGAGCGCGGCCGTGTCGCCGGCAAGGCTTTTCAGGAGGATCGGCGTGGCCGTGCCGGTGAAGCTGTTGCCACGGATGGTATTGCTCTGGCCACCCTCGACGACAACACCACGACCGGCGCGCGTGAAGGCGTTGTCGGCCACGGTGATGCCGGATGAGCCCTCGTCGAGCAGGACGGCCGCGGGTTCACTTTCGGTTTCGGCCCAGGCAGGCAGGCCGGAATGAAAGATGTCCTCGAACGTGTTGCCCTCGATGACGGAGCCCCGGCCGGTCCAGCCACTGTCCACGCGGATCGCGCCGGAACTGCCGGACTCGAGACTGAGGCGCCTGAGGACGGAGCCTTTCACGGAATGATCGTTGCCGGAAATCTCGACTCCCGCCAGGGGGCCATCCTCCACGATGCTGTCGCGCAGTTCATTGCCCACGCCCTCGATGCGCACGCCAGGATTGCCGTCGCGGAAGGTATTGGCGAAGCGACGCACGGCCGAGTTTTCGATCACGTGGCCCGCGCTCGCGAGCGAATGGCGATCGCCACCGCGCAGCAGGATGCCGCCCTCGCCCGTGTCCTCGACGACGACATGGCCGAGCCGCGCGTACAATCCACCGTCGATGCGAATGCCCCACCCGCCCACGTTGCGCACCGCAACGCGCTCCATTCGGAAACCCGTGCTGGAAACGGCGTTGATCGCATCCGCGCGGCTCGCCTCGAAGGTCACATCGCGAAAGGTGATCCATTTTCCACCCGCGTTCTCGACCAGGGTCGGCGTTCCCGTGAGCACGGCATTGTCGAGATCCGCCGTCGAATGCGGAACGCAGACGATGCGGGACTGCTGCGTGTCCAGCCACCATTCGCCCGCCTCGTTGAGTTCCTCGAGAACATTGACGACCGAGAACCACTGGTTCGCGCCTATATTCCCGGCGTCCTCCACGTCGATGCGCAGGTTGCCGGGATTGATATTTTTCACACGATTCCAGGAATCGGTCACGTCATCCGTCCAGTAGCCGTGCGCCCAGCGATCGCCCGTGGGCGACCAGTCGGCCACCCGATCGTCCGCCGCGGTATAGTTGCCCGCGGCCCCCGAGGCGACACGCGCCCACGACTCGTCCGGCCAGCGCGCCTGGATATAGCGCGTCCCGCCCAGTATCAAATCGAGCCTCGCGCCAGGCGTGCCGATGTCGCCGATCAATCCCTTGCCCGCGAGTTCGCGAAGGTCCAGTTGCCAGGCCTTGCTCCGGATGGTGGAGTTCATGCGGCGCGCATACATCGGATCCGTGACCTGCTTCCAGGCGGAGCGTGGGATCGGCACGCCGCCGGAGATGGCGACGGACTCCCCGGCCTGGGCGCGATAGATCACGGGACTGGCCTCCGAGCCGGAATCCCGGCCGTCGAGAACGAGCGGATCATCGAGATAATAGGTGCCGCCGCGCAGAACGATCTCCGCGCCGGACCAGCCGCCGGGAACGGCCGTCTGGCCGGGCGCCGTCCGCCCCGTGGCGGCGCGCACGGCATCCCGCGCGCGGGAAAGCGTCTTGAACGGCGCGGACTGGCTGCCCGAGGCGGAGTCGCTGCCCGTCGGCGAAACGAATACGGTGATCGGCGCCGCGGCGAGCGCCTGGCCCGCGATGATGCCAAGGGAGAGGGCAAAGAGACCCAGACGACGCCTCCGAGGCGTTGGATGGCCCTCTTCTGTGCGGACCACGGGAACGGATCCCGCTCTTGCGGGAGCGGTTGTCCCACCAACAGAGGGCCTCGATATAGTGGAGAATGGAGGGACCGGCTCTGTCCGGTCCGTGGACGAAGCCGTTCCTTCAGTGACGAGCCTCAAGGCATCGGAGGGTCCGCCTCTGCCTAAACCGCCGAAACGGACGACACAGAGGTCGTCCCTCCAATGACTTGCGGAACGGATCCCGCTCTTGCGGGAGAGATTCCGCCCCCAGCCCATCCGGGCCGAGGCGGACTTCAGAATACTGAATCCCACAGCAATAAGCAACGATCCGCGGGGCAAGCCCCGCGGCATTGGAGGGTCCACCTCCGTGTGGACCGCTTCGCCTGCGGACGACACGGAGGTCGTCCCTCCAAGAAATCCAACCCGAAGCAAGCTTCGGGGTATCCGACACAAAGTGAATGAAATCATGACCGTCTTGCGACAAAACTACGCGTATCCGAATTCTGGTGACGCGATTGTTAATTGGAGGAGGGCGCCTCATAAACCTCCACGAGGGCGACGCCGGGGGCGCCGCTGGCCGGGGTCAGGACGACGGTGTAGGCGCCGGGATCGAGATCCATGACGAGCGCCGCGTCGCGACTCCCCTGCTCGAAGGCAAAGGCCCCCGTCGCGTCGACCGCCTCGTCGATTTCAGCGTTCTTGACCCAGTCATCATTCGCGCCGAGGGGGACATTCTCATCCTTCGGATAAACGCGAATCTCGGGATCCTGCATCCAGCCGGTGACATTGAATCCGGCCAGGGATGGGCCGGCGCCGCGGATGAGGACCCGCTTGGAGTCCTCGCCCTCGATGACGAAGCCGGCGATGAGCGCGTCCGCGCCGACGCTGGCGTGGCCGCGGGTCGATATATTGAGGAGGCGGCCTCCGGCGGGGTCGGTTCGGGAGTCGAGCGCATAGACCTCGACCAGCGCGCTGCCGGACCTGCCGTCAGCGCTGCCGACCTCGGCGGTATATCGACCGGGTTCGAGCTCGATCACAAAAGCGGCATCGCGCGATTGCGCGTCGATGGGAAAAGCCCCGGCTTCGGACATGGCGAGCTGGGCTTGCGAGGCGTTGGCCGAGCTTCCCCACCCTTCCCGGACATTCTCCAGCTCCAGTTCCAGCGATGGCTCCGACAGCCTGATCGTCGGCTGCTCGACAACCTCCGTCACTCCGAATTTGTCGAGGGAAGGTCCGATGGCGCGGACGAGGACCCGCCTGGACGCGCCGCCCTCGACGACAAAACCGGCGATCATCGGCTGGTCCGGGACGACGCGGCCACGCGAGGAAATATTGATCAAGCGTGGCAACGGCGCCGTCCAGACGGCGTCCACGGTTCCAACAGAAATGACGACACCGTCCGGGGAAAGCGCCCGGATCCAGTACGTGTAGGCGCCTGAAGCCCCGGGATTGCGGTCGTCCCACGTGATGGACGTGGTCGTGGCAATGCGCTGCGCGGACTCGAACGTGCCGGCGCCGCGCCAGACCTCGTAACGCGCCGCGCCGGTCGTCGGGGTCCAGCTCAACCCCACCCCGCTCGACGCAACAATCGGACTCGAAATGACAATATCATCGGAGGGAGGCGTTTCATCCGGCGGAATTCCCGGGCCGGCATCGATCTTCGTAAACCGGATCCAGTCCACATTTGCGATATTGCCACCGTTATAGCCGCTGTTCGACACACCGACAATCCTGAGGTCGTGCGCGCCCTGGGTGAGCGCCACATCGACCGACAAAATCTGCCACTCCTGCCAGCCGCCCGTGTCGGGGACGAGCAGGTCGCCCGAAAGCGGCGCATCGTCGATATCGATGCGAAACACACCGCCCTGGCCCTTGGATCCGACGCGCGCATCCATGCGGTAGTTCGCCGACTCCTGCACGTTCACCGAATAAAGCATCCACTCGGAGGCGCGAAACCAACCGATATTATGACCGGTGCTGTTCGCTTCTATATCCACGCCTTCCGCGCGGTAAACGCCGCCCTCGTTCGCCGGGGAGGTGTCGACATAGGCGAGACCCGCACCGCCGTGGTCGAACCATTCCGTCTCGATCTGCCCCGGGATGGCGCTGCTGCTGCCCAGGAAGGGCACGCGCACAGCAGGAGCCGGAGCGGTCGGCGTCTCGCCGCCGGGAGGCGTCTCGCCGGGATTTTCTTCCGGTGGCGTTTCCGCCGGCGGCGTTTCCGGATCAGGATCGGCAGGCGCCGGGTCCGGGTTCTCCTCGACGGGCGGTTCGCTCGGTGGCGCGACCGTCAGTTGGGTGAATTCGATCCAATCGACGTTGCCTATATTGCCGCCGTTTGCGGCGGAGTTCTCGAGACCGACAATTTTGATGTCGTGTGCGCCGGAAGGGATGGTCGCCTCGAAAGAAACGGTGGTCCACGCAACCCAGCCGGAGGTGTCTGGAACGACAAGCGGACCAGAAATATCCGCGCCGTCGAGTTCGAGCCGAAAGGCTCCACCTTGATATCGCGAGGCGACGCGAACGTCCACGCGAAAGATCCCACCACTCGCGGCGTTGACCGAGTATGCAAGCCACTCCCCCGCCCGATACCAAGCAATGTGGTGGCCACCGTTGGCGAACTCTATATCGACCCCTTCGGTCCGAAAAGTCCCGCCTTGGTTCTCAAATGTAGTATCATAATACGCGACCCCCGCGCCGCCTTCGTCGAAGTGCTCCGCCTCGACCCGGCCGGGCAGATCCCATCTCACGCCGCCATAAGGCGCGCGCGAGCGCGCCCAGCCGGCTTCCGGGAGGGCGCCGGCGCCGCTGATCTCGACGTCGGTAAAAAGCATGCGGGCGTTGGCGTTCGCGGTCGTGCCGGCAGCGGTCCAGGCAAGGGCGATCGTGCCGAAGGGCAGCACCGCCCCGCCGGTCGCGGTGAACGTGGCGTTCTCGAACAATATGGTGTCGCCGAAACGGACGGTCCATTTGTTGCCGGCCGGGTTGACCAGCACATCGAGCCACTGGTCGACGCCCTTCTGAAAGGTTTTTCCCGTGGCGTGGCTGGCGGCGCCGTCGAGACGCAGGATCGAGCCGGTCTTCAGGTCGAACTCGACGCCGGCAACGAACGCGCCGCCTTCGTTATAGACCAGAAGCATGAACGACTCCGTGAGCGGCGTGGAGGAGGCCGTGAGGGTCAGGTTGCTCGAGATCAGGATGCGGTCGGAAGCGCTTCCCGGGCCCGCGTAGTTGATCGGCAGCCACAGGCCGCCGACATTGCCGACAATGCCTTCAGCAAGGAGAAAACCACGGCGCAGCCCGCCGGTGTCGGAAATGCCGCTGGCGTTGTCGGCGAAAAGGCTTTGCCAGGATTGGCGGCCGGCGAGGGTTCCCGTGCCCGAATCGAGGGCGGCGAAGTCGCTCGCGTAGATGAGGTCGTCGCTGCGCAGCGCTCCCGTGAGCGTGACGTTGCCGCCGTTGCCGGACAACTCGTCGATCGCGATCTGATATTTTTCGCCTGCCACTGCCTTGAAGGTCACGGATGAGCCCTTGCTCAACCCGGCGTCGTCGTTCCTCACCACCCGCGTGAGCCCCGCGAGGCTGCTGCCGCGATACACCGCCAGAACCGTGTCGAGATCATTGCCACTCGCATCGATGCGCGCCGCGCCGCTCGCGGGGGCGGTCCATTGCCACCAGAGCGAGCGGACCGCCGCGCCGTTTCCGGCATGGTCGGGCTCGCCGGCCTCCGCCGTGGCAGCGCTGGTCGAGCCGGTCGCGGAGAAGACCGCTCCGGAGAGCGATTGCCGGGATGAAAATTGATCCGAGCCGTTCAAGGCGGTCGCCATCAGCCAGGCGGCCCCGAACACGATCGACGTCCTCGAGACGGAACGGCGACCCCGCGGCGCCCGGCACGAAAACGAAAGGGATGAGAGCAAAGTCCGTTTCACTTGCCCGGTGCGTCGGATGTCCCGACGACCGCCCCAAATGAATCACCTCGTATATCCCTCGCTTCATGCCCGATTAAACAACGGCTAGGTAGTTGAATTCAGCGCCTGAGCAATGATTGCTCTATGCGCTCTAGGCTCCTTCGGCAAACCGCGCGACTGCGCGCGGCATTGCATCTTTTCTCACTCGTCATCAGAGACTTGTGAATCCTGTCCGATCGATCGACCGGCAGTTTACTCGTATCAGATATGCTCATGCTGAACCGCAAAAGTCTGCCGCTTTCCACCCGTACTTTCGATCAATCGCGTGAGTATTTCCGCGTTGTCCGGCCCGCAGAGTTTCTCGATGTGCCGGGAGGCTCGATCCCGCATGGCCGCGTCCGGTCCATGCGTCATGACCCGCTCGAGACAATCCCTCATGGAACGCGCGTCCTGAAAGAGATGGCCGGTGATCCCATCCTCGACCATCTCCGTGACCCCGCCCGAGGCGTGGCCGATGACGGTCGCCCCGGCCAGCATGGCTTCGGCAATGACACGACCGAAATGCTCCGCCGGTGTCGGGTGCAGGAGCACTTCGACCTGTTCGAGGCACGACGCGGCCTGCGGCACGGAGCCGAGGAAATGAATCCGCTCGGCCACCCCGGGTGCGGCGGCGGACGCCACCTGCTCGAGTTGGGCGCGCTCGGCGCCGTCTCCCATGATCAGGAGATGCCACTCGGGAAACCGTCCAGCCACCTCGGCAAAGGCCCGGATGCCGTCGTCGAAGCGCTTCGTCGGCTCGAGGCGCCCGAGGGAGGCGATTAATTTCGCATCCGGGCCGAGCGACAGCCGTTCGCGGAGCGACTCCTTCGCGGCGCGTGGTTTGAGGATCGTGTTGTAAACGACGTCGTGCCGTTCGGCCCTCAGGCCGCAGTCCAGCCACGCGAGCCGGGTCCAGGCGGAGTTCGAAACAAACCAGTCACAGAAGGCGTTCGCTTCCCGCACGACGCGGCGGCCGGTCCAGACCGGCGGCGTCACGCGCTGATGGCTCACCGTGGGAATGCCGAGCCGGGCCGCGCGCTTCAGGAACGGGTGGTCGCCACCCGCGCACATGTTCGAGTAAAAGACCGACGGCTTCAGATCGCGAAGCGCGGCATCCAGACCCGCGAGCTCAGCGCGGATAACCAACTCGACCACACGTCCCGCGAGGGATGAATTTCTCGACTGCGAGCGGCATTCGACCGAATCCGAAACCCGGCGCAAAAGGGAATGCTGCCGCGCCCGGAAGTGGCTGCGCGGCAAGAGCCGGCGCACCTGGAGCCCGGCCTCGCGCAACCGGTCGGCCACCGCGCCATCCAGCGAGCAGATGACGACGACCTCGAGCCCGCGACGGAGAAACTCGTTCGCGTTCGTGAGAAGGCTTTCCTCCGCGCCCCCGAACACGCGGCTCCGGTGGAAGAAGGCGACACGGAAGCCCGACCCGCGTCCGGAGTCGGCCGGCACAGTGGATTGATTCATTCTCTTTGTTGAGAGCATGCGCGCGCCGTTCCAGGCGCCGAAGGCGCGCCCCGGCGCCCAGCCCGGGAGACCGCCCACAGGCGCCAGCTTAACAAGCCGCCACTACGGACCATTCCAAATCTCCAGCATGCTCTGGGTTCGGAGTCCCGCCTTCAGGCGGTCTGAAGAGCCGGCCATGGGCGCGGCAAGCCGCCTGAAGGCGGGACTCCGAACTTCCATCCATGCGCAACCGCGCATCGGAACAGCCAGGCGGCGGGCAGGAATGCCCGTCCTCCATCGCAATCGATCCAGACCGAGCACAATCGCCTCTGTCTCCTCTCTCCTGATTCCTGAACTATTTCCGGCATGGCTTCGCCCCGTCGCTTCCCGGCGGGAAATCGATCTGCGCTTCATGGAAGATGTGATTTGCCGCATTCGCCGCGGCGCACTCGAGCGGAGTGCGGAAAAACCAGCCTACCCTGCGAGCCGCAGGAGAACAGGACCGATGCTTGTCGCCGTCGCGTGCCATTCACTCAACTCCTCAAGCCGGCGGCGCAAATGTCCGCCTTCCGGCGCATCGGTGGCCCGCGATTCGGCGAGGAGCATGGCGAGCTGATTCAGCCTGACCTTTCCAGTCTGAAGCGGCCTGCTCAAGCGCTCGCCGATCACGACCTCGAGAATCGAGGCCAGCTCCGTGACGGGCGTGTAAAATTCGCGCCGCCCGTGCCGCGCCACCTCCTCGCCGGACGATGCGCGCACGATTTTGACCAGGCCTGCGTTTCGCAGCCACCGCAGACCCTGGCTTGCCGAGCCTTTGCTGATTCCGAGCACGGAAACAAGGTCATCAAAACTCACCGGATGTTCGCGCATAAATGCGAATCCGTAGATCTGCCCGTATGAACGAGGCAGGCCGAGCTTCTGGCTGGCGTCGGCAAACAACTTCACAAACGCGTCCTCCACTTCGGCCGCCACCCGTTCGCCGCCAGTCGGGGCAATCCGTCTTCCAGCAGATGAAGGAGTTGGCGAAAGAGAATTCAAGCAGACGGATTCCGAAGCGACCAAACGAGCCGACGCATCCTGCCCAGAGAACCGGGCCAGAAAATCAAGTTCAAGTGACATTGAACCCGGATGAGCACGAACAAGGAATCGGGTGTTTCCTCTCAATCCTTTAGGGGAAACCACTATGAGGTGTCGAAAGTCAAAAGTCTGAAAGTCGAAGGTTGGGAGAGGGCCCTCACGCGTGGATTTGGCGTTCGACGCGGGCGTCGCGTCCCGACCGCGTTGTCATTCCCGTTGGGTCGGATACCCCGAAGCTTGCTTCGGGTTGGAT
>CAZFCY010000190.1:0-8804 GCA_964517665.1 uncultured Opitutaceae bacterium | reverse complement strand
ATCTCGAAGCCCGGAAAGCGGTGAATCATCGGAGGGGTCTTCCCGAATCGGAAACTGAACTGATGGGCAATAGATAAGAAATCGATCAGGCGGCGGAAAGGACTTTGACGCGCTGATCGGGATAAGATGGCGGCTCACGACGAAAACCGGCCACGCCGGTGACCTCGCCACACAATTCACAACCCAAGCTCAGCATCCATCATGAACACCTACCTCATCCTCCGCCGCAACGGCTGGTCCACGCCCGAAACGCTCGAAAAGGCCGCCGGCCGCTCGAGCCGTGTCGCCATCGAAGAAATGGCCGATCGCGTCGCCTGGATCCGATCCTATGTCGTCAAGGAAACGGACGACAGCCTCGGCGCCTTCTGCATCTATCAAGGCACGGATCCGGAGTCGGTGGTCGAGCACGCCCGGCGCGCCGGGCTGCCGTGCGACGAGATCATCCCCGTCGTGGAGACGGTCGTGATCAACGACGATCCGGTCGCGGTGGCCTGAACGGCCGCCCGCGCTCCGAGCCCCGTCCAACGAGACCTCCGGTGGCTTCACGCCCTTCGTGTCATGTTCTCCGAATGGTTTGCCAGCACGGAAGAAGTCGCGCCGCCGCCTCGTTGGGCGGTGCTCGCGACGCTCGGCCTCCTTGCCGTCATCGCAGGTGTCCTCGCGTTCGTTGCTCATCGAACCGGGGCGCCACCTTCGCTCGCCTCCGCTCCGGCGGAGAACCATCAGGCCGCCGGGCCGGGCGCCTGCCCGCCGGCTGTCCTGTTCACCGATCCGCCTGCCAGCCTCTCCTGACATCCGCTTTATGAATGCGCAAAAGTCCTCCCTCGGGAAACGCCTCGCCGTGCTCGCCTGCGGCTTCGTTTCCTACGCGATCTTCTTCGCCACATTTTGTTACGCCGCCGGTTTCGTCGGCAACTTCCTCGTCCCGAAATCGATGGACTCGCCGGCGAACGATCCGTTCTGGATCGCGCTCGCGGTCAACGCCGCCCTGCTCGGTATGTTTGCCGCGCAGCACAGCGTCATGGCGCGGCCGGCCTTCAAGCGCTGGTGGACGCGCCTCGTGCCCGAGCCCGCGGAGCGCAGCACCTACACGCTGTTCTCCTCGCTCGCGCTCATCCTGCTTTTCTGGCAATGGCGCCCGATGGGCGGCGTGGTGTGGGAGATCCAGCATCCGCTCGGCGTGGCGGCGATGCACGCCGGCTTCGGCTTCGGCTGGCTGCTCGTCCTGGTCACGACCTTTTTGATCAACCACTTCGATCTCTTCGGCCTGCGCCAGGTGTGGAAGTTCTTCCGCGGCGTGCCGTATCGCCCGCTCGAGTTCGTCACGCCCGGGCCGTACAAGCTGGTGCGTCATCCGCTCTATTTCGGATGGTTTTGCGCCTTCTGGTTCACGCCGGTGATGACGGTGGCGCACCTCGTCTTCGCGATCGCGACCTCGGCCTACATCCTCATCGCGATCCGGCTCGAGGAGCGCGACCTCGTGGATGCGCACGGCGAAAAGTACGTCGAGTACCGCAAGCGCACGCCGATGCTCGTGCCGCTCCCGAACGCGCGGGATGAAATCGATTCCGCGACCCGGCAGCCGGGCGGGGTTTGACGCCGTTCATCCCCGCCGCGTGGCATGCGCGCGCTCGCAGGGGCCGCCGCGCATGCCACATCTCCACCGGAGATCGCGGAAAACGATCGATTCGCGCGCGGCTGGTTGCAGATCCGCCGTGAGCCGGCAGGATCTCCATCCGGCATGAAAGCGATACGCGTGGAACAGTTTGGCGGACCCGAAGTTTTGAAACTCGCCGAGGCGACGGTCCCGGCCGTCGGCGCGGGGCAGGCGCTGGTGCGGCTGCGCGCCATCGGCATCAATCCCGTGGATACTTACCTCCGGTCGGGCGTGTATCCGCGCAAGCCGGAGCTGCCCTACACGCCGGGAAGCGACGGGGCGGGCGTGATCGAATCCATCGGCGCGGGAGTGACCAGGCACAAGCCGGGCGATCGGGTCTATGTCGCGGGCTCCTCGAGCGGGACGTATGCGGAGTTCGCGTTGTGCGACGCGGCGCGGGTGCGCCGGCTGCCGGAGCAGGTGACGTTTGCGCAAGGCGCGGCGGTCGGCGTGCCCTACGGCACCGCTTATCGGGCGCTGGTGCAACGCGGTGGATTCGTCGCCGGCGAGACCGTGCTCGTGCACGGCGCGAGCGGCGGGGTCGGAATCGCCGCGGCGCAGATCGCCCGCGCGCTCGGCGCCCGTGTGTTCGGGACGGCGGGGACGGAGCGCGGACGCCGGCTTGTCGCGGACGAGGGCGCGCACGAGGTTTTCGACCATCGCGCGCCGGATTATCTCGAGCGGATTCGCGAAGCCGCGCCACGCGGTGTCGATGTGATCCTCGAGATGCTCGCGAACGTGAATCTCGGCAAGGATCTGCCGTTGCTCGCGCCCCGCGGGCGCGTGGTCGTGGTCGGCAGCCGCGGGACGGTCGAGATCCAGCCGCGCGACCTCATGAGCTGCGACGGCGACATCCGCGCGATGACGGGGTTCAACATCTCGCCCGAGGATCATGAAACGATTCACGCGGCGATTGTGGCGGGACTGGAAAACGGGACGTTGCGGCCCGTCGTCGGCCGCGAGTTCCCGCTGGCCGAAGCCGCCGAAGCGCACCGCGCGGTGCTGCAGGACGGCGCGTTCGGCAAGATCGTGCTGCTGCCGTGACGGCTGGCGCCGTCAGGCGAGGGGCCCGGGGCGGGAGGAGATGAGTTATATTATTTTTCTGGATACATCGACGGCGGACTCCGGGAGGCCGGCAGATGGCCGCCCTCGATTGCGACGCGCTCACGGCACCACGTAGAGTTCCACGAGGCAGACTCCGGCGCCGTCCGCCGCGCCCACGACGCCGGCGGTGTAGCGGCCGGGAGCGAGGGTGACGAGCAGGGTGGAATCGAGGCTGTTGTTCTCGAAAGGGAACGCGCCCACCTTCGCCACCGCGGCGGCGATGGCGTTGCGGGCGGCGATGCCGCCGTCGCCCCAGTCGTCGTTGCTGATGAAGGGGGCGTCGTTCCTGTCGTAAAGAGTGAGGATCGGATCCGCGAGAATCTCGACGACGCCGAATTCGGCGAGCGCCGGACCCGCCGCGCGGATCAACAACGTCATGGTCGCGGGGCCTTCGATGACGAATCCGGGTATGGCCCGGGCTTCGCCGATGCCGACAAAGACGCGCGAAGAGAGATTGGCGATCGAGGCGGTGTCCGTGCTTGCGCCGGCATCGTAGATCTCGACCAGGCTGATGCCCGTGGCGTCCGCCTTGCCCGTGACGCCCGCGGTGAACCGGTCAGGCGAAAGGGACATGACGATCGCGGCATCCGTGCTGCCCGCGGGGAGGGCGAAGGCGCCGACGATCGCGGCGGTCGCCTCGATCTGCGCGGCATCGGCTCCCGAACTCCAGTCGTCGCGCGTTTCGAAGGCGAGGTCCGCTTTGTCGTAGAGCGTGAGAACCGGATCGGCGAGGGGCTCCATCACGCCGAAGGGCGCGAGCGTCGGGCCCACGGCGCGGATCAGGAGATCCTTCGAACCGGTTCCGCCGATGACGAAGCCCGGGATCGCCCGCGCTTCTCCCGTGCCGACGAAGGCGCGCGTGGAGATGTTGACGAGCCGCGAGGTGGGCAGCCGGCCCGAGGCGAGGATGCGCTTCAGGGCCGCGCGATTGCCGCCGCTGAAAGCGAGCGCGCCGAGGATGGCCCCGTTGGCGCCGTCACTCGTGAGGCCGGGAAAGTTGACTGTTGCGTTCGTCGTGAGCTGGGCGCCGTCGTTCCCCCACAGGCGCGCGCCGCTCGTGTCGATGCGTTGGACGAAAGTGCCCTGCTGATTGTGGCGGAAGGAGACGATCGCGCCGCCCGCGCCATCGGGAATCAGGCGCGCCGTGAAGCGTTGACCGGCGGACGCGCCGACGGGCAGCCCGTTTTCGGGAAACGTAAATGTTCCCGCGGCGGTGACGCGCTGGATATACACATTGTCCACGCCGGTGCGCGGATCGTCCCAGACGAAATAGGCTCCGCCGGCATGGTCGGGGACGATCTGGAGGTTGTCCTGCACATTGGGGGCGTCCACGAGCTGCCTGCTCGCCGTGCCCCAGGGCAGATCGCCGCCGCCCTCGATGTATTGTATATAGAGATCGTCGTTGACGCCCTTGTCCACCTGCCAGCCAAGGAAGGCGCCGCCGGCCCCATCCGGCGCCATGGGAATGATATTGCCGAGGGCCTGAAGGTCGTTTCCGAAGCCGACGGCATCGTATGCGGCGGTGCCGTCGGCGAGGATGCGGCGCGCCCAGACGGTTCGAGGATTGTCGCCGAACTGGATCCATCCCACGACCGCGCCGCCGGAACCGTCCGGCACGATGTTCTGCACGGATGCGCCGCCGAAGACGCCGCTCGAGATCTCGAATCCCGCGGCGCCCCAAAGACGCGCGCCGGTGTCGTCGATTTTCTGCGCGAAAGTGCGGAAGTTGTTGCTGGTTTCGATCCAGCTCACCATCAGGTTGCCGGAACCGTCGGCGATGGCGACGAAATCGGTCTGATCGAATTCGTTCGGCCCCACGCGGATTCCATCGGCCGCCCATTGCGCGTCACCCTCGGCATCGAGCAACTGCGCGTAGAGGCGTTCGTTGTTGGGGTTGCCGCGTTCGTCCGACCAGACGATATAGACCGAGCCGTTGCCGGCGCTCACCGCGATCGCGCGATCCTGCCGGTTGGCCGCGGTGGAGACAGGCACGCCGTTTTCCGGCCATTGGGCGATGCCGTCGGAATTGTAGTATTGAGCGTATATATCCTGGCCGCTGGCGGTGTTGTTCCGGTTGTCGTTCCATGCGGCGAAGACTCCGCCGTTTCCATCCGCGGCGACCGACGGCGCGGAGGCGGTGATGGTGTTGTCCGTGACGAGCAAATCGGCATCGACACGATGAGGCCATTGGGCGAGGGCGCCGCCATGCGAGGCGAGAAGCAGCGCGCCGATCCTGGCTAGGGGGGGACGGTTCATGTTCATGGGAGCCGTGAGGCGCGTGGCGCGTGCGCTTCTTCATTTTGCACGACGGCGCCGTGAGCGCCTGGCGACGGGGGTTGGACGTTGGATCAGGAACTCCGAAGGCAAGCCGCGCGGGACGGCCTCCGGGGGGGAGTGTAACATCTGCCAATGGTAAATACGCGGAAACGGGGGCAGATCTTTCAGCGGTTTCGGATATTTCTTCGCTGCGGGTTTGCCTCACGAGGAGCCGGCTCCTATCGATCGGCGTGGAGGCGCGGGGAATTCGAGACGGGTTTCTCGAAGAGCGCGGCGGACTGCCGTCCCGGGCCTTCCTTCCGTCTTGAAAGCGCTTCCATGAGCTTCGATCGACTCGCCCCACATTACGACTGGATGGAGGCTGTCACGAGCGGCGGGCTCCTGCAGCGCGTCCGCACCGCGTGGCTCGATGAACTCGAAGACTGTCGCGACATCCTCAGCGCGGGCGAGGGACACGGCCGGTTCGCGGCGGCGTGCGCGGCGCGGTTTCCCGAGGTCCGCCTCACCTGCGTCGAGGCGAGCGCGAAGATGCTGGCGAAGGCGCGAAAACGTTGCGGGCGCGTGCCGCCGCCATGTGCATCCATAAACTGGATACAGGCCGCGCTGCCGCGATGGGCGCCGCCCGGGGCCGCCTTCGATGCGATCGCGACCTGCTTCTTTCTCGACTGTTTCGACGCTCGCTCGCTCGAGCGCGTCGTCGCCTCCCTCGCTCGCGCCGCGAAACCGCGCGCGCGGTGGCTGGTGGCGGATTTCGCGCTCCCGCCACGCGGCCCGAAACGGTGGCGCGCGCGCGGGATTCATGCCGCGATGTACGCATTTTTTCGTGTCGCCGCGCGGCTGCCCGCGCGGCGCTGGACGCCGCCGGACACGCTCCTGCGCGCCCACGGTTTCCGGCTCGCGAAACGCCGGGAGTTCGACTGGGGATTGCTGCGGGCGGAGATGTGGGAAAGAGGAAATGGGTGAAGAGGAGAGGGTGAAGGACGCGAATCCCGGTTGACCTTCTTTTTTCACTCTTCGCCTTGCCGTCCTTGAGGGGCCGGCACAGCCCGCCCGGAGGGCGCGCTCCACCTTCGGAGTCGTGCGCGAGGCGCGGACGTTGGCGTTTACTTTGGAAGGGGCGCGGTCACCGTTGCCGGTCATGAGCGATGCGATTTACGAGAAAGCGCGCGCGCTGATCGACGCGGCGCATGCCGGGGATCCCAACCGCGCGCCGGAGGGCGCGCCGGCGGAGTTGGTGTATGCCGATCGAATGGAGCGATGGGTCGCGCGGCTCGTGCCGGAGGCGTCGCCGATCCTGCGGCTGGCGGCGCGCTGCCAGCATCTCGAACGGTGGTCCGTGCCGCGCGCGACGCATCCTGAAGGCCGGGCCGGGTATCACGCCTGGCGGCGCTCGTTATATGCACGGCAGGCCGAACGCGCGCGGGAGTTGCTCCTGCAGGCGGGTGTGTCCGCCGGGGAGGCGGACGAGGCGGCGGCATGGGTTTCGAAAACGGGCTTGATGAAAAACGCCGGCACGCAGGCGCTCGAGGACGCGGCCTGCCTGGTGTTTTTCGAGAACGAGATCGCCGGATTCGCCGCCCAGCATGCCGATTACACGCGCGAGAAGTGGATCGATATCATCCGCAAGACCTGGAGGAAAATGAGTCCGCCCGCGCGCGAGGCCGCGTTGCGTCTGTCGTTCCCGCCCGAGATCGAGGCGCTGGTCGCCGAGGCGGTGGGCGCTCCCCTGTAGCCCTGCCCGGGAGGGCAGGGATCCCGCCGCTCCCGTTGCGGACCATTCTCAACCGGCGTGCGAGAGGGCGCCTACGGAACGTTTTCGCCTGCCGGTTTGGTTTTGTTGAACTTGCGGCGCCCGCCCGATTCGGGATCGAAACGCGCGGTCTCGCGATCGACGCGGCGCTTCAGCACGATATCGACATAGGTCGTCACGTTCGGATCGATGACTTCATCGATGGTGATGGCGTTGGAGCGGAACTCGGCCGGCGCGTACCAGGCGAAGCCGCTGTCAGGCCGCGCGAGGACGCGAAAGCCGAACAAGCCGCCGACGACGAGCGAGAGCTTGTCGTGATTCATATAATAGACGATCGTCTCCGGCGCGTTGCGGTTGCGCTGGCGGTCGTGGAAGAATCCCTTCGGAAGCGCGTTCGGGTCGTAGGCCGGACCGCCGAGGATGATCAGATCGAAGTCGGTGACCGGATGACCCTGGTCGTCGACGACGCGAAACACGACCTGGAAATAACGCTCGCCGGGCCGCTGCAGCTTCGCGTTGGTTTCAGCGCTCGAATCGATATAGGCGTTATAGTCGTCGCCATTCGATATGGCGAGAGCCTCGAGGGTTTGCGCGACGACGTCCTTCTCCGCGGCGTTGGCGGGCTTCACGCTTTTGATGATGCCGATCTTCGCGCCGGAGTGCGAGGCATCCGGGATGATTCTAAAGGGCGCCAGGGGAGGCCGCCGCACGCCGCCCTTGCGCAGTTGCAGCGCGGTCGCGCCGGGCAGGCCGCGCACCTTCACGGGTTCGTCCGTCTGCTCGAGCGTGAGCCAGCGGGCATCGAGGTTCGCGGCCGCGGCGCGGACGACGCCATCGGAGCCCGCTTCGCCGGTATAGCTGTTGACGAAATCATAGAGCGAGCGGTCGATCGTCTCGCCCGTCAACACCACTGGATAATGCCGTCCGCCGTCGGCGTGCGATTTCGGGAGGTTGTAGGAAAGGAAACTCTCGTTGAGCGCGCGCTGTTCGCGGCTGCCGAGTTCGAGCCAGTCGAGAATCTGGCAGCCGGGCTCGATGCCTTCGAACCAGGCCTTGAGGCGGCCGACCGTGGCTTTGCCGAGCTGCGCGAGCGCCGAGCCGTGGTTCGGCGGCGCGAGCATGACGAGGTGCTCGAGCGGGCAATCGACGAGGCCCTTCGCCCCGTAATAACGATCCACCCAGCACCGCGCCAGCGGCCCGCCGGTGGAGTGGGTGACGCAGGAGAAACGGGGAATGGCGGCGCCCGCCTTCACTTTCAACGCGTCGCGCACCGCCTGATCGAACGCGCGCTCGAGGTCGCCCATCCGGACCTCGTCGCGAAAACTGATATAGCGGCCGAGAAACACGTCGGCGATGCGCAACTCGAGGCCGCGGCCGCGCGCGAGCCGGCGCAGCGCCTCGGGCATCCCTCCATACGTTTCGGTGCTCGTGACACTCCAGCCGTGGACGAAGAGAAGTTTCATTGGGGTAGAAGCTATAACCGTTGATGGACGCTAATAGAACACGAATTGGAAACTCCGCGGGCCGGAGGTTTCTTACAGAATTTGACTTCCGGCGGTCGGAAATAGCAGCCGACGCCAGGAGGCCGGCCCCCGCGGGCCATAATTATGTAACGTACGTTACAGGATTATGGCCCGAGAATAAACCAGCCTCCTGGCGTCGGCTGCCACAAGGATGCGTCCGTGTTCTCCTTCATTGAATTCGTGTGCATTCGTGTCCATTCGTGGTTTCAACGTTCTCCATGGCTGTCGTGGAACCGATTTCAAACGTCCTTGCCGAGCGCTACGCCTCCCCTGCGATGCGCGCGATCTGGTCCGCCCGCGGGCGCATCGGGCTGGAGCGCGATCTGTGGATCGCGGTCATGAAGGCCCAGCGCGATCTCGGCTTGAAAATTCCGGCGGCGGCGATCGCCGATTACGAGAAGGCGCGGGACGACATCGACGCGGCCTCGATCGACCGGCGCGAGCGCGTTGAACTCCTCGATGCGCGCCTTCACATCGTGGAGCAGCGCGCGCT
>CAZFCY010000189.1:0-8833 GCA_964517665.1 uncultured Opitutaceae bacterium | reverse complement strand
GAAAGAACATCTGAGGTGAGCGCCGCCCGGCCGGGGCGCATTCCTTCATCGCGTGTGAAGATTGCGCCGGCCCGATCTCGAACGAACGGGGTTTTGCAGTAGTCGCTTTCAGTCGAGCACCTCGACCTCGCGGGTCAGGTAAAGCCGTCTGTCGGAGAAGATGTCGGTCCAGGCGACGTCATCGACGAATTCGTCGGGCAACAGCCGCTGGAGCAGGCCGAAGATGCCTGCCACCGCGAGAATATAGTGGGGATGCAGGGCGAGAATGCCGCGCGCGTCCGAATTGTAAGCCGAACGCGCGATTTCGCCGTAGCGGCGCGCGCAGCGGATGATGTCGTCCTTTCTATAGTCGGGGGCCAGTTGGCGCATGAAGACGAGCGCGTAAAGCGCGTCGAGATCGAGGTAGTCCATGCGCGGGTAGCCCCGGCCTCCGGGCAGGCGCCAGTTGCCCTCGGGAGTTGCAGGGCGAGCGTGCTGTCGATCACCTGCCGGGGAAACGGAAACGCGCGGCCATGGTGTTCGTAGATCGGAAAGATATGGACCGCGCCGCCCAGGGGCTGATGCCGGTCGGAGTGAGGCGTGCGCCACCGCCACCAGCCCGTCGCGGGATCGAGGTTGGCATCGAGCCACGCGAACACGGCGTCGAGCCATTCCGGAGTGCAGTGGGCGCTGAGACTGAAACAATGCAATCCGCCCCAGAAGAGGTGTGAAGCGTGCCAGAGGTTCGCCCAATCGAGCGTCTCGAGCCAGGGGCCGACCGTGTCGGCCGTGGCGAAGGGGTCGTAAAGCCTGACCGGTGCAGCCTGTCGTCCGCCGAGCGGCCCCAACGCGCCGATCACCATGCCGTTGGCGTGCAGCTTGTGATGCCCGAAGGTGTCGGTGTATTCACCACTTGGCTGGCCATAGGCCATCTCGGCGAAGCTGTTGATATGTTCGCACCATTCCGCGCGTTGCGTGGCCGAAAGCGATCGATCGAGGTCCTCGCCGAAAATGACGCGGGTCAGGGCGATGTCGCAGGAGGAGTAGAGATCACAGCGGGCGCGCGGCCCGGAGCGATAGGCGCCGTAAAGGCCGCCTTGATCCCGCCGGCTTTCAAAAAGCTCGAGCAGATCGTCACGGACTTTCGCCAGCGGGAACGGGCCGCCCGGGTGGCGGGCCGGAGCCGTCTCCGCCGCCAGCATGCGCACGGGGCCGGAAACGAGGGCGGCTGCCGCCAGACGACGAACGAAATCGCGTCGTTTCATGGAGAGGGGTGGGGATGGCGTGAAATGTCCATGCGAACCGGACCGGCGGGAACGTGGCTCCGGAGTCCACTGCCTCATCAGAAGCGACTGCACGTGAAAGTTCGAGGCAGCGTGCGATATAGCGTATACTATCGTCGGTGAGCCTGGAAAACGGCGCCGCGGATGCAGGGAAAATCGCACGCCTTCGGCGTTCGTCCGGAGGTCAGGCGCTGGAGATGCGCCGTATCTGCGTCTTCCTGAAAAACGCGGGTGAGACCCCCTTGATCTGCCTGAACTGGCGCGAGAAAAAGAAGACATCGCGGTAGCCGGCGGCGTCGGCGATCTGGGCGAGTGAGAGCCGGGTGTCGGCCATGAGTGTTTCGGCATGCTGTATTCGCCGGCGAATGACGAAATGGCGCGGCGCGAAGCCGGTGATCGCGCGAAACCGCTTGGCCACGTGCGACGCGGATATGCCCGTTTCCTTCGCCATCCGCCGCGTATCCCATCTTTCCATCGGGCGCCGGCAGATCTTCTGGATGAGCGCCTCCACTCTCCAGTCCGCCGGAAGGACGGGTGGAGCATGTATTTCGCGCCACAACTGCATCAGGATCGCCAACCCTATCGTCGCGACGTGGAGGACGCCGGCCGCGTCCATGTCGAGGCCGGCGTAAACCAGCCAGGAGCACTGTTCGCGTAGTTGGGCCGGATCGCGTGGCCTGATCCCGCACATCCGCAGCGCCAATGCGCGGGCGGCGGATCGTTCCTTTGCCGACGCCGAAAAGTGAAACGCGATGACTTCGAGCGGTTCGTCCGGCTCGTGAGTTCCCAGGACACGTTCTCCTGGTTGGAAAACGAAGATCTGCGGTCCATGCACCACGTGTTCCTGGCCATTGATCGACAAGCGTCCCCGCCCGCGAAAGACGAACCAGAGGTCGAAATCGTCGAGGAGGAGATCGCAGGTCCAGTCCGGGGGACATCGATAATAACGAGGCTGGCTGCCCGCGACAACGATCCGCGTGAGTGGAAAGGGAGGGATGGGTTGCGGGGAATCCATGGTGCTGAAAAATGCAAAGAATCGCCGTTGTCGTCCATTCCCAAGAAAGGTGTTTGAGGGCATGCTGTGCACACGGTCGCATGCCCCTGACTCCGGCCGCGCGGCTTTCCCGCGAGATCTGTTACGACGGCCCCTGGCCTTTCTCTCCAACCTCACCTGAATGCTCGATCTGCACAGTGGTTCGCTGCACTGCTTCCGCCACTCGGCGAGCGTGCAGGCTGAAGGACATCGTCTCGCCGACGAGCAGGCCCATGCGAACGAGGCGTTGCGCCAATGCATACAACGTGAACGTGTGCGCTGGCTGCGGGATCCGATGGCAGGGTGTTTCTTCCATGATACACATTCTGTGACCGGCGTTCACGTCAGCTCGCTGTGGTCGCGCAATAGCGCATGGCGCATCGTGGCGTTTGCCGATGCGCTTGATCGTTATTGTCGATTGCCGGCCGTGCTCGTGATCGGTGTTCGCGGGCGTTTTCAACGCATACGGCACTCCTCGAGGCGAAAACTACAACCGCAGCCACTTCGGCCGCCCCATGAGGTTCATGCTTCCCGCCGGCAGCGCCGCTGAGGCGGGCTCTGCCGCGCGCGCCGGGTCTTCGGAGCGCCGGGTGTGGCGGGCGGGCACACTCACTTACACGACCGGCGGGCTGGTTCTGCTGTTTTGCTGGCTGCTTTGGGGCGACTTCGCCTGGTCCATGAAAGAGCGTTCGATCGCCTCGGTCGTTCAGCTCCTGCTGAGGAGGTTCGAAGCGTCCGACCTGCTGGTCGGATTGCTGATCGGCTCGCTTCCCGCGGTATTGACCATGGTTTTGGGGCCGATCGTCAGCTATCGATCCGACCGGCATCGCGGGCGTTGGGGACGACGCATTCCTTTCCTCGCCATTCCCACGCCGATCGCCGCGCTTTCGATCGTGGGGCTGGCTTTCTGTCCGGTGATCGGACGGCGCCTGCATGATTTACTGGGTGACTATTCGCCCGGGCTGAATCCATCCATCCTCATCTGCTTCTGTTTGTTCTGGACCTTGTTCGAAGTCGCGACGGTCACGGCCAATGCGGTCTTCGTGGCATTGATCAACGACGTCGTGCCCGGTGTCCTGCTCGGGCGTTTTCACGGCATGTTTCGCGCGCTGAGTTTGATTGCGGGAATGATCTTCAATTTCTGGCTGCTCGGGAAATCCGAGGAGCACTATCTATGGATCTTCATCGGGATCGGCACGCTCTATGGTGTCGGGTTCACCTTGATGTGCCTGAAAGTGGAGGAGGGTAAATACCCCGATCCGCCCCGGCCCAGGGACGAACGGCTCGGTTTCCGGGGCGCCACGAAGACCTACTTTCGGGAATGCTTCACTCATCCGTTCTACCTGTGGGTTTTCCTGGCGACCAATCTGCCGCTCCTGGCGTTCATTCCGATAAATGTATTCAGCGTGTTCTTCGCCAAGAGCGTGGGAATGGGGATGGATGTTTATGGAAAATGCCTGGCTCTCACTTATCTCGTTTCCCTGGCGCTTTCTTATTTCCTGGGGGCGCTGGCCGATCGCTTTCATCCGGTCAGGATCGGCCTGGCCACCATCGTATTGTATGCCGCGGCCGTGCTGTGGGGCGGGCTTTTCGCCACGAACGCGACGTTCTTCGCGATCGCTCTGATCGCGCACGGCGTCCTCGGAGGCGCCTGGCATACGGCCACGGCGTCGTTGGGCCAGCGGCTTTATCCGAAGGCGAGGTTCGCTCAATTCGCATCCGCCCAGGCGATGTTGCTTTCGCTCGGCACGATGATGCTCGCCCCGCTCGTCGGTTCTTTTCTCGACTATTCGGGACAGGTGTATCGTTACACGTTCCTGATCGGATTCGTCCTGGCGGCGATGGGAGTGCTCTCGACGATCGTATTGTCGAAGAGATTCAACGCACTCGGCGGCGCCAGGGGTTATGTCGCGCCCGGGGAAACAAGCGGCTTCGCTTCGCCTTCGCACGAGGAGGGTCGTGATCGTTGAACGCGCCTGGATTCATTCCCTTTGCCTCCAACGGCCCGGACGGAGAGCCGATCCCTCCAATGCCGCTGGGCTTGCCTCGCGGATCTTTGCTTCCGCACCCTGGCGGCTCTGCCTGCCTCAAACTGCCTGGCAGTCAAAAACCATCATCGAGTGATGCGAAACTTTCGCGCAAGTATTTGGCGTAGTTCCTCGAGACCGGCTTTAACGCCCAGAGCCGCGCGGATCGTTCCAGACGATTCATGAGCGCAAGAAACTCGGCCTCGCTCACGACGTACATTCCGAGCATGAGCGCAACCGCCTGCCAAAGTATATCGTGTGTCGGCCCCAGCAGGTTCTTTCCGTCCGGGCGGCGGCGGATCGCCGAGTAAACCGACTCCATTTCCTGATCCGTCGCCGCCCGTTGTGGGCTGGAAACGGCGAGGATATGTTTCTCCACCGTAAAGAACAAAGGAGCGTACTCAGGCGGGTATGTTTCGAGATTGTCCGGCGGCGCTTTGCTTCCCCGAAACAAAGCGCGCAGCGAGGGGACATTCCAGGCGCCCGCATTCCTGCCATCCGATACGAATATCAGATGCCGGTCTTTGAAGAGGATCTTCCCTTCCTCGTCCGCCTCCAGCGCCACGGATAGTTTCTCCGCGTCCAGATGCTCGCTTTCGACCACTTCGCGAAGCGACGGGATCAGGTCGATCTCCGATGGGTTGTTCTTTTTTCTCATGCCTGTGATGATCGAGAGGGGAGGCACACGCGCAACGCGGGTTCCGAGCCTGCCTCGCGATGAGGGCGGGGCAAGCGCCGTCCTCCCGCTCAAGCGCGAAAAGGCGCGCGCGCCGATCATCGCAGCCCTGCCCGGAAGGACGGGGACCGCTTCGATGAGCGAAATGGCATTGGCGCGGGGAATCCCGTGGGGATCCGGGCACTGGAGATTCTCCTCCCGATTCCGCCGGTCATTTTCGAAGCTTCGCGCTCGGCATCGGGAGGAGCGACGCTCCATCCTCCGCGGATGTCCTCGGTGGAAACGCTCTTCGAAAACAATCGCGCCTGGTCGCTGAAGTGTCGCGAGCAGGATCCCGATTTCTTCCAGAAACTGGCCCGTCAGCAGGCGCCGGCCTACCTTTGGATCGGATGCTCCGACAGCCGCGTGCCCGCCAACGAGATCGTGGGATTGCTCCCGGGCGAGCTTTTCGTCCACCGCAACGTCGCCAATGTCGTCGTCCACACCGACCTCAACTGCCTTTCCGTGCTCCAGTTCGCCGTCGATCTGCTGCGCGTGAAGCACATCATCGTTTGCGGGCACTACGGTTGCAGCGGCGTGGGCGCCGCGTTGCGCCGGGAGCGCATCGGCCTGGCCGACAACTGGCTGCGCCACGTCCAGGAAGTTCGCGAGAAACACGAGCGCCGGCTGGCCGCGCTGCCCGAGCCGGGCCCCGCGCGTTACGATCGCCTCTGCGAACTCAACGTGATCGAGCAGGTCGCGAATGTCTGCGTCACCACCATCGTGCAGGATGCGTGGGCGCGCGGCCAGGAACTCTCCGTGCACGGCTGGATTTACGGCCTGCGGGACGGGCTGATGCGCGATCTCCATGCCGATGTCGGCGGTCCCGCGCAGGTCTTCGAGAATTACCGGATCGCCCTCGCCGCCCTCGGGTAAACGGACGGCGGAACGCGCGGCGGCCTCGTTGACGCCCGCCGGCGAATGGTCGAATTTTTTTCGGTCGCGCCGTCCGCTCGCATCGCGGACGAATGCGATCCGCGCCTCCATTCATACTCATGAGCAATATCTTTCTCGAGATCATCATCATCCTCTGCCTGCTGCTGATGAATGGACTGTTTGCGATGGCGGAGATATCCGTCGTGTCGGCCCGCAAGGTCCGGCTCAAGACCCTCGCGGAAGCAGGCTCCCCGTCGGCGGCGAAGGCGCTCGCGCTGGCGAGGGAGCCGGGACGTTTTCTCTCCACCGTGCAGATCGGCATCACGCTGGTCGGCATCCTCGCCGGCGCGTTCGGCGGCACGACGCTTTCGGAGAAACTGGGGGCCGCGATCGGGCAGATTCCGGCGATGAAGCCTTATGCCCACGCGATCGGATTCATCGTGGTCGTCGGCGGGATCACCTACCTGTCGTTGATCATCGGCGAACTCGTGCCGAAGCGGATCGGGCTCAACAATCCGGAGAGGAAGGCGATGCTGCTCGCCGCTCCCATGAACGCGCTCTCGCGCTTCGCGTCCCCGTTCGTGTGGCTGTTGATGGCGTCGACGGAGTTCATTCTGAAACTGCTCGGACTCGCCGGGGAGCCCGAGGCCCCGCCGTCCGACGAGGAGGTGACGCACTTGATCGAGCAAGGCGCCGCCGCGGGCGTGTTTCACAAAGGCGAGCGCAAGATGGTGGAAAACGTGCTGCGGCTCGACGAGCGGCCGGTCACGGAGATCATGACGCGGCGCAGCAGCATCGTCTTTCTGAACGCGGCCGATTCCGACGAGGTGAACTGGCGGAAGATCGTCGCGAGCGGCCACTCCAAGTTTCCGGTTTTCGAAGGCACGCGCGACAACATCCTCGGCATGGTCTCCGTCAAGGCCCTGTGGGCGAACACCGCCATCGGCGTCAACAGCCGCCTGCGCGACCACATCGTCGCGCCGCTCTACGTGCCCCGCTCGGTGACGGTCGTGCAGTTGCTCGAGGCATTCAAAAAAACAGGCAAGCACATCGCTCTCGTCACGGATGAATACGGCT
Organism: uncultured Opitutaceae bacterium; assembly: GCA_964517665.1. Taxonomy (GTDB): domain Bacteria; phylum Verrucomicrobiota; class Verrucomicrobiia; order Opitutales; family Opitutaceae; genus Congregicoccus. The sequence continues at coordinate 1,843 of CAZFCY010000189.1, read as the reverse complement.
CGATCCGCGGCATCGCGTCCCTGATCGACGTCATGGAGTCGATCGTCGGCGACCTGCCCGAGCCCGGCGACCGTTGCGAGCCGGGCGCGACGAAGCGCGACGACGGCTCCTGGCTGGTCGACAGCGGGATGGACATTAGGGATTTCAAGCAACGATTCGGATTCGGAGCGCTGCCCGGCGAGGAGGATGACGATTTCGAGACCCTCGGCGGGTTCGTGCTCGACCGGCTCGCGCACGTCCCGGTCGTCGGCGAGAGCTTCGAATGGGACGGCTGGCGATTCGAGGTCGTCGAGATGGATCGCCACCGCGTCAAGAGCGTCACGCTGGCCAGGATGAACAGGCAGGAAGAGGAGGGCGGCGGCGCCGTGTGAATGCGATTTTATCACGGGGCACAGGGCGGCGCGGCGACAATCAACGTGAATCCAGTGAGGCGCTTTTTAACGGGAGGAAACACAGGGACCCTGGCGCGCCTGCGCCGCCCGCGGGATTCGAGATGATCAAGGCGCGAGCGAAACCCGGAGCATCCCGGCATGCGGACGCCACCCTGGAGCCGGCCGAGTCGCTGGTGGCTGAACTCCGGGCGCGCCCCGATCGGTTTCCCGACACGGCGTCGCTCGCGGCGCGCATGGGACGCGGCGGGAAGCGTGTATCCACAATCTTGTTACAGCACTTTCATTCCACGCCGGAAGACCTGCTCGGGCGCGCGCGTCTCGACGCGGCAAAGCGGCTTCTGCTCGCCGGCGACGCCCCGCCGGCAAGGATCGCGCGGGCGGTCGGATATGACGCGCCGGCCTCGTTTCACGACGCGTTTCTGGCCGGCGCCGGGCTGACGCCCGCGGCCTTTCGCGCGCTCAGGACCGGCCGGAGTTTTTCGATCCGACTGCCCGACGACCATTCGCCTGCCCACCTGCGGCGCGCGCTCAGCCGCGATCGGCACAGTGTCACCGAGCGTCTCGAAGGCGATGTTTACACCGCCGCCATTCGACTGGGCGCCGAAGCCCATGTCCTCACGATGGATCTCGCGCCGGACCACGCCCGCGTCTCGATCGATCGGCCGACGACACAACTGCCGCGCGCGCACGCCATGGTCGCCGGCTTGCTCGGCCTCGGGCAAGGCGCGGCCGCGTTTGCCCGGCTCGCGCGCAAGCTGAAGCTGCCGCAACTCGTCGCCGGGCGGCCCGGGCTGCGCATCAGCCAGACACACACCATCTTCGACGGCCTGCTCTGGGCGATCGTGGGGCAGCAGATCAACTTCGCCTTCGCGTGCCTCTTGAAGCGACGGCTGATGGAGAAGGCGGGGACGCCGATGGGCAACGGCCTTCATGCGCCCCCCTCGCCGCGCGAAGTGGCCGCGCTCGAGCCCGGCGATCTGTTGCCGCTGCAATTCTCGCGGCAAAAGGCGGACTACGTCATCTCCATCTCCCGTCTCATCGCGGAAGGAAAACTCGATCTCGAGGCCTTGCGCCTCATGTCCGCGACGCGCGTCGAGCGCGCGCTGCTCGCCGTTCGCGGGCTGGGCCCGTGGTCCGTCAACTACCTGATGATGCGCTCGCTCGGCTTTGCCGACTGCCTCCCGCTGGGCGACACCGGCGTGACCAGCGGGTTGCTTTCGCTCTTTCAGCTCGAGAAGCGGCCCGATGCCGGCGCCACGCGGCGGCTGATGGCGAGATTCATCCCGTTTCGAAGCCTGGCCACCGCGCATCTCTGGCAGATCAATCAGCCGGCGCCGGAGAGCGAAGATGATCGAACCGGCTGAAGCCGGAACTCCGAACACAGAAGACTGTTCGTCGAGTAAAGATCCCCGGAGCAAGCTCCGGGGCATTGGAGGGTCCACCTCCGTGTG
>CAZFCY010000188.1:0-9148 GCA_964517665.1 uncultured Opitutaceae bacterium | reverse complement strand
TCTCCGTCCCCTGACCCCTGACTCCTGTTCCCTGTCCCCTGACTCCACAGCGATCCCGCGGCTCGGTGGCGCCTTCGATCTCGCTTATATCATCATCGCAGTCGCGAGCATCGTGTCGGCGTGGTTCAGCCCTTATCGCGAGACGAGCATGGTGGCCGCGTCGATTCCAGTCTCCGCCGTGTGTTTCGCCTGGCTGTTGCGAGCCTGGCTCGGCGGCGATTCCGACACGATCCGCCGGCGCGCCGGGAGCGCCTTGAAGGCATTTGTCGTTTTTTCCGCGTGCTTCGCCCTTGCGAGCCACGCGCTCTGGCTCGTCCACGACGTGATTCCGCGCGTGTCACAGGGCGGCCTGCCGCTGGCGCAGGCGCTCGTCGAGCGCAATATACACCCTCTCGGCCATTCGATATATACAGCCGGCTTCGCCCTGCTCGCGCTGCCGATCGCGGCGGGCTTCGCCGCGGCCTCGCGCGGCGCGTGGCGCTTGTTTGGCGCGGCGACCGCGCTGTTGTCGCTCGCCCTCATCGTGGAATCGGGCAGCCGCGGCGGGCTGCTCGGCCTGCTCGCGATGTTGGCGCTCGCCGCCGGCGTCGTGCTCGTCCGCGCGCGAATCCCCGTTTTGTGGAAGGGAGGGCTGGTGGTCGCGCTGCTCCTCGCGGCGGGCGTGTTCGTATCGCTCAACCCGCGCATGCGCGCGCTCGTGATCCATCGCGAATGGTCGGCCCAGGCCGCCGACAGCAACCTCCAGCGCGCCGCGATGCTCGAGGCAGGCGTGTTGATGGGCCTCGATCGTCCGCTCCTCGGCCACGGCCCCGGCACGGTCTCGCTCACCTATCCCGGCTACCGCTCGCGCCTCCAGGGCGGCGTCGAAGACGTATTGCAACTGCACTGCGCGCCCGCGCAACTCTGGGCCGAACTCGGCACGCCGGGCCTCGCGGCGTTCGCGCTGGTCGCGCTCGGCGTGGGCCTAATGATGGCGCGACTGACATTTCGAGGCTCGGGTAGGAGCGGCTTCAGCCGCGATGAGAGCAACGCCTCGCGGCTGAAGCCGCTCCTACCTCGAGACCTCGGCGGCGACCGCCTGCGCGCATGGTCGCTCGCCCTCGCGCTGACAGGCTACGGCGTGTTTTCTCTCACGGATTTTCAGCTCGATGTTCCCGTCTTCGGCTTCGCCGTTTCCTTCTGCCTCGCGCTGCTCGCGGGCAGCATGGAGAGACGGCCCCTGCCCGGAAATCAGGAAGCAGGCGACAGGGGACGGGAGTCGGAAGTCGGAAGTCGGTTGGTTGAATCAGCCCGCCTGACTCCTGAAGCCGCGCGCTTCGCTCCCGCGCTGCTCATTTTCGCGGCGCTCGCGCTCATCGGCTGGTTCGTCGTTCCCGACCTGCGGGCGCGCCACGCCTTCGTCTCAGGCGTGGAAAAACTCGAGGCGGGCGACACCGGGGCGTTTCCCGACGGCGCCAAACAGGCGATGAAACTCGCGCCCCGCTCCGCGTTTTACCCGACGCAGCTCGGCATGTATTTCGCGACGCGCGATCCCCGCGCCGCGATCGAGCAGCTCACGCGCTCGCTCGAGATCGATCCGAACCAGGAGGTCTGCCACTTCAATCTCGGATGGCTCCTGCTCGCTTCCGATCCGGCGGCTGCGGCGCGGCATTTCCGCGAGGCCGCGAGGCTCGTGCCGGACAAGGGCGGCGTTTATTTCGGGCTCGGTCTCGCGCTCGTCCGCGCCGGCCGCGGCGACGACGCCCCGCGCGCCTACGCGCTCGAGTGGATCAACGACCCCGCCTCCATCACCGCGCCGGGCTGGGAAAACCCGCGGTCGCGCGACCGCCGCGACGCGACCGCCGCCATCGCGGACGACATGCTCGAAGGCCTCGCAGCCGACGCCACGCTGCCCGAACCGATGCGCCAGCGCGCGCGCTATATACAGGCGTTGTTTCGCTGGTGGCTCGCGCCCGACGCCGGGAACACCGCCGCCGCGGCGAAACTCGAGCCGGACTCCGGCGCGTTCTTTCGCGTGCTCGCCGGCGCGCAAACGCCCCCCGCGGACAGCCAGGCATGGCCGCTCCTGTTCCGCGCCTGGCAGGCGCCCGATCCCGGCGACGCGCTCGCATCCCTGCCGCCGCGCCTCGCCAGCCTGCGCGAGCCCTTGCTCGCGCGCATCGCGGCGCATCCGGATTCCTTCGCGGATGTCATCACCGCGCCCGTCGCGGCCACGCCGGAACTCGTCCTCCGTTATCACCGCGAGCGCCTCGCCTACGGCATCCTCATGCGCAACTCCGACGGCCTCCGCGTCACCGATATATATGCCGTGGAAGAAAACGCCCTCGCCACGCGCCTCCTCCCCGACGTCTTCCCGCCCAAAGGCTGGCTCACCGGCCCCGCCCTCGCCCGCCTGCTGGAGCCCGAATCCACCCCGCCTCCGCCGGACGCCGCACGAAAAGGTGGCCGGGCGAGTCCCTTCGCCCGCTGATCGGGAGAAAAACTCCAGGCACGCGAAGAGACCTGCGCCCACCCCATGACGCGTCTCACATTCGCGCACCAGATAGGAGAGAGAAACGCGATAACGCAGTCGAAATGGCGCCTGCCCCTCCTCTCCGCGTCTTTGCGCCTCCGCGTGACATCTCCCTCCAATCAGTCCGACCCTATCTCGCGCCCGCTTCGCTTGCGGCCAGCCCCCGCCACCGCAGGCATTGCGTGTTTTCAGGAAGCCCCGCGACCGGGTTTCCGTCCGCGCTGACGAAACAGCGTTCGCCCACGAGCGCGAGCAGCGGCGCATCTGTCGCGCTATCGGTGTAGACGCAGCTTCGGCTCCAATCGACGGCAGCCTCGTCTCCAAAGCGCTCGCGCAACGCGGCTGCCTTCGCCGCGCCCAGGGTCTCATCCCACAGCATCCGGCCGGTGCATACGCCGTCTTGAAACTCCACCTCCGTCGCGATCACCGCATGCGCGCCGACCGATCGCGCAAACGGCGCGACGTTGAAGGCGAACGCGCCCGTGGCGATGACGATCTCGAAGCCGGCCGCGCGCCGCGCCGTGATTTCCGCCACCGCCTCGGGCACGACCTGCGCCGCGAGCCGGCGCATATACAGCTCGTTTCCAAGCGCCAGAACCCCGGCTTCCGCCATGCCGCGCAACCCCGACAACGCAAACGCCCGCAGCCGCGAGCCGCTCCACACGCGCGATCGCCGCAACATCCCCGCCAGCAGCAACACCGGCGCGCGAGCCGGACGCCGTCGCACCTCGCTCCGGAAGAACTCGTGCCACGAGTTCCCGCGAATCACCGTTCCGTCAAAATCAAAGATCGCGAGGCGCATGCCAGGGGTTGGTGGAGGGTTCGGCAATATACACGCTGATCGCCGCTCGTTGTGGGAGCCTCCATCGCGAAAACAACAAGAGTCGTAGGCGGCTTTGTCCGCAAAGAAACGTCAATCAGAGGCCGAGGATGTCCCGGAGGGCGTCCTGCACCTGCGCATACAGCGCCGGCGCAAGCGCGCCAAGCCTTCGCGCGAGCTTGTGGCGGTCGAAACTGGCCAGGCCCTGCACGTTGACGGCGGAATGTTTCGGCAACCATCGCGGTTTCCCGAGATCGACCTCGCCTCGCCCGCCACGCAACTGCGACGTCAACGGAGCGACAATGACCAGGGAGCGGGCATCGCTTTCGCCCGGATGAGCCAGCACGAGCACCGGCCGGCTTTTCTCGATCATTCCGAGATCGGCAAACCAGACTTCGCCTCGTTGGGGTTCAATAGGCACCGAACGAGTCCGTCCAGGCAGCGGCCTGTTCTTCCGCCGTCAATACCCGGTCTGGTTTTACCGTGACCGGGAAGGGAAGCCCCCCGCGAAGCTCCACCTGCGCCAGGAGCATGTTGAATGCCTCGCCCGGCTTGAGCCCGAGCCGGGCCAGAACCTTCTCGGCGCGCTTGAGTCGGACCGTGGGCACGCGGGTGCGAAAAAGCGTGGTGGAACCAGGCATGCACAAATGTGCTCATTCCGGCTCACGCTGTCAACGGGCGGCCCGCTGAAAAGGTGGCCGGGCGAGTCCCTTCGCCCGCAGATCGCAAGAAAAACTCCAGGCACGCCGAACAACCCGCGAAGAGACCTGCGCGTCCCATCGCCCGGCCAGTCGCCCCTGGCCGCGAGCGAGCCGACTTCACAGCGCGGCGCTTCCGGCGGCAAAAGCCGGAGGAACGCATTTCTTATATAGAGCCTCGGCGAGCGAGCGCTCCGCGCTGTCGGCCGACCAGGGCAGGCGCGTGTTGCGATCGAGCACCCAAAAATCCACCGCCGCGCGCCCCGCTGGCGTCGTCGCCGCGAGCACGGCCGCGCGCGCATCCCCGGGCGCCACGCCGCGCTGAGCCAGCCACGCGCGGCAACCCGCGATCGTGCGCCCGGAATCCGCCGCATCGTCCACGATCAACGCCCGCAGGCCATCGAGCCTGCCGGAAAACTCCGACGTCACATCGCGCGGCGCGCCTTCGCCACGCCACAACCAGCGCTCATCCGCCCGCCGCAAGCGATCGCGCATGTCGCGCGGAAGCCGCCCCGCGATCTTCGCGGCCATGCGCTTGAGCACGCCCCCCTTGCGCTGCGCCGTGACCGCCACCGCGCCGCATCCCAACTCGTCGCACATCGCCGCCGCGAGCAAACGCGCCCCGCGCTCGACATACACGACGACATCGGGCCGAAAACCAGCCTCCCGCACCCCCGCAACAAGCCGCGCCGCCATCGCCGGAAGCTGTGCAAGCCGAAGCTCGGGCATGGCGGCGGATAGAGGCGCAGAGTCCGGCATCGAGAGAGTGGGTCCGTTTAGAGCCAGCGCAGGAAAAACGACTCCCAAGCTGCCTGCAATCGCGATGCGGGGAAAAGCTCGAGCACAGCCGGGGTCGCCGCTCGTTGACGCGCGAGTTCTGCCCACGGTTCGCCCTGCCGCAGATTGGATAACAATGTTGCCAGCGCGATGGAGTCGCGCGGGTCGACAAAAAATGCCGCGTCGCCACATGTGTCGCGGAGCACCGGGATGTCGGCACACACCACGGGACAACCGGCCGCCAGCGCCTCCAACGGCGGCAGCCCCTGTCCTTCCGCGAGCGAGGGGTAGAGCAGACATGCGGCGCTGCTCATCCACGCCAACACGTCCTCGGTGGCCGCATAGTCGTGCACATCCAGCCACCCTTCCGCCACCAGAACGGCGAGGCCGCCGTTTTCCCGCCACCAGAGTTCGCGACGGCAACCCGCGACAACGAGACGCAAATCGGCGCCCAACGCCTTGCGCGCGTGCCGCACCGCAGCGAGCGCAAGGTCGAGATTCTTGTGGGAAAAATGCGCGCCGATCACAAGCACGTGGCGCCCTCCGGCCCGCCACGGTCGCGCGGCGGCGAGCGAGAGCGTGGGAGAGAAACACGGGATCACGTCGGAGTTCACGCCGAGATGCGCGCGCACCTCCTCGCCGATCGGCGCGGAAATCGTCACGACGCGCGTGGCAGCCCGCGCTGCACGGGGCAGCAAGCGGCGCAGATAAAGTGATTGCAACGTCTTGGCCCGCGCGTGTCGCAGGGCAGTAAGGTCGTACACTATCAACGCGTGCCGTCCCGTCGCCCACAGCGGGCCGTGGTGTGAAGAGAACAGCAAACGCCGTCTGCGCAGCAGCAACGGCACGAGTTGCACCAGTAATAAACGCAACAACATTTTCAGCGCAGCAAACGGCGCCACATCGTTGATAAAATGAAACCATCGATCGAGCCGCGGTGCGCCATTCGCCTGAGCGGGCACAAGCAACGCATCGAGGCCCCGTGCCGCGGTCGCCATGCCCGTCGGACGCCGCGATGCAAGCGGATGGATGATTACGGGCTTGCTCGTTACGGCTTTCATGCGCCCCGGGAGTGGCGCGCGTAGAGCGCCTCTGAGGTCCACACGCCAGCGCGCCGTCGCCGTTCCCACAGGCGCGCGAGCGAATGCCAGCGGAACCACCACCGCGCGCCAGCAGGACTCCTGCCTTCGAGCACGGCGGCATGGCGCGCGCGAATCGCGGCAATCTCCGCGGCCATCTCGTTCCGTCGCGTGCTCAGTTGCAGGTTGTGCAGACGGAAGGAAGCCACCGTATCCCGCACACGCACGAAGCGCGCGCCCCCCGCCGCGGCACGGCACCAGAAGTCGTAATCCGCCGCGAGATGCCATTGCAGGTCGAAGCCTCGCAGTTGCGTCCATGTCGCGCGTGGAATCGTCGTGCCCTGTTGCGTGAACGGCGCGCGGCCAGCGCCGAGCAAAGCCGGAACCCACGCCGGCTTCGCGGACGGCATGCGCCCGAGGTCGCGACCGGAGGCATCGATATAGCGCACGTCGCCAAACACGATGGCCGGCACGGACGCGACAAACGACCTCACCTGCGCGAACCCTGGCTCGAGAGTATCGTCGTCGTTGAGGTAGGTGAGGGAGTCCCAGTCACCGGCCGCGGCCTCGTTGACCGCAGCGTATAGCCCGCCCCGGGTTTCGGCGCGGACTTGCGTCCGGGGAAACCGACGCGCGAGATCCCGCTCGACCCCGGCGGGCGCGATCAACACGTGAGCCGCCCCCCCCGCATGACGCGCGACGCTCGTCACCGCGGCCTCAAGCCATGGCGACCGTCCCAGCGTCGGGGTGACCACAAGCAGTTTCAACGCTCGACAACCTCCGCATAGAGTTCGCGATGCCGCCGCACCATATCCTTGAGCGAAAACGCAGCTTCTGCTTTTCGGCGTGACGCCCTTGCCGCGTCTGCCGATCGCGCCGGATCATTGAGAAGCCAATGGATTCGATCAGCCAGATCTCGCGCATCAAAGGGTTTGGCCAGACATCCATTGAGCCCATCGTCGATGATCTCGGGAATTCCCCCGATCGCGAACGACGCTCCGGGCGTGCCGCATGCCAGTGACTCGACGAGGGTATTCGGCAGATTATCTTCCCTTGATGGCGCTACGAAAACGTCGGCTGCACGATAAACATCGACAATCTTGCTTGGGTCGCTGATCACCCCAAGTTCGTAGGCGTGTGTGCCTTCGAGTTCGATCGTCTCCGCGGCGCCCGTTCCAAAAATCGCGAACGCGTATGCATCAGGCGCGAGTTGGCAAAGCCGTGCAGCGATCGCTCCAAACAAATCGAAGCCTTTTCGCGCATCATGTTGAAACGCGCTTGCTCCAGCAACAATAAGGCGCCTTCCGAACGGTAGACCGAGTTCACGACGGGCCGCCTTCTTGTCTCCTGGGGCAAAATGAACCGTATCGATGCCATTATGGATAGTGCGCACGTCGTAATCGCGAAACAGCGAACTCGAACGCGCGAGCCCTTCCATCCACCGGCTTGGTGCGACGCCGACAATCGCAGTGTGCCGATAAATGGCGTCTTTTCGCGCCCACATCCGGCACGAAAGGTCATTGTCCTTCCGCGCGCCAAGGAGAGGACATCGCCCGCAAGACCCTTCGAAGCGCTGACACGAGCCCGAGTAGTGGCACCCTCCGGTAAATGGCCACATGTCGTGAAAGGTCCAGATCACCGGCCTCCGCGACTTTGGCAGTTCGCGCAGATCGATAAAGCCGTCGCCGAGCCAATGAACATGCACTACATCCGGTGAACGACATTCGATCGCATTGCGGACCGCCCTTCCGATGAGGCCCGGTGAAAAACGCCCCCCACCACGCCATCCCGACAGTCTTGCGGCCCGTTCGTCGAGCCGCCGACGCAATCGCGCGGCAATGCGCGCGCCGATCCCCACTGGCTCGTCGATCGTACCGTCGTTTGGCCCGTAGCGCCGACGCACACTCATTGATGAATCGATCCCCTCCGCGCACAACCCACGATGCAGCCGGTGCGCGGCCAATGCCGCGCCGCCAAATGTATCGTAGGAGCTAAGGTGAACAACGCGCATGCCAGAGAGCCGCTTTCGTGCCTCACGCAAGCAATTGTCTGATCGCCGAACGGTAGATCGCATCACTTGACACCAAGTCTGGTGGACTTGGCGCACAAGCCGAGATAATGTCGTCGAGGATTCGCTCTGCCGTGGCGGCACCGTCGAACTCATCGAAGCCAATCAAGCGCGCCTCGTTTCCTGTCGCACGGAGGAGTTCAGCGATCTTTCCACCCCTGGTGTAGTCGAGCGCAACAAAAGAACGCCCCAATCCGAGTGAGAAAACGATCGAATGAAATCGCATCCCGCACACCACATCAGCTTCGCGCAAAAGCGCCAACTCATCCACTGGCCGGCGACGTCGCCAATTCGCAGCCGAGCCTATTTCCGGTAATCCAGAGAAAAGGCGCCGATAAAACATTCGATCGTCGCCTCCCACCGCGAGCGTGTGCATGCATACCGGAACGAGCATGACGCCGTGCTCATGAAGGTGCTTCGCCATCACAATGAGTTCACCTTCAAATCGCTCCTTCAGACGTCGTGCCTTAGATGGCGTAAGCTCCGCGCCGTACTCATGCGCCGGCCAGTCGCGCAATGCCAGCGCCACGACCGGCTTGCCGGAACCGCATGTTCGTCCAGCAGGCCTCAACGCCTCCCAAAAGAAAGCTGGGTCGCATGCCACCTCGACCTGCCCGCGCCGTCGGCAGAATCCAGTCGCATGCGCCGCCGACGCCGCATCGCGCACCACGCATACATCTGCGAGCTTCACGATCGTCTCAATTGCCTTTCTACGCGCACGCTCTGAACCAATCGGCCCGATGCCGCAACCCAGCACGCCGATACGCGCGCCCGCAGCATGTCCCGCGATGATCAATTGTTGAAGGTCGATTACCTCGGCCACCGGCGTCATCAGCGGTCCCCCCGCGATCGCAATCGCGGAATAGTCAGCTTCTATCGCGTTCCGCCGAGCCGCATCGAGCGACACAATGCGTTCGATGCCAAGTTCGGGCATACACCGGCGCGACTCCTCGGTGATGTACGGTTCAAGTGACGCGACATCGATCGGCACCGTAGGATGCTCCCGACGCACCATTCGGCAAAGCCCGGCAAGGATTGCGCGATCGCCGAGCGTCTCCGTGCCATACCAGCCGCACAGCAACAACCGTGGGACGCCAGTGCACTTCGCCGACACTCGAGGAACGCCGCGCGATACGCGAAGCCACTCACCAGTAACGCGTTTCCAGCGCCAGACGCGCTGCGGACCTTCGAGAC
>CAZFCY010000187.1:0-9279 GCA_964517665.1 uncultured Opitutaceae bacterium | reverse complement strand
TGAGGCCATTCCGTTTCTCTCGTTTGCTTGCCGGCGGAGCCGTGCCTTGCTCCGTGGTGAAAACGTGGCTCAGCCTCGCGCCTCCGGCTTCGAAGTCGCGGTGAGGCTCTGCCTCGTCAATTCCAGTTGTCGATTTTGAGATCGTCGGGGGATGGCCGGCCCTTTCCGGTTTCGAGCAGTTGACGGAGGCTCAGGAGAAACGTCGCCCACTTCATGCTGCAATGGGCCATGAACTCGCCGGCCTCGGGCCAGTTCCGGTGGCCGAAGAGGACGATCGTGGCGTCGCCATCGCGGGAGAGGTTGAACGTCACCCCGGTTCCGATCCATTCCTCCGGCCCGGCCGTGAAGCGCCAGCGCGTTTCCTTCTCCGGATTCAGCTTCTCGAGGACGAAGGCCATGTTGCCGATTTCGACTCCGGCGGGAGAATGGAAACGAACCTCGATGCTTCCGCCGGGTTTCGACTGTCCGGTCGCGTCCCGGGTCCACCAACCCGCCACGCCTTCGACGGTCGAGACCGCGGCGTAAACCTTCGCCAGCGACGCCTTGATTCCGATTTTATGAATAATGTCCGCCATGATGTATGTTCTCCGTGTTTTTGTTTGATGATCTGTTTCTGCCGTGAAGGCTCGTCCTTCTTCCGGGCGGCCCCGCAATCGCGGGTCACGGAACGATATTAGCGCAGGATTCGAAACCGTGAGAGTTACAACCATGGCGCGATTCCGATGGACGTCCTGATCGCGGCCGCGGCGCGAGCCCTCGCCGCCGGCGATCCTCTCGGCGCCCTCGACCGGGTGGCTCTGCGCGACGACGCGCCGGCGCTCGCGCTTCGCGGCATCGCGATGGCGCAGCTCGGCGACCTCGGTCGGGCGAGGACGCTCGTGCGACGCGCGGCGCGAGCCTTCGGACCGAAAGAGCCCGTGGCCCGCGCGAGGTGCGTCGTCGCCGAGGGGGAAATCGCGCTGGCCGCGCGCGATCTGGGCTGGCCGGCGAAGGCGCTCGAAGCGGCGCGGGCGACGCTCGAGGCGCACGGCGACCGGATCAACGCCCGGCATGCGCGGAACCTCGCGCTGCGGCGCCTCGTGTTGATCGGGCGCCTCGACGAGGCCGGGCGCGCGCTCGCCGAACTCGATCCCGCGCCTCTGCCGCCCGCGTTGCGAGCCTCCCGCGAACTCATCGTCGCGGGCATCGCGCTGCGACGGCTTCATACGAAGACCGCGCGCGCCGCGTTCGCCCGGGCCGGACGGGCGGCGCTTCACGCCGGGATCCCCGCGCTGATGGCGGAGGTGGAGAGCGCGGCGCGCGTCCTCAACACGCCCGCGGCGCGCCTGATCGCGCGCGGCGAAGAGCGGCTTCTCGTGCTCGGGGAGGTTGAGGCCTTGTTGAGGTCGCCGGCGCTCGTCGTGGACGCGTGCCGATATATCGTGCGGGACGCGCATGCGGCGGTCTCCCTCACCCGGCGGCCGGTGTTGTTCTCGCTCGTCCGGGCGCTGGGCGAAGCGTGGCCCGGGGACGCGTCGCGAGACGCGCTCGTGGCGCGGGCCTTCGGAGGAAAGCGCGCCGACGAATCGCATCGCGCGCGGCTGCGCGTCGAGATGGCGCGGCTGCGCCAGGCATTGCGGGCGCTGGCCGGCGTGCGCGCGACCCGGCGCGGATTCGCGCTCGCTCCGCGCCGGGCCCGCAAGGTCGTCGTGCTCGCGCGCCCCATCGAGGAAAAGCACGCGGCCGTGCTCGCCTGCCTCGCCGACGGCGAGTCGTGGTCGAGTTCGGCCCTGGCCCTCGCGCTGGGCGCGAGCCCGCGCACGGTGCAGCGGGCGCTCGACGCGCTGGCAGCGGCCGGCAAGGCGCAACCCGTGGGCCGCGGCCGGGCGCGCCGGTGGACGACGCCGCCCATGCCCGGATTCGCGACAACCCTGCTGTTTCCCGCCCCGATCAAAGTAGTGGGCAGCGAGTAGCGAGGAGCGGGTATTGCGATTGGGGATTTTCCACTCGCCACTCACCTCCCGCCATTCGCTACTTCCACGGAAGGCATGAAGAGATCAACGGCCAAAATAGTCGATGAGTACGAACCCTTTCCCGAAGTCGAACGCGTGCACGGGGTCACGTATGACGGGGAGCGCGTCTGGTTTGCGACCGACAACACATTGCGCGCCTTCGATCCGAAGAGCCATCGGCCGCTGCGCTCGATCGACGTCGCCGCGGACGCGGGAACGACCTTCGACGGCCGGCATCTGTTTCAGATCGCGGCGGGTCGCATCCAGAAAATCGATATCGAAACCGGCCGCGTGATCGCCACCATTCCGGCGCCGGGCGGCGGCGGCTGCTCGGGGCTCACGTGGGGCGAAGGGACGCTCTGGGTGGGGCGTTACAAGGAACGAAAGATCTATCAGATCGATCCCGAGACCGGGGCGATTCTTCGGACCATCGAGTCCAACCGCTTCGTCACCGGAGTCACGTGGACCCACGGAGAACTCTGGCACGGCACGTGGGAAGACGACCAGAGCGAGGTGCGCCGGGTGGATCCGCAAACGGGAAAGGTCATCGAAAGCCTCGAAATGCCGGCCGGCGTGACCGTGTCGGGACTCGAGTCGGACGGCGGCGATCAGTTTTTCTGCGGGGGTGGAAGCGGCGGAAAAGTGCGGAGCGTCCGCCGACCCAAACGGGCCTCCGCGGCCGGCTCGCAAACGTGAGCCGGCAAATCCGATATAAGCCGATCACGTTTTGAAGCCGCCCTTTTATCAATAGAGACAAACGAGCCGCTCCTCCGCGCCGACCAGGATGGGCGAGGATCAGCGGCTCAACCCCGCTCACTCGTCGCCACGGCCGCGATCGCGCGGGACGACGGCGTGCCTCCGCACGAAGTCCGGGTCGAACTCGATGCCCGAGCCCGGCCCGGTGGGCGTCCTGACCACGCCCCCCATCGTCCCGAGGTCCGAAGTCTTGCACTCGAAAGGGATCGCCTGGCTGAGTCCCTTGAACTCGTGAAACGGGCCCGCGTTCGGAATCGCGGAGATGAAGTGGATCATATAGAGATAGCCCAGGCCGCCCGAGATGTGGGGCGTGCACACCTTGCCGAACGCCTGCGCCATGCGGGCGACGCGCATCGCGCGGATCAGGCCGCCGAAATAGAATATATCCGGCTGCACAATATCCAGCGCGTCGTTGGCGATGAGCCAGCGGAACGCGTGCATGCTCGCCTCCTGCTCGCCTCCGGCCACCGGAATCTCGACCGCGTCGGCCACGGCCTTCGTCTCCTCGTGCCAGTCGAACGGCGTCGGCTCCTCGTAGAACGCAAACCTGTGCTCCTGGAGCAGCCGTCCGAATTTGATCCCTTCCTCGACGCCGTACGAGCCGTTCGAGTCGGCGTAACACACCATCTCGTCGCCGAATTTCTCCCGCACCATCGGGATCAGCTTCTCCGAGCGCCCGGGCGGATGTTCCGGATGGCTCATGCGCCCGCCGATCTTGATCTTGAGCGCGCGCGCCTGCGATTCCTCCACCTGGCGCGCGAGGTTCGCCATGACTTCCTCGGCGCTGTTGTCACGCTCGCCGTTGGCCCGGTAAACGTGGACCTCTGGATGATATATACGATCGCTGACGAGCAAGCCCATCGGCAGGCCCGCGACACGCCCGAGCAGGTCGAGGATCGCGAGTTCGATCGTCGCCATCGGCGTCCATAGCGCGAGACTTTGCAGCTTGTAGTTGCTCGCGTGCACATACGCCTCCTCCAGCGCCGCTTCGAGATCGCGCGCGTCCTTTCCGATGAAAAAGTCCTGCAGGCGATTCACATGAATCGGGTAGAGCGACGCCATCTGCGAGTTGTTCGAGCTGGAGAGCCCCTCCGCGCCGTCCTTCGACCGCACGCGGCAAAGAAAACTGCGGTTCAACCGGAGCAGTTCCACCTTCTCGATGATGACGGGCGAGGTGAACAACTCCCGGCGCAACACAGGCTGCTTCAGGATCGCGTCGAGCCGCGCGTATTTCGCATCGACGGCCTCGTTGCGCGCGACTCCGGCGGCGCGGGCGGAAAATGGCAGCGCGGCGGTGGCCGCGCCGGCAAAGACGGAAGTGGAGATAAACTGGCGACGAGTTGTTTTCATGACTGAATGGAAAAGAGAGTCATCGCCCGACGGGGATTTGGCGGGCCATGCGATGGGTGTGCGCCTGGCGCGCGGCGGCTGCAAGAGCCATCTGGTCCGGGCCGGGGCGGGCTTCTTCGAGGGCAGCGCGCCTCTCGCGCCCAGCACGCCCGCCGGAGGCCGACATCCACCTTGCAGAATCATCCGCCCAAGGCGGGCGCGGACGCCCCGACCGCGTTGTTTCCCGCGCGCAAAGGCCGTCCTTCAGCGGATGCTCTGGCGAATCTTTCGGACTTCCGTTTGCTTATATCATACGCCGGATCTTCCGCATTCTCCAACGCGCTACGCCGCCTCCGGCGTTCGGCGACAATGCGTGACGACGCGGTCGGCGGCGAGGAGAAGCGCGAGCGAAACGGCGAGCAGCGGAAGCAGAAGAGCGAGCGCGGCCGTGCCCAGAATGACGGGACGCGGAAGCGCGCCGCTCGCGACCGGCGCGGCGAGGCCGCCGGCTGGACGACGTTTCCACCACATCACGAGACCGCTCGCCGCCAGCAGAAAGACTCCGCCGGCGGCGAGCGTGCCGAGGATCTGGTTGGCCAAACCGAAAAGCTGGCCCTCGTGCGCGATGATGCCCCAGAGCGAGAACTGCGCGAGCGCGCCGAAGTCGGCGAAACGCACGTCGGCGAGCACCTTTCCAGAATATTGGTCGAGGTGCAGGTAGGCGCGCGTGAGCGCCTGATTTCGATCGGACAACACACTATAAACACCGAGCGGCCCCACGGGAAGCGCGATGATATAGGGCGTGGGAACACGGTGTTCCGCCGCGAGGGCGACGACGCGATCGAGCGGGAGGGCGTTTGCCTCCGGTCCGATCGAGGCCGGCACGGCGGACATGCCGTGTCCCGCGTGCCCTTCGTGTCCGGGCGGAGTGGACGCAAGCGCGTCGATCTTCTCCGCGAGGCCGGCCTGCAGCGGCGGCGACCAGCCGGTCAGCTCGGAACGATGGGCGCCGGCGCTGGTTTCCCCTGGCGTGGCCTGGCCGAGCATGGCGGAAACCGCGCGGTACCAGCCGCCGGCCGCCTGCGTCCAGAGCAGGCCGGTCGAAAGCATGAAGATCGTCGCGAGGGACAGCCACACAGCCGGGACGGCGTGGATGTCGCGCCAGAACAACCGGCCCTTCGCGCGCAGGCGGGGCAGCAGGAATCCCCGGACGGCAAACCGTGGCCGCGGCCACGCCAGATAGAGGCCCGTGAGAAAAAGCACGAGCGCCCAACTCGCCGCGAGTTCGATGATATATTGCCCGATCCTGCCCGCGAGCAGCGTGCCGTGCAGATCGTGGACGACGCGCATGAAGCGCGTGCGATCGTCGATCGAGCCGACGACCGCGCCGGTGTGGGGATCCACGAAGAGGTTCAATCCCTGTTCGAACTGACCGGCCCCCGCCGGCTTGAAAACGACCTGCGCCGTGCGGCCCGGCGCGAACGAAGGCTGAAAGGTTTGCGCGCGCAGCCCTGGGGGCGCGGCCGCGCGGGCGGCATCGAGCTGCGCCGCCGCGGACACCGATGCCGCGCGGACGGGAACGTTGAAGACGCGGCTGTATTTAAACTCTTCATACTGGGGTTTCCACAGGTAGATGGAACCCGTGACGGCGAGAAAGATCGCGAACGGCGCGACAAGAATGCCGGCGTAAAAGTGCAGCCGCCAGACGGCGCGATAGAACGCGCCTTGCGGCGCGGAAACCGGGAAATGATCGCGCATGTTCAGTATCTCCAGTTGCACTCCGCGAACCACGCGCGGCCGGGCATCGGATGATAGACGTGGTAGCGGCAGTCCGTGAGGTTGTTCACGCCGATTGAAATCACCGCGCTCTCGAGCGCCACGAAGGCCGCTTTCGCGTCGACGACGAAGAAGTCGTCCACACCGCCGAAGCCGCCGCGCGAATCGGAGTTGTCGAGCGTGTTGTGCTGGCGGCCCGACCAGCGCGTCGCGCCGCTGAGCCTGAGCCACGAAGTCGCGCGCCAGTCGAAGGTCGTTTTCCACTGCGTCTTCGGGATGCGTGGAAACTGTTTGCCGACGCTCGCGGGCAGTCCGGGATTCCCGACGATGACGGCGTCGGTATGGGAGGCGTTGAAAGAAACATCGAGCGCGCCGGAGAGGAGACGATGGGCCTCGAGCGCGAACTCCGCGCCGCGCGTGCGCACCCGGCCGACGTTTTGCACGCCGGAGAACGACGTGCCGTCGGGCAGGATGATCGACTGGCTGACGAGGGCGTCGCGCACATCCTCCTCGAAAAAACTCACCCGCGCGACGCCGCCGGCGAAGGCGCGCTCGATCGTGAGATCCTTCGCAAAGTCGCGCTCGGGTTTCAAATCGGGATCGTTCTGCGTGATCGAGCCGTTGGCGCTGATGCTGCCCTGAAACAGCTCGCCCACGGTCGGGAAGCGATGCGCGCGCGCCAGGGAGAGGCGCGCGTTCCAGTCCCGGGACGGGCGCCAGCCGATCGCGAGCTTGGGCGACCACCCGCTTTGGCGGCGATCGCGGTGGGTGCTGCGCACGCGCGCGCCGTCGAAGTCGCGCTCGTGATAGCCGTCGAACGCCTCCCATGTTTCCCAGCGCACGCCGGGCGTGAGCGTCCAGTCGGGCGCGAGGCTCCACACATCCTGCGCGAAGAGCGCCTGCGTGCGCGTGGCGCCGCCGGCGCCGCCGGCCAGCGCTGCGCGCGTGGCGGGATCGCGCCAGTTGCCCAGGCTCCACTGATCCTGGCGCGTGAAGAAATGATCGATGTGATAACCGGCCGTCGGCGCGTGGCTCGCGAGCGGACCGTCCAACGCGCGCCAGCCGAAGAGCGCGTCGAGGTTTCGCCAGCCGGTGCGCCCGACGAGCGTGGCCAGCCCGGCGCCGCCGGAGAGCGCATCCGGAAGGGCCGCGCTCGAGGAAAACGCGTCGTCCTCGAGCACGTCGTAGAGCGAGCCGCTGAGCGTGAAGCGCAGGCCGCGCGCCGGCTCGCGCGCGAGGACGAGCGCGTGAATCAGATCGGACTGGTCGCGCCGCCCGAGGTTGAACGCGTTCGCCGGCACGGTGAAGGCGCGCCCCGCGGCCTCCACGCGCCCGCTCCAGACCGGGTTTCCGGCCGCGTCGCGCAGGTAGGTTTCGGGATGAAGCCTGTCCTCCTCGTTCACCCACCAGGCGACGGTGTAGCGCGCGTGAAGCACGGGCGTGAGCTGCGCGGCGAGTTTCAACTTGAACAGATCGTGCGCCGCCCGGGTCGGGCCTTCCGAGCCGTAAACGAGGCGCGCCGCGCCGGCCGGATCGAGATCGGCGATCGCGCCCGTCGTATCCACTTCTCCACTACCGGGAGCGGACGTCTGCGACAGGCCGACGGTCTGAAACGACATCGGCTGGCTGTCGTTGTCGAGGTGGTTGACGAAGGCGAACCAGGAGAAACGCCCGGCCTGCCCGCCGGCCGCGACGTAGGCGGCGCGGCCGGTGAAGGTCTCGTCGGTCGCATACTCGCGAAACGTCTGCGCCATGAGCTGCCCCTTCGCCGCGACGAAGGATTGCGCCGGCATCCTCGTGGTGAAAAGGACGACGCCGCCGATCGAGTTGCCCGCGTAAAGCGGCGAATAGGGACCGTAGCTCACCGCGATCTTCTCGATCTCCTCGGGCGCGATGAGAAACCAGCGCGGCGAGTTCCCGAATCCCGTGCCGAGAAAATTGGAGAGCAGCATGCCATCGGCGAGCACGAGGGTGCGGCCGGGCTGGCGGTTGCTCGTGCCGCGGATGGACACGAGCGCGTTCTTGTCGCCGACGAAACGCTGGCGGACGAAGACATTGGGCAGATGGTTGAGCGCCGCCGCCGTCTCGGGCAGATTGAGCGCGCCGAGATCGGAGGCGAGAATCTGGTGCGCAACGGAGGGCGCCTTGCGATCGATCGTCGCGGCGTTGGTCTCGACGATATAGTCGGCGAGCTCGACCAGCGGCTCTTCGGGGCCGGACTGGGAAAACGCGGCCGACGCAGCCGCGGCGAAAAGGGACGGAAGGAAAACGCGTGAAGGCTTCACAAGGGAAACGAGTCGAGGTTGGATCAGGCGGCCGCGAGGGAGCGCGGACACGCCCCGCCAGTGTATTGGCGGCATGGATACACACGCCGGCACGCGCGCGACAACGCGCGCCGTGCCCGGAATGTGATCAGCAGACGATCAAACCACGCCGCTTCGCGGCGGCGGCGACGGCGGGGCGTCGCGCCCGTTTCCGGTCCAGGTGTTCTCGATCGGGCGCCAGGGCATCGACCGCGGAGCCTCCACGATGACCTCGGCGGACGTTGGAATGACCAGCGGCTCCTTCAGGATCATCTTGCTCGCGATCGTCGCGCCGTCGTCCGACTCGCGCTTCGCATCCAGCACGGCATGACACAGGCCGCAGCGCGCCTCGGGCGAAAACGTCCGGCGCGCCGCCTCCGCGAGCGGCATCTCCTGCGCGTTCGTGACAAACATCCTCGCCCACGCGCAGGCCTGCACGATGTCCCAATGGCTGCCCGTCGCCACCAACCAGAAGGTGAGCACGAACAGCAGGGAGAGTTTCCGACGCAGGCGCGACATGGGTTTCAGCGGACTATGCTTGGGCGGAAACGAGAACAGCGCCAGCCAGGAATGCGGAATCCGGCACGTCAGGGAGTCCCGGCTTCAGGCGGTCTGGAAACAGATCCGCAGAGCCAGCCGAGCCGCCTGAAGCCGGGACTCCGAACCTCGACCATACAGCATGGCGCCCGGCGCTTCCAGCGGCCCCGGGGCCGTCTGATTGACGCGGGCGCGACGGCCGCCACATTGGCAGCATGAAAGTCGGCCAGAAAGTCGTCTGCGTGAACGACGTGTTTCCTCCCCACATCGTGGAGCTTTACGACCAGCTCCCCGTCAAGGACGAGGTGTACACCGTGCGCGAAGCCTCGCTCGGCCGGGAGAAGGTCGCGGTGATCAAGGATGGAAAACTCGTCCCCAACGGCGGCTCCGACGCTTCCGTGACCGTGCGCATCCTGCTCGAGGAATTGATCAACGGCCCCGACCCGTTCTGCGCCACGCAGGAACTCGGCTTCAACGCCGAGCGCTTCCGCGAACTCGAAGAGGAGCACGAAACCGGCGTGAACGTGAACGAGGAGAGCGAAGTTTTGATCGGCTGGAACTGAGCCCGGAAGAGGAGCCGCAGGTCC
>CAZFCY010000186.1:0-9333 GCA_964517665.1 uncultured Opitutaceae bacterium | reverse complement strand
CGCGCGGCTCTCGCTTGTTCGCTGCGATGGCCAGGAACGACGAGCCCAACAAAGTCATTTTTTCGATGATCGGCGTCTCGAAGAAGATCGAGCGCAAGGAGATCATCCGCGATGTCTCGCTGTCGTTTTTCTACGGCGCGAAGATCGGTGTGCTCGGGCTCAACGGCTCGGGCAAGTCCTCGCTCCTGAAGATTCTCGCGGGACACGACAAGGCGTTCGAGGGCCGCGTCCACATCGAGCCCGGCTACACGGTCGGGCTGCTCGAACAGGAGCCGCAGTTGCGCGCGGGCGCGACGGTGCGCGAGTGCGTCGAGGAAGGGGTGAAGGAACTGACCGATCTCGTCGCCGCCTACGATGCGACGTGGGACGAGATCGCCGACGCGGACGATGACGCCGCGCGCGACGCGATCACGAATCGCCAGGGCGAGCTGCAGGAGAAGATCGATGCGCTCGGCGCGTGGGATGTCGCTTCGCAGGTCGAGATGGCGATGGACGCGCTGCGTTGTCCGCCCGGCGACGCGGTGGTCGATAAACTTTCCGGCGGCGAACGCCGGCGCGTCGCGCTCACTCGGCTGCTTTTGCAGAAGCCGCACATCCTGCTGCTCGACGAGCCGACCAACCATCTCGATGCCGAGAGCGTGCAATGGCTCGAGCAACACCTGCGGCGTTACGAGGGCACGGTCATCGCGGTCACGCACGACCGCTACTTTCTCGACAACGTCGCCGGCTGGATCCTCGAACTCGACCGCGGCCACGGCATTCCGTGGAAGGGAAACTATTCCGGCTGGCTCGAACAGAAGCAGGCGCGCCTCGCCGTCGAACAGCGGACCGAGGATCGCCGGCAAAAAGCGATGGCGCGCGAACTCCAGTGGATCCGCCAATCCGCCCGCGCCCGACAGGCGAAGTCCCAGGCGCGCATCAACGCCTACGAATCCATGCTCGCGCAGGACATCGCGGAGAAGGAGCGCGAGTTCGAGATCGTCATCCCGCCCGGCCCGCGGCTCGGCACGGTCGTGGTCGAGGCGAAAGAGCTGGCGAAAAGCTATGGCGACAACCTGCTTTTCGAAGACGTATCCTTCTCGCTTCCGCCCGGCGGCATCGTCGGCGTCATCGGGCCGAACGGCGCGGGCAAGACGACGTTGTTTCGCCTGATCACGGGCGCGGAATCGCCCGACAGCGGCACGTTGCGCGTGGGCGACACGGTGAAGATCGCGATGGTGGACCAGTCGCGCGACGCGCTTCCCGCGAACCAGAACGTCTTCGAGGCGATCAGCGGCGGCGAAGAGTTCCTCGATCTCGGCGGCCGGCGCGTCAACGCCCGCGGCTATTGCGCGCAATTCGGATTCACCGGCGCGGACCAGAACAAAAAGGTCGGCGTCCTCTCCGGCGGCGAGCGCAACCGCGTGCACCTCGCGCGTGTGATCAAGAGCGGCGCCAACCTCGTCCTGCTCGACGAGCCGACCAACGACCTCGACGTCAACTCGATCCGCGCGCTCGAGGAGGCGCTCGAAAACTTCGCGGGATGCGCCGTCGTGGTCAGCCACGACCGCTGGTTTCTCGACCGCGTGGCCACGCACATCCTCGCCTTCGAGGGCGACAGCAGCGTGCGCTGGTTCAACGGCAACTACTCCAGCTATCTCGAAGACTTCCGCCGCCGCAAGGGCAAGGACGCCGACCAGCCGCACCGGATCAAATACCGGAAGCTGAGCCGGTAGAGTCCAAGTGACAGGAGTCAGGGGTCAGAAGAGAGCGGCCGGGATTCTGACTCCTGACCCCTGTCACCTGAGTATCCGGCGGCCTTTTACGCGGTTGGGGGCGCGCGCGGCGGCGGTCGAAACCTTTTCCCGCTCCTCGAGTTCGGCCCGGAGCTTTTCGAAGCTCGCGAAGCGCTCGGCCGGCAGGCCGCCTTCCGCCACCGCGGCGCGCACCGCGCAGCCAGGCTCCGCCCCGTGCCGGCAATCGCGAAACCGGCAGCCCGCGGCGAGCGCCACGATGTCCGGAAAGACCGCCCGGAGACCGTCCCGCGGGCTCGCCCAGAGTTGAATCTCGCGCATGCCCGGCGTGTCGATGAGCAGCGTGCCGTCGGCCAGGGGGATGAGTTCGCGGCGCGTCGTCGTGTGCCGGCCGCGGCCATCGTCCTCCTTGACCGCGCCGATCTCCTGGCGGTCTCCGCCGAAGAGCCGGTTGACGAGGGTCGATTTTCCCACCCCGGAGGATCCGAGGAGCGCGATGGTTTTTCCCGGCCCCATGTGCGCGCCGAGCGCGTCGATGCCGTCGCCCCGCCCGGCGCTGATGGCGTGCACCGGCACATTGCCGGCGATGCCGCGCGCCTCCTCGAGCCGCGTCGTCGGCTCGGGGCACGCGTCCAGTTTGTTCAACACCAGCACCGGCTCCGCCCCGCTCGCGCGCGCCAGCGCGAGGTAGCGCTCCATGCGGCGGAGGTTGAAATCCACATCCAGCCCGCTGACGAGAAACACGGTGTCGATGTTCGCGGCCACGGCCTGCTCCTCCTCGCGACCACCGGCGGCGCGGCGTGAAAAAGCCGTCCGCCGCGGCAGGACGGCGTGGATCCCGCACCGCGAGCCCGCCGGTCGTTTCTCAAACGCCACCCAATCGCCCACCGCCGGGAGCGCCGCGCGGCGCGCGTTTCTCAACAACCGGCCGGTCGCCTCGCCGACGCACTCCCCTTCTTCGCCGAGGAGCACGCAGGCATGCTTGTGCTCGAGCGCGACCCGCGCCGCGCGCAGCCCCTCGGCGGCGTGCGGGACGAATGCGGCCTCGAAAAAGCGGTTCCATCCCAGGGCGGGCAAATCCACACCCGCCGAGTGCCAGCGCCGCAGTCCCGTGTCAAGGGACACAAAACTCGCGCCCGGCTCCGGAGTTCGTCATGCTCAGACATGAGCCGGACAAGGGGCGCGTCATCCCCCGCGGTTCAACCTTCATGCGCGCTGGAAACCACACTGGGCAGGAAACGATGGCCGCGGACCACGGGCACGGACATGGCGGAGCGCCGGGCTCGGGCTACATGGGATTGCCGAACTACCGCGTGTTGCTCCCGCGCCTGTGGGTGGCGATTGCCTGCACCGTTCCGGTGCTCGTTCTCGCCATGGGGCCGATGGTCGGCTTGCCCGTCCATCGCTGGCTCGATGCCAGGATCAACGGCTGGCTGCAGTTCGCATTCACCACTCCCGTTTTCTGGTGGAGCGGCTGGTTCTTCATCCTGCGCTTCGCGCGCTCCTGGCGCGGGCTGGATTTCAACATGTTCACGCTCACCGTGCTCGGAACTGGCGCGGCGTATGTTTTCAGTCTCGCCACCCTGCTTTTCCCGAACCTGTTTCCGCACACCGACGATCACGCCGGCGGACCGGCGCTCTACTTCGAGGCGGCCGCGGTGATCACCACGATCGTCCTGCTCGGCCAGGTTCTGGAGCAACGTGCCCAGGCGCGAACCGGGGAGGCCGTGCGCGCCCTGCTCGATCTCACGCCGCCGAAGGCGACGCGGCTGGCCGGCGGCCGCGAGGAGGAGATTCCGATCGAACAGGTCGAGGTCGGCGACAAGTTGCGCGTGCGCCCGGGCGAGCGCGTGCCGGTCGATGGAATCGTGACCGACGGCGCCAGCGCGGTGGACGAATCCATGCTCACCGGAGAGCCCGTGCCCGTGGACAAGTCGAAGGACGACACGGTCTCCGCCGGAACGTTGAACAAATCCGGCTCGTTCGTCCTCCAGGCGACCAAGGTCGGGCGCGACACCGTGCTCGCGCGCATCGTCGCTCTGGTGCGCGACGCGCAGGAAAGCGAGCCGCCCGTCCAGCGGCTGGTGGACAGGATTTCGAGCGTCTTCCTGCCCGTCGTGATCGCGATCGCGGTGGCGACGTTTGTCCTCTGGATGATCCTGGGCCGTTCGCCTGCGCTGCCCATGGCGTTGAGTTGCGCGGTGGCCGTATTGATCATCGCCTGCCCCTGCGCCCTCGGACTGGCCACGCCGGTTTCCATCGTCACCGGCGTCGGTCGCGGCGCGCGCGCGGGCGTGCTCGTGAGGCATGCGGCCGCGCTGGAACAACTCCGGCGGGCGGACACCGTGCTCTTCGACAAAACCGGAACACTGACCGCCGGCCGCCCCGCGCTGGTGGAGTTCGCGCCGGCAGAAGGATTGTCCGAAACGGAATTCCTCGCGCTCGTGGCCTCGGCGGAAACACCGTCGGAACACCCGCTGGCGCGCGCGATCACCCAGGCCGCGCGCGAACGCGGCCTCGCGCTCGCGGAACCACAATCGTTCGAGTCGACCGCGGGCGGTGGCGTTCGCGCCATGGTCGATGGAAAGCCGGTCCGGATCGGAAAGTTCGAATTCGTGGAGCAGGAGCGGCTCGAGATCCCGGATGCGATCCGCGAAAAGGCCCGGAGCTGGCAGGAAACAGGCCGGACCGTCGTCGTGGCTTCGATCGACGGTCGCTTCGGCGGAATCCTCGCGCTGGAAGATCCGATCAAGCCCGACACCGCGGATGCCGTGCGCGAACTGCATCGGCTGGGCCTGCGCCTGCTCATGGTCACAGGCGACAACGCGCTCACCGCCCGCCACGTCGCCTCCGACCTTCACCTGGACGAGGTTCACGCGGCCGCGACTCCGGAATCGAAACAGGCCCTCGTGCGCAAGTTGCGCGACGAAGGCGCGTGTGTCGCCTTCGCCGGAGACGGCATCAACGACGCGCCGGCCCTCGCATCCGCGCACGTCGGCATCGCGATGGGCACCGGCACGGACGTCGCCATGGAAAGCGCGGGCCTGATCCTCGTGAAGGGCGACCTCGGCGCCCTCGTCCGCGCGGTTCATCTCAGCCGCGCCGTGCTGGCCAACATCAAACAGAACCTCTTCTTCGCCTTCCTCTACAACGGCCTGGGCATTCCGCTCGCGGCCGGCGCTCTCTTTCCGCTCACCGGCTGGTTGTTGAACCCCATGGTCGCCGGCGTGGCGATGAGCCTGAGTTCGCTCTCCGTGGTGGCAAACGCCTTGCGGCTGCGCCACGCGCGCCTCTGACGCGCGAGAATCCGTAGAGACTTCCTTTACGGTTTTACATTCTCCGTTCTAGAAAGAATCAGTGCCTGATTCTTCCCCGACGCTCACCCCTTCCGATCGCGATGGCCGCGTGCTCATCATGGATGACGACGCCGATCTCTGCATGGTCTCGAAGGGCATGCTCGAGTTTCTCGGATACGAGGCGGACACCGCGCTCGATGGCGGCGAGGCGATCAGGAAATTCAAGCACCGGCTCGAACGCGGCCGTCCCTACCTCGCCGTCATCCTCGACCTCACCATGACCGGCGGCCCCGGCGGGGTGGAAGTGCTCGACAAGTTGAAGCAGCTCCAGCCGGACGTGAAGGCGATCGTGTCGAGTGGCTACGCGGCGGCGGACAACGCGAGCCAGTATCGTCAGTTGGGATTCACCGCGATTCTCGCGAAACCCTACCGGTCCGCGGACATGAACCGCGCGATTCACGAGGCGATCGCCGCGGGCTGAGGCCTGTCGTTTCAGGCCGGTTGCGGGCGTTGGCCGAGGCGGCGGGCACGCCCGGGCGGCTTTCCGGCATGGCATTGACCTGCGTCAATGCAAGGCGCCGCCGTCCGCGCGATACTGTTCCCTGAACAAACGCCGGGGGCTTCTCTTCCGGAGCGCCGCGCGCAAACCAACCTGAAACGATGCAACAACACACCACCCCTCCCCCCTCCTCCGCGGCATCGGATGCCGATGCCGTGTTCGACGTGCGCCCGATTCCCGGACGCGTGAAGCATACCCAGATCTTCCAACGCTGGTTCGGCCTGCCGGTCGGACAGTTTTTCATCCTGCTCAACGACCACGACCCCGTGCCGCTGCGCTATCAATTCGAGGCCGAGTTCTCCGGCGCGTTCACCTGGGAATACATCGAACGCGGACCCGAGGAGTTCCGCGTCCGGATCACCAAGCTTCAACCCGTCTCCGGACCCGCTCCCGCCGCGCCCACCCAACTCGCGACCCCGGCGGCGCCCGCTCCGGCGGCCACGGCCGGTCGGCAGGAGATCGACGTGCGCGGCCTCGAGCCGCCGGAGCCGCTCATCCGCATTCTGGACGCGCTGGAATCGCTGCCGGCCGGGATCACCTTGCGCGCGCGCACCGATCGCGAGCCCTGCCACCTCTTCGGCGAGGCCGAACAGCGCGGGTTCCGCCACGAATGCAATGAGCAGCCCGATGGCAGTTGGATCACCGCGCTCACGCGGGCCTGAGCCGGGTCGGATCGGCGCGGCGGCGCCTGGCCGCCCGTCCCCGATGACGGGAAGCTGGCTCGCGACGCAGGGCCGGCTGCCGCTCGCGTTCATGGGGCTCGCGCTCGCCTGGCTCCTCGCCGCGACCGCCCTGCTCGTGGCGCAACCCGGGCTCTTGGGCCTGCCGCACCCGCATCCGCACGTCGTCGCGCTGACGCATGCATGGGCGCTCGGCTTTTTCGTCACGGTCGCATGCGGCGCGGTTTACCAGCTCGCGCCCGTCGCGCTCGGAACCACGCTCTGGAGCGAGCGCCAGGGCTGGTGGCACTTCGGCCTGCACGCGGTGGGCGTGCCGGGGATGGTGTATTCGTTCTGGCGATGGGACCTCGAGCTGCTCGGGCACTTCGGCCTCGCCGTCGGGATCGGCATCATGCTCTTCGCCCTCAACACATGGCGGACCGTCCGGCGCTCGGGTCGCAAGGGCGTGGTCGCGTGGTCGCTCCTGCTCTCCGCCGGCTGGCTGCTGACGACGGCGCTGTTTGGGCTGCTCCTGGCGGCGAATCGTTTCTGGCATTTCATCCCGCTCGACCCGGTCGCGTTGCTGCGCGCGCACGCGCATCTCGGGCTCGTCGGGTTCTTCGTCACGCTGCTGCAGGGCGTCGGCTTTCAACTCGTGCCGATGTTCACGCTCGGCGAGATCCGCGACTGGCGGCTGGCCCGGCGCGGCCTGTGGCTTTCGCAAGCGGGCCTCGCCGGGCTCGCGCCCGCGCTCATGTGGCGTCTCGAGGCGCTCGCGCTGGCAGGCGCGCTCGCGATCGCCGCGGGCATGATCTGCTCCAGCGTCGGCCTCATGCGCGCGCTGGCCACGCGCAAAAGGCGCGCCCTCGATCCCGGCACGCGCTCGTTCCTGCGCGGCGGCATCGGGCTGTGCGCCGCGGCGCTGGCTGGAGTCGCGCTCGTGGCCCCCGGATCGCCGTGGGGTTCCGCGCCGGGCGGGTTCAGCGCCATGGTCTATGCGGTGCTCGCCGTCGCCGGCGGCCTGCTGCCCTGCATCGCGGGGATGATGTGCAAGATCGTGCCCTTTCTGACCTGGATGCGCGCCTACGGGCCGCGTGTCGGTCGCGGACCGACGGTGTCGGCGCGCGCGTTGACGCGCCCGCGAATCGAGCAATGGGGCCTCGGGTTGCAAAGCGCGGCCGTCCTGCCGTTGCTCGTCGGGGCATGGACCTCGAGCGGGCCGTGGCTCCACGCCGGCGCGTGGCTCCTCGCGGCCGGGGTCGCTCTTTTCGTCGCCGACATGGCCGGGGTGTTGAGACACCTTTGGATCGCGCGGGAAACGGCCGCGACGCCCGCGGGAAAGCCTGAAGCAGCACAATGAACACGACACCTGATTCGACCGCCGTCTGGGATGCCCTGCGCACGATCCCGGACCCGGAGTTCGGCATCAATATCGTCGACCTCGGTCTGATATATAACGTGGAGGCCAGCGAAGGCAATATTGCCGTGACCATGACATTGACCACGCCCGCCTGTCCGTCCGGTGGCTGGATATATGAAGGCGCGAGAGAGGCGCTGACGCGCCTGCCCGGGGCGAAGGACGTTCAGGTCGCGATGGTCTTCGACCCGCGATGGACGCCGGAGATGCTGAGCGAGTCGGCCCAGCGCCAGCTCGGTCGCATCGATTGATCCGGCGCGCAGGCCGGATGCGGATCAAACCCGCGCTTCGTCGTGGCAGCCGGCGCCGGCTGTCATACGGATTCTTTCCGGCGCCTCGCGTCCATCCGCGGCCACAATACTATCGCCGCTTGCGCGCGCCGAGCTGGACAACCGCGAACCGGACGACGCTTTCCAATCGCTCGACTTCCGCCGGATCCAGATCACCCGGATTCTTCAGGGCATCCTGCGCACGCTGCATCGCTTTTTCCGCGGCGTCCGGATCGATCTTCGATTCTTCGATCGCGTTTTCCGCCAGGACGGAGACCTTGTCGCCCTGCACCTGCACGAAGCCGGAGCCCACGATCAGGCCCTCCTCTCTGCCGCCGCGCTGGATGCGGAGCATGCCGTCGGTTACCTGGCTCAGCAGCGGGATGTGTCCCGGCAGGATGCCCACCTCGCCCACGACGGTCGGGATGACGACGAAGTCCACGGTGTCCGAAAAGACACGAGCTTCCGGGGTGACTATTTCCAGGGTGATCGGCATCGAATGGTAAAAGTAAGAATCATGAGCGCAGAATACAGAATGATTCCAGCGGCGGATGGCCCGCTGTCAGAGGTTCATCATTTATCATTCTGCATTCTTCATTCTCATTTCGCGATCACCTCGTCGATGCCGCCTTTCATATAGAAGTCGCCCTCGGCCACGTCGTCGAGTTCACCGTCGAGGATCATCTTGAAGCCGCGCACCGTCTCGGCCACGGGCACATACTTGCCGGGCGTGCCGGTGAAAACCTCGGCGACGGAGAAGGGCTGGGAAAGGAACCGCTGGATCTTGCGCGCGCGATACACGGTGAGCTTGTCCTCCGGGGAAAGCTCGTCGAGGCCGAGGATCGCGATGATGTCCTGGAGATCCTTGTAACGCTGCAACACGCGCTGCACTTCGCGCGCGACGGCATAGTGCTCGTCGCCCACGACCTCGGGAGCGAGCGCCTTCGAGACCGACGCGAGCGGATCGACGGCCGGGTAGATGCCGAGTTCGGCGATCGAGCGCTCGAGCACGATCGTCGAGTCGAGGTGCGCGAAGGTGTTCGCCGGGGCCGGGTCGGTGAGGTCGTCCGCCGGCACGTAAACGGCCTGCACGGAGGTGATCGATCCTTTCTTGGTCGACGTGATGCGCTCCTGCAGCACACCCATCTCGTTCGACAACGTGGGCTGATAACCCACCGCCGACGGCGAGCGGCCGAGCAGCGCGGACACTTCGGAGCCGGCCTGGGAAAAACGGAATATATTGTCGATGAAGAGCAGCACGTCCTGGTTCTTCTCGTCGCGGAAGTACTCCGTCATCGCGAGGGCCGAGAGCGCGACGCGCATGCGCGCGCCCGGGGGCTCGTTCATCTGGCCATAGACGAGAGCCACCTTCGATTTGGAGAGATCCTCCTGCACGATGA
>CAZFCY010000185.1:0-9449 GCA_964517665.1 uncultured Opitutaceae bacterium | reverse complement strand
TTCCGGCTTCGCGCCTCACTCCGGTCGATGGAGCGCGGCGTCGATGGCCGACCAAAGATGGACGATCCAGCCGAGCGAGAGCAACCACAGCGCGGCGGCGAGGCCGAGCATGGCCACTGCCTTGAGCCACCGGCCCCGCACGAGCTGTCCGAGCCCCGGGATGAGGAGGCTGCACAACGCCGTGAGGATGTTTGAAAGGGGCCGTCGTCGGCGTCTCGCTGGATCCGATGGCGCGGAAGCGACGCCGTGCCTGTGTTTCCCATGGTTCCATTCGGCAGGAAGCGGCGGGGGAGTTGCGCCCTGTGTGGGCCCGGCGGGAAGCGGCGGGGGCGTTGTGCCCGGTCCCGGCGCGAGTCCGCGCGATACGACCGTGATCGTGTTTCCCCACGAGGGGGCCCTTGCGCCGCCGTCGTCCTTCGCGGTGGGAAACGTGCCTGTCAGCGTGAGACGGTCCGCGAAGCTCTCGATCGTCGGCGGGCGGTCTTGCGGGTTTTTGGCGAGGGCGGCGGCGATCAGGCTCTCCCAGTGCGCCGGGATGTCGGCGCCGGCGATCTCGAGATCCTGGCGGCGTTCCGCCATGGGAGGAGGCACGCGGTTCTGAACCTGAAACATGAGATTGCCGGTGAAGAAGGGCGGCCGGCTCGTGATCAGTTCGTAGATCGTCGCGCCGAGCGCGTAGATGTCGTCCGCCGTGGATGGCGGCTCGCCCGTGAGCTGCTGCGGACTGGCGTAGGCCATGGTGCCTCCGCTGCTGGCGAGACGCGAGACGCGCGTGACCGTGTCGGACACGGTGGCCGAGATGCCGAAGTCTGTCAGTTTGATCCGATTCCGGTCGTCCACCATGACGTTTGCCGGCTTGAGGTCACGATGGACGACGCGCGCGTGAACGTGCGAATAGTGAAGGGCCTCGCAGATCTGGATCAGCCACGAGGCAATGTCGCCGACATCGAAGGCCCGGCGCGGCTGTCCGACACGCATCTCCGCGAGGGTGCGCCCGCGCACGTATTCCATCGAGATGGCGGCGACGCTGTGATCCTGGACAAAATCGTAAACGCGAACGATGCCGGGATGGGTAAGCTCGAGGCTGCGGCGCGTCTCGCGTTTGAGATCGTCGATCGCGACCGGATCGGCCGCGACGATCTCCGGCAGAAATTTCAACGCCACGTCGCGCTCGAGCGCCTCGTCGCGCGCGAGCCAGACGATCCCCATGCCTCCGCGGCCGAGCGTCTGGGCCAACGTATAGCGCCCGAAATGTTTCTGCCCTGTGGCAAGCCCCCGGATCGTCACGCCGAAGTCGAAATCGCTTCCGCCGCCCATTGCCTCAATATCGCTGTCATCGGGGCGTTTCTGTCAATTCTCCGGAAGCATCGGCGGCGGCCTGCCGAAAGAGTTCAACGCTGTCTGACAGAAGGAAGGAAACACTGATCCGCGCTGATCTCCGCTAATCCGGATCAGCGAAGATCAGCGTCGATAGGCGTTCCAAGCCTGATATGGCCGGCTGACAAATGCCGGAGATCGTGCTGCGCAAGCCGCCGGCATCGAAACAAAAAGCAGGAGCGGCTTCAGCCGCGATTCGTTCGCGTTTTGTCGCGGCTCGATCGCGGACGGTTTCTCCCGCCCACCTTGCCGCGTGCCGCGGCGAGGGCGGCGCCGACGATGCCGGCCTCGTTGAGCATTTGGGCCGGCACGACGTTGAGCGATTTGTCGAAGTGCCGCGCCATTTTTTCGAACTTCGAACTCACGCCGCCGCCGAGGATGATCATTTCGGGCGAGAGGACGAAATCGAGGTGGAGCAGCGCCTTGTTCACGCGCTTGCTCCACTGGGACCAGCGCAGGTCCTTTTCCTTGCGCACGGAGGCGGCGGCATAGTCCTCGAGGTCGCCGCCGTGAAATTCGAGGTGGCCCAGCTCCGTGTTCGGCACGAGTTTTCCGTCCTGGATCAGGGCGGAGCCGATGCCCGTCCCCAGCGTGAGGAGGAGGACCGTGCCGCCCTGGCCGCGGCCGGCTCCGAAGGCGGCCTCGGCCAGGCCGGCGGCGTCGGCGTCGTTGATGAGGTGGGCGGGGCATTTCGTGGCCCGCGTGACCCTCGCGGCGAGGTTCAGGCCGATCCAGCCGTCATCGAGATTCGCGGCCGTGTGGATCACGTTGTTGCGGATCACGCCTGGAAAACCGAGCCCGACGAGGCCCGTCCACTCGAAGTGTCTGATCAGCGCCCGGATCTCGCGGCCGGCCGTCGCCGGGGTGGAATCTTCGGGCGTGTCGCGGCGTTCGCGCTCGGTGAGGAGTTTGCCTTTCCCGACGTCCACGATCGCCGCCTTGATCCCTGAACCGCCGATGTCGATGCCGAGAACGTTCATGGCCGCGATGTTGGAAACGCTTTCCACAAATGAAAGCCATAAGATCGTTTCCGCGCGCCCTCGCGATTCCGGGCCGGCGCGAGCGTGAAATGCTCGGGTTGGTCGCGTCGAACCACGCGCGAAGGGACTCGCGCGGGCGCCTTCGGCGAAAGGATCATTTTCAGCCGCGTTTCGACTGCGGCGGAGCCTTGAATTGGGCTGGCGTTTCCCGGCGAGTTCAACTGACTTCTTCCCCCATGGACTCCTCGGTATCTCCCCCTCCGCCTGCGGTTCCTCCCCCCGCCCCAGCGCCTGAAGACAAAACGGTGGCCATCATCAGCTACCTCACGCTCATCGGTTTCATTGTCGCGGTGGTTCTCCACAGCAGCAAGAAGACGGTGCTTGGCGCCTATCATCTGCGGCAGGCCCTTGGGCTGCTGCTCATTTTGATCGGGCTTTCAATCGTCAATGTCATTCCGATCCTCGGCCAGATCGTCTTCCTGCTTGGCGGGATTGCCCTTCTCGTCTTCTGGGTGATGGCTCTCATCTCGGCGATCAACGGCCAGATGAAACCGGTCCCGCTGATCGGCGAGCAGTTCCAGAAGTGGTTCGCCGGCGCCTTCAACTGACGCCTCCCGGCCCTTCCTTTTCGAATCGCGCAAGCCCGCCGTTGTCGGCGGGCTTTTTGTTTTTCCCGCGCCGTTAAAACTCCCCGATCCGGATGCAGGCGCAGACGCGGCCGTCCGGCAGCGGATCGAGCGGCGGGACGACCTGTTTGCAGCGCTCCACCGCGTGGGGGCAGCGCGGGTGAAACGCGCAACCGGCCGGCGGATCGAGCGGCGAGGGAGGATCGCCGGGCAAAACGATGCGGCGACGCGACCGCTCGCGCTCCGGATCCGGCGTGGGGATCGCGCTGATCAACGCCTGCGTGTAGGGATGCCGCGGATCCTCGATCACCTGCGCCGCCGTGCCGAGTTCGACGATCCTGCCGAGATACATCACCGCGATCCGGTCGGAGATGTGTTTCACCACGGAAAGATCGTGCGCGATGAAGATCATGCTCAGATTCATCTCGCGCACGAGCCGCGCGAGGAGATTGAGGATCTGGGCCTGGATCGAGACGTCGAGGGCCGACACGGGTTCGTCCGCGATCACGAGCCGGGGTTCGAGCGCGAGCGCGCGCGCCACGGCGATGCGCTGCCGTTGCCCGCCGGAAAATTCGTGCGGATACTTGCGCATGAAACGCGGCGCGAGTCCCACGCGCTCCATCAACGCGGCCACCTGGCGCGTCACGCTGGCGGAGGTGGCGCGTTTGTGCGCGAGCATCGGCTCGGCCAGCGTGTCGAACACCGTCATGCGCGGGTTGAGCGAGGCGTACGGATCCTGGAAGATCATCTGGATGTCGGTGCGCTGCCGCCGCATCGTCTCGCTGTCGAGCGCGGCGAGATCGCGGCCCTCCAGGATGATCTGGCCGGAGGTCGGCGGGATGAGCTGGATGATCGTGCGCGCGAGCGTGGACTTGCCGCAGCCGGATTCGCCCACGAGGCCGAGGACTTCGCCGCGCCGGATCTTCAGGCTGACGCCATCGACCGCCTTGACCGTGCCGGCGCGGCGGCGAAACACGAATCCCTGATGGACGGGGAAGTGCGTCTTCACGTCGATCAGCTCGAGTATCGTCCCGGATTGGCCGGCCGGGTTTGCGGCGGCTGGTTTGGAGGTCGATCCGTTCATGGCGCGCTCACCAGTCGAGTTCCCGATCCTGCACGCGAAGACACGCGCTGAAGTGGCGGGGCGCGACCTCCAGCAACTCGACGGGCGTGGCGCGGCAGCGATCCACCACATGCGAGCATCGCGGCGCGAACGGGCAGCCGGCGATCGGCCTGGCGAGATCGGGCGGCATGCCCGGGATGGTGAAGAGTTCCTGCCCTTTTGTCTGCAGCGCCGGGATCGAGCGGGCGAGGGCGCGCGTGTAGGGGTGTTTGGTTTGTTTGAATACGCTGCTCGTCGCGGCGGTCTCGACGACGCGGCCGGCATACATGACCTGGACGCGGTCGCAGAGGCCGGCGACGACGCCGAGATCGTGCGTGATGAAGATCACGGCCATCCCGAGTTCCTCCTGCAGGCGCTCGATCAACTCCAGGATCTGCGCCTGCACCGTCACATCGAGCGCGGTCGTCGGCTCGTCCGCGATGAGCAGCTCCGGCCGCGTGATCAACGCCATCGCGATCATCACGCGCTGCCGCATGCCGCCGGAAAACTCGTGCGGGTAAAAATGCACGCGCCGCGTGGCGTCCTGGATGCCGACCTCCTCGAGCGCCTCGATCGCGCGCGCGAGCGCCTTCTTCCGATCGCAACCTTCGTGGATGAGGAGCGGCTCGATCAACTGCTCCGACACGCGCAGGTAGGGGTTGAGCGAGGTCATCGGATCCTGGAAGATCATCGAGACGCGCTTGCCGCGGATGGCGCGCGCCTGCCTGGCCGGGCAGCGCAGCAGGTCCACGCCGTCGAACACGGCCGTCCCGCCCTCGATCCGGCCGGGTGGCTGCGGGATCAGGCCCATGATCGAGTAGCACGTCACGGACTTGCCCGAGCCGGACTCGCCCACGATCCCGAGCGTCTCGCCTTTTTCGAGGCTGAACGAGACGCCGTTGACCGCGCGAACCACGCCGTTGCGCGTGTGGAAAGAGGTTCGCAGGTCTTCGACTTTGAGCAGCGGCATCCGTGGTGTCCAACCGTGAGCGGGGGAGGGGGGCGGGCAATAACAAACCCCCTGGCGGGCGCCCTCCGGGGATGGAACCCATGGGGCGCACGGGATCCATGGGAGCCTATTCCCGGCTATCCGGCCGCATGCCGAAATGCTCGAAGAACGTCGCGAGTTCGGTGGTCTCGCAGACATCCGTGAGCCCGAACCGGCGCTCGCCCGGGCGCGCGAGGCCGAAGCGTTGCGGGCAGGCCGAGAGCCGCGCTTCGAGCGCCGGCCAGCGGCCATTCGCGAGCACGATCCAGCAATCCGGACAACGCCGCCGCAGCCGCCGCGCGAGCGCGAGCCGCGCGAGTTTTCCGACCGGAAGCGGAATCACTTCCTCGAAAACTCCCGAGCCGCGCGCCGCGTCCGCGAAGCCGCCGGGCGCGAGCGCGGTGAGCGCCGCGTCGGGTCTCGACCCGCGCAGGGCCGCGAGAAACGGGAGCGCTTCGGCGGCCGCTTCCGTGGCATCGGGCAGGCGCGCGAAAAACCGGGTCGCGCGCGGCAGATCGGCCGTGTCCGGCAGGATCGAGCGCTTGTGATCGAGCCGGAAGCGCGCGCGCGGCTCCACCTGTGTTTTCCAGCGGTTGTGCACCCAGAGCCAGGTGCTCGAAAGTTCCTCGTCCGACCGCAGCGTCTCCTCGAGCCATCGGTCGAGGTGGGCGGTGATCGCGTCGGCCTCGCGCGGCAGGCGCTCCTCGATCCGAAGCGCGAGCCGGTAACGCCAGAAGCCGAGCCGCCGGGTGAAGAAGATGCCGAGATTGGCGTCGAATTTTTCCGTCAGCAGACCGGGCAGGTTCGTGGTCGAGCAGACGCGATCGAAGAAGAGCGAGAGCACGCCGCTGTTGCGCGCGTTCTGGTCGAAGAGGATGCCGAGGGCGCCGCCGCGACGCAGGATTTGCATGCCTTCGTTGAAGCCGGCCTTGCGGCTGAGCATGCGCACGCCGAAACGCTCGCGCGCGCCACGCACCCAGTCGTCGAGGCTCTTGTTGCGAAGCGGGCGGTAGATGGCGCCGATCTCGGGAAGTTTCCCCGGATATAAAAGCGAGACGGCGGAGCAGAAATCCCACGCGCCCAGATGCGGGATCGCGAGAACGCTCGCGCGGCCGGACCCGGCCATGACCGGAATGCCGGCGAGGAGCGAGTCGTCGGCCGTCACCATTTGTTGGATACGCTCCTTCCGCAGCTGCGGATAAATCAGCGCGAGGAGGCCCGTCTCGAACATGCGTCGAAAACTCCGCCGCCCCATGCGGACGAGCCAGCGACGCGGTTTGTCCGGGAACGCGTGCGAAAGGTTGGACAAGACCGATCGCCGCCGCCGCGGGATGCCCCAGAAAACGAGTTCGGCCAGCGCGGCGCTCAACGCGCGAGCGACAAACTCGGGCAGACGGGCGAGCAGAAAACTGACGGCTCGAAGAAAAAGCAGCATCGAGGAGCCGTGAGTGAATGAGTCGCGAGTCGCGGGTGGCGAGAGCAAAGAATCCCGGAGCAATCCCCGGGACGATCAGCCCAAAAGAAACGAGGCGCGCGACCGGGCCGCGGCGTGGGTCAGTGCGCGGCCGAGAATCTCGCCTCGTGCCAGAGGC
This sequence comes from uncultured Opitutaceae bacterium, assembly GCA_964517665.1. Taxonomy (GTDB): domain Bacteria; phylum Verrucomicrobiota; class Verrucomicrobiia; order Opitutales; family Opitutaceae; genus Congregicoccus. The sequence goes on along the minus strand of CAZFCY010000185.1, from coordinate 2,784 downwards.
CGCCGTCCGCGCGCGCGATGCCGCGGCCGGGATTGGCGGCGAGATGGGAGAGGAGTTTGAACACGCGCTCCGCCTCGCCGGGCTTGCCGAGTTTTTGAGCCAGCTCGGGCGCGGAAAACGACTCTCCCGCCGCCGCCTGCAACGCGCCGACCGCTTCCTTCTGCAACGAAAGCGCGCCCGCCGCCGCCTTCTTGCCCGCCTCGACGCCGGGCTGATGGTAGGCGTTGATGTTGACGAGCGAGGCGTAAAACCCGACCGCGCGTTCGTAGAGCGCGATCAGTCCGCCGACGGTTTGCGGCGTGACTTCCGTCACGGTCAGCGTGATCGATCCGCGGCCCTTTTCCGCCAGCGCGTCGCGCGTGCCGAGAAGGAAACCCTGGAGAAAATCACCGCTCGTCGCGCCCGGCTCGACTTCGATCGACGCGCCCGCGCGGTCGCGCAGCACTTCGATGAACGTGGCGAAGAAATTCGGCACGCCCTCGCGAAGCTGCTGCACGTAGGCGTGCTGGTCGGTCGAGCCCTTGTTGCCGTAAACGGCGATGCCCTGGTTGACCTCCCTGCCGTCGAGATCGAACTCCTTGCCGAGCGACTCCATGACGAGCTGCTGAAGATAACGCGAGAGGAGCATCAGCCGATCCTTGTAGGGCAGGATGACCATGTCCTTCGCGCCGCGCCCATCCGTCGCCTGATGCCAGGCGAGCGCAAGCAGCGCCGCGGGATTGCGGTCGCGCTCGGGCCGGCGTGTCGCCTCGTCCATCGCCGCCGCGCCGTCGAGCAATCCATCGATATCCAGCCCTTGAAGCGCCGCGGGCAACAGGCCCACCACGGCCGTCTCGCTCGTGCGCCCGCCGACCCAGTCCCACATCGGGAAACGCGCCAGCCAGCCTTCGGCGACCGCGACCTTGTCGAGCGCGCTGCCGAGGCCGGTGACGGCGATCGCGTGTTTCGCGAAGTCGAGCCCCGCGGCCTCGTAGGCGGTCTTGGCTTCGAGCATGCCGTTGCGCGTCTCCGGCGTGCCGCCGGATTTCGAGATCACGATCGCGAGCGTGCGGCCGAGCGCGCCATCGAGCGCCGCGAGGGTGGCGTCGATGCCGTCGGGATCGGTGTTGTCGAAAAAGAACACCTTCATCCGGTCGGTCTTCGGATGACCGAGCGCGTTCGCCACGAATTGCGGACCGAGCGCCGATCCGCCGATGCCGATGACGAGAAGATTTTCGAAACGACCGGCGCTGCCGGCGATCCTCCCGGCATGGACCGCCGCCGCCGTTTCCTTCACCTGCGCGAGCGTGTCCTCGATCTCCCTCGTCAGCTCGGCGGAAGGCGCGAGCTTTGGCGCGCGCAGCCAGTAGTGGCCGACCATCCGCTTCTCATCGGGATTCGCGATCGCGCCCTGCTCGAGTTCGGCCATGGCCGCGAACGCCTTCTCCAGCGCGGGCTGCATGGAGGCGAGAAACGCGTCGGTGAGCGCGAGGCGGCTCAGATCGACGCCCAGATCGACCTCCGGAAAAACATACGTGCGAGCGATGAATTGTTCCCAGGACATGGCCTGCCAACCTGACAAGCCCCCGCTCCGCGAGCAAGCGGCGTTCTCCGGGGCGCAACCAAGGCGCTCTGCGCGAGCAGGATGAACGTTCTCCGCGCAATTGAAGGCATGATGCCGGCAGAACCAGCCGGCGCCCGTCTATAAATGGAGGGACCGGCTCCGTCCGGTCCGGTCTTTTGCCGGGGAGCACGGTTCACCGCCGACCGTCCCACGCTTCACGCCAGCCAGGTCAACGCCCTGGCGGTCGCTGTTCTTCGCGTTTGCCGCGCTTCACTTCGTCCACGCGTCCGCGAGGGCTTCGGCTTGTTCGAGGACGCGGGCGACCGCCTCGTCCTGGCCCTCGGGCGGGTATTTGTATTTCTTGAGCAGGCGCTTGATGAGGATGCGCATACTGGCGCGGACGCTGTCGCGCACCTGCCAATCCACCGTGGTGCTGTTGCGGAGCTGTTCGGTAAGTTCCGAGGCGAGCTGTTTGAGCGTTTGGTCGCCCATCGTCATGAGCACTTCGGGCCGCTCGGCCAGCGCGTCGTAGAAGGCGATCTCGTCCGGATTCAGGCCGAGTTCCTCGTTGCGATCGAGGGCCTGCTTGAAGTCCTCGGCCATCGCGAGGAGCTCCTCGACCACCTGCGCGGTTTCGATGGCCCGATTGTGATACTTGCGGAGCGAATCGAGCAAACGATCGCCGAATTTCTTATGCAGCACGACGTTTGTCCGGGTGTGCGCTTTGATCTCGTCGCGCAGGAGTTTCTCCAGCAACTCCACCGCGAGGTTCTTTTGTGGCATGTTGCGGACATCCTCGAGGAATTCGTCCGAGAGCAGGCCGATATTCGGCTTGTTGATGCCGGCGAGGGCGAAGATGTCGGCCACGCCTTCGGAGACGACGGCGTTGTCGAGGATGCGTCGCAGGGCGGAGTGTTTCTCGGCCTCGGCGAGCTTTCGGTCCACCGTGGTGTATTTAACAATGGCGGCCTTCACCGCGCTGAAAAAGGCGATCTCGGTGCGCAACTCCTCCGCTTCGTCCAGCGTGCCGCAGAGCGCGAAGGCGCGGGTGATGGCCGTGACGAGATCGAGGAAACGCTTCTTGCCGTCAGGCAGGCGTTCGACATCGAGAATCCAATTCGCCGCGGGCACGAGCAGCGGCGTCGGATTTGTCTCGTAGGCCGAGTAGTCGAAGCCGTGAAAGAGCCCGCGGCAGGCGTCGAGCTTGGCGCGGAGGACGTCGAGGAATTCCTCGGCTTTGC
>CAZFCY010000184.1:0-9537 GCA_964517665.1 uncultured Opitutaceae bacterium | reverse complement strand
GTCGAGCGGCTCGAGTGGAGAGCTGTTCGGAATCATTCTCATTCTCGTAATCGTAATCGTTCTCCCATCTCCCCGCGCGGAAGAGGAAGAGAGAGAGAGAGGAAGAGAACGAGAACGATTACGAGAATGAGAACGAGAATGATCGAGGGGAACGGCTTCGTCCTCCCGGTCACTCCGTTTTCTGCCAGCCCTGTCCCGCCGGCTCCTGCGCCTGCGATCGCGGAAGCTCCACCCCGGGCGCCGGCCTGCTTTACACGCGAAAGAAACGCGCGGCGGCAAGGTTGGCGGCGATTCCGAAGATTCCGAGGACGCCGAGCGCCGGGGCCGCGCTTGCGATGTCCGCGCCGAAGGTGATGAACTGGTGCATCGCCGCCAGCGCCCAGCCGGTCGGAACAAACTTCGCGACCATGCGCGCGAAGTCCGGCGCCACCTCGAGCGGCCACCAGCACCCGCCCAGCGCCGCCATGGGCAGGGCCACTGCCAGGCACAGGCCGATGACCTTGTCTTCCGAGCGCACGAGGAAGCCGATCAACACGCCGAAGGACGCCGCGACCCACGCGAAGATGAGCATGGTGAGGAGGATTCCCGGCAGCGCGTGCGCCAGATCGAGACCGAGCGCAAACTGCCCGACGAGAAGAAAGAACGCCACCTGCACTCCGCCGAGCAGGATCAGCCCATAGATCTTTCCAAAGAGCAGCTCCAGCCGCGTAAGGCCGCTCACGGCCACGCGTCGAAGCACGCCATTGCGCCGCTGCTCGGCCACGGACGCGCCGCCGAAGATGAGCAGGTTGAGGAATAGATAACCCACGAGGTTTCCCGGCAGCGAAAAGGCGAACCCGACCGGCCGCGGCTTTCGTCCACCATGACTTGTTTCGAGAGCGACAGCCTGCGGTTCCGCCATGAGCGCGCGCAGGCCTTCCCCGGTCGGCGGCTCGCCCGGATGTTCGATGGCAAAACGCGCGAGGTGGACATTGAGCGCCGTGAGCGTGCGGAGAAGCCGGATACCGGCGATCTGCGCCATCCCTGTATCGGAACCCTCGAGGGTAAAGAACTCCAGTTCCACCCGTTGCCGCGCCAGCACGCGCTCGGTGAAATCGGCCGGCACGATGATGCCGCGGCGCGCATCGCCCGCCTCTTCCGGCTTGCGAATGGAGAGTCCCTGTTCGCCGAGTTCGCTCGCGAAGACGCGGCCCATGAACCCGGCGTCGCGATCGTCGAGCACGAGCGCCGGTCGGGCGTCGGCCGGCCCGCCTGGTCCGCGCGCGGCGAACGACATGAAGTAAACGAAGGCCATTGGCACGAGAAACAGCCAGACGTACGAACTGCGATCGCGAAGGAAGACACGCGCATCGTGATGCCCGAGGACGAGAATGTTCCGCAGCGTGTTCATGCCTTCAACCCCTTCTCCATGCGCCGCCGGAAGAGCGCCGTCGCGATCAGCATCGCGACCAGGCCGACGAGCGCGAACTTCACCACGGCCGGGATCCAGACGCTCGCGTTCCCATCCTGCTGCAGCGCGCGCAGCGCCGTGGCGAACCATCCCGGCGGCATGAGCGGCGTGAGGTATTCGCGCATCACCGCCGGGAACTGCTCAGGCGGAAACATGCAACCGCCAACCAGCGCCATCGCCATGATGCCGAGGTTTCCCAGCGTATCCGCGCGCCGTTCCTTCCCGGCCAGCGCGGCAAACAACCCGAGAAGCCCGGCCGCGCAAAAGGCGTAGGCGAACACCATCGCGAGCGTCGGACCCGGCGCGCGCCATTCGATGCTGAAGATCAGTCCGCCGAGCCCGAGCAGGATGGCGGCGCCGAGCAACACCATGACGATCGCGAAGATCACCTTGCTCGCGATGAAAACCAGCAAGCCCTCGCGCAATGTCTTGAAGCGCTCGAGCGTGTGCAGCCGCGACTCGCGGTAGAGGTCGCGCATGGCGTTGTCGGCGAGGTAGAGCAGGAACATCGCAGCCATGCCCGCGAGGACGAAGCCGAAGATGTTGAAACCCGGCTGCGTCGCGGTCTCGGCCGCGGGGTCCTGGCGCGTCTTTTCCGAGAACGTGACCAGCGGCGGCGCGATGTAGTCGCGAACGGGATCGAGCCGGCGTCGCGCTTCCACCATTAGACCGCCGGCCAGCGCGAGCTTGGTCAGCGCATCGTCGTCGTTGTCCTCGACGATCGCGCGCACGTCCGCGAGCTGTTCCCCGGCGAGTTCGCGAAACGCATTCAGGCCGGTGACGAGAACCCCGAGCATTTCCTCCACGATGCGCGGGTGAATGCCGCGCGCGGGATTCTTGATCAGCCGCAGCGTCACCGGCCCCTGCGCATCGAGATAGCCATCGGTGAAACCCGCCGGAATGACGACGGCGGCGGCGATCTCGTCCTCGCGGATCCGCAGGCCGGCCTGCTCGCGAGTCAGAAACTCGGCGCGCAGGTCGAACGGCGGCTGCTTCCCCGCATTGCCTCCCGCGCGCATTTGCTCAAGCGAGCCGCGCAGGAACTCGGTCAACGCCGTGTCGTCCTCATCGACGATGGCGATTCGAATTGTGCCCAATCCAGCACTACGCTCGCCGCCACGCGGGGCAAAGATCCAGCCGATCAGCGCGGTGATGATGAATGGCACCAGCAGCGAGACGAGCCACGGAATGGGATTCCGCCGGACGCGACGCAGATCCTTGATGAGAAGCGCGCGCAGCATGTGCGTCACTCCCGCAGCGCGCGGCCCGTGAGCGCGAGGAAGGTGTCGTTGAGGCTGGGCTTCTTTATGGTTACGTTTTGCACCTGCAGGGGAAGGCCGAGCAGCTCCTTCAATGCGTCCGCCGGATCGCGCTGGTCTGTCGGCGCCACGGTGAGCAGTTGTTCGGTTTGCTGTATGATGCGGAAGCGTTCGGAAAATCCGGGCCACTCGGCCGGTCGCGCGCCTGCGAACCGACCTTCGAGCACGAACAGTTCACCCTCGCCGGTGCGCCGCCGCAGCTCCTCCAGAGTGCCCTCGGCATGCAGCCGGCCATGATCGATGATGCCGATGCGCGCGCAGAGCGACTCCGCCTCCTCGAGATAATGCGTGGTATATAAAATGCCCACGCCGTCCGCCGCGAGCGCGCGGATGAATTCGAGGATGTTCACGCGCGCCTGCGGATCGATGCCGACCGTCGGCTCGTCGAGCAGCAACAACTTCGGCCGGTGCATGAGCGCGCAACCGAGATTGATGCGGCGCTTCATGCCGCCGGAGTATTGCTTCACCGGATGCTTCGCGCGGTCGGTCAGCGCGAGCGCCTCGAGCAGTTCGCCGGCGCGCGCGCGCGCGTCGCGACGACTCGAGCCTGCGACGCGGCCCCAGAATTCGAGGTTCTCGCGCCCCGAGAGATCCTCGTAAACGGCGAGCTCCTGCGGCACCACGCCCATCGCGCGCCGCGCCGCTCGAGGATCGCTCCAGAAATCCACGCCTTGCAGCGACACGCCACCGGAGTCTGGCCGCAGCAGCCCGCACACGAGCGAAATGGTGGTCGTTTTGCCCGCGCCGTTCGGCCCGAGCAGCCCGTAGATCTCGCCCGCGCCGACCGCGAACGAGACGCGGTCGACAGCCTGGATTTCTCCGAAGCGTTTGCACAGGTCGCGCGCCTGCAGCAGCGAAGCGGTTCGAATGGGCGGAGCTTCAGTCGCACTCGAGGGCAAGGTCATGGGGCGGGAAGAACAAAAAGCGCGCTCATTCACACACATACACCGTCATTCGAGGCAAGGTTACGAGAACCTGATCCGGACGTCGGCCACCCGCGCTTTCATGGCGCCGGGGTGAACCGATTCTACCTTGTTGAGAATTGGATGGTGGCCGCAAAGAGGCGCAAGAAGCGCAAAAACAAGCCCCGCCATCTGCGCCATTTTGCGGCCATGGCCCGATCGATGGTCGTGATTCGCAGGGGCGCGGCGTCAGCCGTGTTCGACGATGGCGGCGGAGGCGCCGGTGACTGGAGAGGGCAGGGATATGCCACTCCCGGACCCTTCGCCCGCGGGAGACGATGGCGCGGGCGGTTCCCCTACAACTCGTCCTCGGCGGCTTTCTCCCCGGCGACGAAAAGCAGGAGCGAGGCGGTGTAGCCGTGGACGAAGCTGCGCCGGCCGACCGGGCCGAATTCGCCGTGGCAGAAGAAGCCCGCGATCCCGACCGGGCCGACGATCTGGCGCACGAGCGCGGCATCGTGGTCGCGCTCGCCGAACAGCCCCTCGCCGCGGCCGACGCACACCGCCAGGCATCCGCCGAGCACGCGGGAACGACCGATCTCGTCGCGCAGGCGGCCGAGCACGCGGCGGATGTCCTCGTCCGCCGCCGCCGCGTCGCGCATCTGGAACTGCATCGTCTGTCCCTGGCGCGGCGAGGCGGCGACCGCGAGCGCGCCGCTGTCGGGATCGGCGCCGATGAGGTTGCGGACGAGAAAGTCCCCGCGCCCGTGGCTTTCCACGTATTCGTCGACGGCCAGGCCCGCGAAGAAACTTCCGCGGCTGCGGCGGCGGCGCTCCTCGTCGAGTTCGCCGAAGGTTTCCTCCAGGACGGAGACGGCCGGGCGGTTTCCGATGCGGTGGATGATGTTCCCATCGGCGCGCGTGATCGTCCAGGTCTCGCCCACCGGGGTGCATCCCTGGGCGACGGCTCCGAGTATCCGGATTCCGGATACGGCGAGGGCGACGCCGCCGGCCTCGATCACCTCGCCGTCGCAATACACCTGCGCGACCGCCTCGCCGGGGGGGCCCATGGCGAGCCCGCCGTAGATCGGCAGATCCGGAAACGCGGCCTGCCAGGATTGCATCCACTCCTCGGTGTCGGTCTGAAACGGCTCCGCGAACGCCAGCCAGCCGTCGATCGCCGCGCCCCCGCCGATCGCCGCGCGGGCCTTGGATCCGGCGTCGCCCACCGGGCTGAAGACGACCGCCCGCGCCGTCGCGCCGGGCAGCGAAAACAATCCGAGGACGAGGCCGGTCGCCTGTTCCACCTCGCGGCCGTTCACGACCAGGCCGCTCGATGAGCAGCCCACGAGCACGGGGATCTGCGCGTGGACCCGCACAAGCTCGAGCATCTCCTTCGCGCGCGCGAAGAAATCCGGCGTGGCAAAGACGAGGCCGAAGGTCACCGCGTTGTGGCCGAGCTGGCGCCGCAGACCGGCGGCAAACTCCACCAGCCCGGCCTCATCCCAGCCGTGCTCCCACATCTCCACCGCGCTGCGCCGGGGCTCGTTCATGCTGAAAGGGAATGAGGGAACAAGGGAGCAAGGGGCAACCACGGGCCGCGGACAAATTTGAAACAGTCCCTCACTCCCGTTCCCCCGTCACACCCCCGGTTCCTGGCTCCGGAACATCGGGGGCGGCACGCGCACCGCGACCTTGAGGCCGCCGCGCGACTCCAGCTCGAGTTCGCCGTGAAGCTGCTCGACGAGCATGCGCACGATGCGGAACCCGAGCCCGGCCGACTCGTCGATGTTCACCTCCTTGCCGAGGCCGACGCCATCGTCGGCCACCGCGACGCGGGCCGCGCCGGGCGCGTGCGAGCTGATCGCGATCGAGACGCGCCCGCCCCGGCCGTCGGGGAAGGCGTATTTGAGCGAGTTGGTGACGAGTTCGTTCAGGATCAGGCCGAGCGGAATGGCCTGGTCGATCGAGAGCGCGAGCGGGTCGCCATCGACCGTGATGGTGACGCCGGCCTGGCTGCCGATCGTGAGCTGGTTGAGAAAACCGACGAGGCTTTGCGCAAAGGAAAGGAAGTCGATCGAGACGAGGTTCTGCGCGAGGTAGAGCTTCTCGTGCACCATCGACATGGCCATGACGCGGCTGATCGAGTTCTCCAGCGCCTCCATCGCGACCCGGTCCTTCACGCGGCGGCTCTGCATGCGCAGGAGCGCGGAGATGATCTGCAGGTTGTTCTTCACCCGGTGGTAAACCTCCTTGAGCAGGACCTCCTTCTCGCCGAGCGAGGCGCGCAGGCGTTCCTCGGAGTCCTTCAACTCCGTGATGTCGGTCACGCGGACGAGTGTCGTGCCGAGACTCTCGGGCGTCATCCGCACGAGTGAAAACAATCCCCAGAAAACACGGCCGCGGCGCGTGGTGTATTGCATCTCGTCGCTCCACACCTCGCCGCGGTCGAGGCGCTCGCGGGCCTGCTCCTGCTGCTCGGGCGGAAACGGCTGCCGCTGCAACGACACGCCGTTCGTGCCGATCAGCTCGGTCGCGTTGTCGCATTCGAACATCTCGACCGCGCGCGGGTTGCACTCGACGATGAGATTCGTCGCGTTGTCGAAAAGAAACAGCGCGTCCGAGGAGGCCTCGAAGACCGCGGTGAACTTGCGCTCGCTCGCGCGCATCGCCTCCATCGCCAGCCGCCGCTGCGTGACGTCGATGAGCGTGCCGGAGATGCCGATGATGCGCCCCTCCTCGTCGTGCTGCGGTTGCGCCGTGACGCGCAGCCAGATCTCGCTCCCGAGGCGGTGCAGGAAGCGGATTTCGTTTTCGATCCGCTCATCCCGCCCGGACACGAGGCGGCCGAATCCCTCGAGCACGGCCGCGGCCTCGTCCGGGGCGACGTAGCTGGAGAAACGCCGGCCGATCGACTCGTCGACGCGGAAGCCGGTCAGTTCCTCCCACGTCGGGTTGAGAAATCTCCAGCGCGCTTCCAGGTCGACTTGAAACACCGCCTCGCTCAAGCCCGCGAGCAGCGCCTCGTAACGCCGCTGGCTGTCGGCGAGCGCGGCGAGGTTGCCCTCCCGCTCGACCGCCTGGCCGATGTTGAAGGCGACGATGCCGAGCGCGGACCTCACCGCCGGCGACCACCGGTCTTCCCCGCTGTCGTGATCGAAACCGATCGCGCCCCACGCGCGCCCATGCACGGGCACGGCGAACTGGAGCAGCTTCTTCAGCCCGGAGCGCTCGAAGATTCCGCGCAAACCCGGAGGCAGGCGGCCGGCCGCGATCTCGTCGGCGGCGTTCGCATCCGGCACGGCGGTCTCCACCAGCTCGGATCGCCCGAGGAGCGAGTGTTTCGCCTCGCGCGCCCACTCGGCGCAAAGCGAGCAGACGGGCCGGCCGGAGATCGAGTGGGCGCGAAGCTGGCAGAGGATGACGCGATCGGCCCCGGCCGCCTCGCCCAGCACGCGCAAGAGGGACGGCATCGACTCCATCACGCGCCTGGCCGTGAGCAACAGGCGGTTCGCCTCCGCGATGCCCTCGAAGAGCTGCTCGCCGCGCCGCAGGGATTGCTCGACGCGCTTTCGCTCCGAACAATCGCGCGAGACGCTCATGATCCGCGCGACTTCCCCGCTTTCGTCGAGGATCGCCTGCAGCTTCGTTTCCATCCAGACCTCGCCGCCGTCCTTGTGCCGGTATTTCCCGACGACGAGGCGCGCCGGCCCCGGCGCGGTCGCGGCCGCGTCGAGCGCGGTCCGCAATGCCTCGGCGTCGCCTCCCTGGACGAAGTCGCTGAGGCGGTGGCCAAGCCACTCCTCCTGGCGATAGCCGAGCAACCGCCGCACCGAAGGGGTCGCGTATTGGATCAACCGATCCGGCGCGTGCAGGCAGATGATGTCCTGCGTCTGATCCGCAATCAGCCGGTGGATCGCACCCACGTCATCGACACGCCCCAACGGCGGCGGCGCTTCCGATGGGGCCGCCGGTTTCCTGCCCGCCAGGCGGCCGATGGTCGAAACGAGTTCCGCCGGCTGGTCCTTGGCGACGAGGTCCGTGGCTCCGTGCTTGCAGATCTCCGCCGCGAGTTCGCTTCCCGCCGAGGACGAGAGCAGGATGATCGGCACGCCCGAGCATTGCCGCCGCGCCGTCTTCAGCGCGCGCCACGCCCCGGTGTCCGGAAGATCGGCGTCGATCACGATCACCTCGAACGAGCCGGCCGCGCAGGCGGTGGCAAACGCGCCGAGGCTGAACACCCGCTCGAGCTGCGCCGGAAAGGCATCCACGCTGAGCCGCCGCCCCACCAACTGCGCCTCCGCGTCATCGTGCGTGAGCAGGAGAATGCGCACGGCCGTGCTTCGCGTCTCGGAAGGGTTGGTCAATGGATTCAAACGTCGCGCCGCCCCGGCCCGCGTGCGCGCGCTCCGGGGCCGGCGGCGCGCGGCAATTCTCGATCCGCCCCGCGCGCGGTCAAATGGAAACCCTTCGCCACGCGGCGACAAACATGCCGTTGCCGCCCGTGTCCTGCGGCCACCAGAACTGGCGCGCAGACGCCGCCGCCCCGGGCTCGAACGGATTCTGAAACGCGGCCGGCTCGAAGCCCTCGGCCTGTTTTTCGAACACATCCGCCACGCCCGTCGTCTCCGAGCGCGTGAGCGTGCATACCGCGTAGATCAACCGCCCGCCCGGTTTGATCGAACCCGAGACGGTGGCGAGCAATCGCGACTGGATTCCCGCCAGCTCGCGCGCGTCGTCGAGGGTCGTCGTCCATCGCGCGTGCGGGTTGCGCGCCCAGGTGCCGAGGCCGGAGCAGGGCGCGTCGACCAGGGCGCCGTCGAACCGCGTCCGCGTCGGCGGCTTCGCGAGGTCGTTCCACAAGGCGGCGCGGTAGTTGAAAACGCCCGCGCGCGCCGCGCGTCGTTTCAATGTCTCCAGCCGCCGCGCCGAGCGGTCGGTCGCCCAGATGAGCCCGCGGTTTTCCATCAGGTCGGCGAGGTGCAGCGTCTTGCCGCCCTCGCCCGCGCAGGCGTCCCACCACGTCGCGCCTGGAGCCGGCGCGCAGACGCGGCCGACGGCTTGCGACGCGATGTCCTGGATCTCGAAAAGCCCGGCGCCGTATGCGGGAGTTCGATACAGGTCGGCCTGCCCGGAGTATTTCACGGCCTCCGGCAGCGCCGCGCGCCCCGCCGCTTCCGCGCCCGGCAGGCGGGACTGGAGTTCGGGCGCGCCGCCGCGGCGCGCCCGCAGCCACAAAGGCGGCGCGGCCTGCAGGCTTCGTATCCAATCGATGGATACATCCATCTCCTCGCGCGCCCACGCGGGAACCGCCTTCGCGGCCAGCACGGCCGCCTCGAAGCGCGCGGGGTTGCGCATGAACCGCCCCTCGAGTTCGAGCGCGCGGGCGATCCCGCGCTCGTCGGGCGCGAAGCGCTCGAGCAGGCCGCGCCAGCGAAACCAGGCAAAGACGGCGCGCGCGGTGTCGCCTCCCTCGCGGCCGGAGACGCGCAGCTTGCGCAGGAGATCGCGCGCCGCCCGATCCGCCGGCTCGCCCGTCGCCTCCACGCGCCGGATGACTTGCGCCGCGGCTTCCAGCGCGGACGTCGGCCGCCGCAAGGACGCGGATCGCTCACGGGGAGGCCGGGCACTTCCGGAAGTTTCTTTCGAGCGGGCGCGACGCATGTTCGACCGAGGAAACACGCCGCCACCGCCAAGCGCAAAGCAATCGTGGCGGGCCGCGGATCGCGTCAGGGCGGTGTCATTCTCGTTCTCTTCTCGAAATGGAGAACGAGAACGAGAATGAGAACGATGGTGAATGACACCGCCCTGGATCGCGTTCCTGTAGGCCGTCTGCCAGTTGTGTTCGGCCGAAGAGTTGCTGAGG
>CAZFCY010000183.1:0-9624 GCA_964517665.1 uncultured Opitutaceae bacterium | reverse complement strand
AAGCGGGCGACCACACCATCCAGATCCGCCGGGGGCAGGGCCGTCTTTGGATCGATCAACTGGCGATCGCGATCGACAAGGAAGCTCTCCCGGCCGACCAGAGCATCGGACCCGCCTGGCTCGCCGCGACGCGGGCGCATGCTCCGATTCCCGCCCCGGCGCCGGTGATCGACATGGACGTTCATTCGGCCAGCCTGCCCTTTCGAGCCACGTTCGACGCCACAGGTTCGCGCGCCGGCCGCGGAGCGATTGCAGGATATAACTGGCGGGTGTCGCGCACCCTGGACCCCCGGGACGGAACCATTGTCGATTATCTGGGCTCCATCATTTCCGACCAGCCGGTCCTGTCTCTCGAGATCGACGATTTTAATCCGACGCGCGGCGGTTTCAGCGATGATGGCGTCGAGGTCGGGTTGCGCGTTTATGATGAACTGGGCCAGACTGCCTCGACCTTCACCCGCGTGGTGTTTATCGATCCGCTCGAGGAGCTTGTCGCCGGCGCCGGAATCGTGATCGACGACGAATCCCCCGCGTTTGTCGCCAGCGACGCGTGGCACATCTCGACAGCGAAAAACTTCTTCACCTTCGGCCACTATTTTCCGGGCGGAGTGGGAGAGGCGCGGCGCGTCCTGCGGATTCCTTCGGAGGCCACGATCTTTTATCGCGAGATGGAACAGCGCGACATGATCGGCAACGGCGCGCGGCTCATGTATCGAAACGATCTGGAGGACCGGGCGCGATTCGAGCTGAGTGTTTCCGCGAGCGGCGATCATCTCGTCTTTGTCCGCTGGCCGCGTCACAGCTTCGGCGCGAGTTCACTGGAGCTGACCGGATCACTGGCCGGCCTGCCAAACGCGTTCGATCGTCCGGTGACAGCCGCGGCGGCGGTCACGGTGGAGGACGCCGACGGAGCCGCCGGGTATCTGCTCGATCAGCGGATCGGCGGCCACTGGAGATTCGTCGGCGTCCACCGTTTCAACGCGGGCGCGGCGGGCGCGCTGACCATCGGCCATTCCACCGAAGGCGACATGGTTCTCGCGGATGCCGTAAAGCTTTATCCGGTTCCCGACAGCGCGGGCAACAGCGCGCCGGTGGCGTCGTTCACTTCGCAAACGCGCGCGGATGGAACGGTCGCGTTCGACGGGTCGGCATCGAGTGATCCCGATGGGTCGATCGTGGCGTGGTTCTGGACGTTCGGCGATGGAGCCACCAGCCGCGGCTCGGCGCCCGTGCATCGTTATAAGACGCCGGGAAGCCATCCTGTGACATTGACCGTGCTCGACGCGCAACTGGCGCATCATACGCACAGTGTCACGGTCGTCGTTCCGCCGGCGCCGGAGAACAACGCGCCCCCGGTCGCGCGCTTTCACGTCGACGCCGGGCGCGGCCGCGCGCCGTTCGTGGTCGAATGCGACGGCTCCTTCTCGACGGATGACGAGGCGATCGCGCGCTATCGATGGACGACCACGCTGCGCGACGAACCCTGGGGCAGGGGAGGCGAGTTCATCGCGGACGGACCGAATGCCTCGTTCGTGTTTAATGCCCCGGGCATTTACGATATAACGCTCACCGTCACCGATGCGCGCGGTTTGTCCGACTCGTTCACCCTGCCGGTCGAGGCGATTCTCGCCGGCGCCTCGACGCAACCGCCACTGGTGCTGGACAATCGCGATCCCGGCTTCTCCTCCACGGGCGCGTGGATCGAGCGGCAGGCTGGAGCCGACCCGCAAATCCGTCCGCTCATTCACGGCCCTGATTTCCTCGAAGCGGCTGGGATCGGAGCCGGGGCGCGCTTCCAGCCCTCGCTTCCCCAGGCGGGATTATATCAGGTTTGGCTGCGCCATCCCGTGGCGGCGATCGATCCTCCATTGCGCGTGCGCGTGGCTCACGCAGGCGGCGAATCACAGATCCTGCTCAACCACGCTCTCGGCGCGGGCGAGTGGCAACTGCTCGGAACATTTCGGTTCGCGGCCGGATCGAGCGGCTGGATCGACTATGCGCGCGAACGCGAGGCACAGGTCGTGTGCGCGGATGCCGCCCGCTGGGTTCCGGTTGACGCGGCGCCTTCGGCCGATTTCCACATCGACGGCGCCCGGCCCCACACGGCGCCGGCCATGCTTGCTTTCGATGCGTCTCCTTCCTCTTCGGCCGGAGCCGCGATCGCGGCGTTTGAATGGGATTTCGGCGATGGCGCCGTCGCCACCGGCGCGGAGGTTTCGCATGTATATAACGCCGCGGGAGTTTATGCCGTTCGCCTGACCGTGCGCGACGAGCGCGGCACGGAGGATTCGACGACCAGGCTGGTTCGCATTCATCCGCCGCCGAGCCCGCCCACCGTCGTGGCCGGCGTGCAGCCCGCCGCCGGGACATCTCCGCTGACCATATCATTCGATGCCTCCGCTTCCCACGATGACGACGGGATCGCCGGCATCGTCTGGGACTTCGGAGACGGAAACTCCTCCGCGGCGGCCACGGGCATGCACCGCTTCGATCGCGCCGGCGTCTTTCAGACGATTGTAACCGTCGTCGATAGACACGGCGCCGCCGCGCAGGCGGCATTCACGGTCGAGGTGCAGGCGGAGGAGCTGCGGGTGACTCCTGGCGTATCGGCTTCGCCCTCGAGCACGGTTCCCCGGCGGGTTCAGTTCACCGCGGGCGGCGCGGCCGACGGCGATATCGTGAGTTGGGACTTCGGCGACGGAACCACCGGGATGGGCGCCTCGATCGAACACGAATACGCCGCCGCGGGAATCCATCTGGTGGCGCTCACCATCACGCGCGATGGAAACGCCGTGACCTCGCGGCGCTGGGTGGTGGTTGGCGACCAGATCGACGCGTCGCCGCCCGCCGACGGACCGTTCTCCGATCCGGGAGCCGCCCTCATCCTCTATACCCCGTTGTCCCGCCCCTGACCTCCGCGCCTCATGTCACTGCTTTCTCCGTCCTTCGCACAAATCATCACAAAGTGGACGCGGGCGTCCCTGCCCGCGTTTTCCCAAGGCATATGCAAAACCCCCGCGAGCACGCGGCGGTCCGCCTTCGCGATTCTATTCGCATGCATCGCCACGCTCACCCCGCTGCGGGCCGATAATCCCGACGATCCCCACCACGCGTCGATCGCGATTTCCGCCGCCATGCGCACGTGGCAGGAACGCCATCTTCTCGTGTCGGAAAGCGGCGCGCCTGTCGTCTGGCCACAAAATGCCGCGGGCATTCCGGCCGGGTCTTTTCCCGACGACGCCTTCTATTGCGAGGATCTGGAAAACGACGCCAGCGCCGCGGCCCTGGTTCGCGCTCTCGCCGAGGCGATGACCGAGTTTCGCGTGCTCCCCGGGCGAACTTATATCGACACCCGGGATGGAGAGGCCCACGAGTATGCGCTTCCGTATCTGGCGAACTTTCTTGTCGCTCCGTCGAACGGCGATCTTCGCCGCGCTCCGGCTCACGGAACCGTGGCCGACATGGTGTTCCTGCGCGAGGGATCGAACGCGCTGCTCTATCGAAGATCGCTGCCTCAGAACTCGCCGTTTGCGGGCATCACGGCCGAAAACTACGAGGAGAAGTTCGCGCAGATCGCCGCCTGCCTGCGCCTGCTCGATATCGCGTTCATCCTCTACGCCGATCACGGCAACGCCAGCGGCAACCATACCTTTGTGTCGCGGCGCGGCGGCTCCGCCATCTCGCCTCCGAGCGGGACGTTCGAGTCGCTGCAAAGCGTGGCCGGGCGCGCCCTCGAGGCTTACCGCGGCGCATCGACGGGGAACCTGATCAGCGCGACCCCCGCGTTGTTCATCGACGCGCGCAGGGCCGTCGAGGAGCCGGTTCAGTTTTCGGTGCAGGTCGCGTCGTCCTCCGGTTACTTCACGCTCGATCGCTCCAGTGGCCCATGGCAAAGCCGCCTGGCGGAGCATGCCGTCGATTTCTACATTCGCCGCGAGAATGTCGGGCCGGTGCTCGGGCTCGGGAATTATCCCGTGGCTTTGGATGGAACTTTTCAGCATCTCGCGCGAGTGTCCGACGGCACGCGCTTCGATTCGCCGGTGTTCGAGCCGCCACCCCCGGAGGACATCTCCGTCGCGGGCCTGGATGAGGATATGCTTCCAACGCTCGCGGGCTGGAAGGTGGAGCCGTACCTCGTCGTTTACGGAAACTGGAAACACCACCTCGATTCCCTCGAAGCCACCTGCGGGTGCGCCGCGTGCGCGAGCTCATGCGAGTCGCCCGAATCCGAGCCGAAACTGAACTCGGTCGATATAACGATCTCGCTCGGCGCCGATGCGGACGGTCCGCTCGGCTCGCTCGTATTGCGCGCCGAAAGACCGTCTGCATGGCTCAGCCGGCCGTCGGGTCTGGCGCGCCATATGGCATCCCGTGTTCGTTCCATCGTGGACTACGAATCCGTCATCGGAGCCTCTCCGGAGTTTCGATTCGTTTCCGGGTCCTCGTTCCTCGCGCCGGGCGATTTCGATGCCGCGCTCGATCCCGATTCGCTCACGCTGCAGCGCCGCCCCCTCCGCCAGCTTCACGCCCCGACATGGATGGCTCAAGTCGTCGATCTCGATGAGGACGGTTATCGGTTGGATTTCGTCCGCCGGGCCGGCCTGCCGCCGCCGGACGCCGCGACAGGCGTGATCGATATGTCCGGCGCCGAAGTGTTCCGTTCGTTCACGTTCTCGCACCTCGAGGGTGATCTAAACCGGTTTCAATTCACGCGTTCCGAACCCGGAGGGCCGGACCGTGTTGCCCTTTACGAATACGATCCGGCTGGAAACGCGTGGACGCTTGCCACCGGCAGCGGACCCGACCTGCGGCGCGAAAGCGTCGTGCGCCGCGACGAAGGAAACGAATGGACGGAAACACGGACGGTGCGTGGAGCGGATGACGTCGTGGTCTCGGAGACGACACTGCGTTATCGTGTGTTTCCGTGGAACGATCGTTTGTCGCCGTTGCGCAGCCGCCACGCCGAGCTGATCGAGAAGGCCGGGGATCCCTCCGGCGAGAATCGGATCACGCGCTATCACTACTTCACGGATCCGGGCGTCGATCGCGCGGGGTATGGCCAGGCGCGGCTGGTCGAGTATCCGGATGGCTCGTGGGTGCGTTACGAGTATGATCCGGTGAGCGGACTTCGCGTCCGCACGATCCGCCCCTTTGGCGACGCCGCGCCCGATGCCGCCGAGAGCCTTTGTCGTGTGACAATCGAAGAGCGCGCGACGCTGCCGGACGTCGACGGCGATGCCGTGCCGGAAAAACTGGAAACCCATATCGAACGCGCGCTTGGACTCGAGGTCGGCCGATCCCATCGCGTCGAGTTCTCACAAGCAGTCACGATCGACGGACACGAACTGCTGCGGGTCGTCGAGGCGCGCGCCGCGACGCCGGGCGCCGCGTGGGATTCGCCTGATGCGCTGCGCACGGAATCGCGTCTATACATTCACGGTGAGGACGCCGGAAAGATGCACTCGGTGATCGAGCCTGATGGCACGATGGTCTTCACCCGTTACGCGCGGGCAAATGGACGGCTTACAACCACCCGCGAGGCGGGCGAGCCCGATGCCGGCCGCGCGCGCATCGTGCGCGGCCGGCGCACGGTCACGATCACTCACCCGCAGGGCTCGGTTCAGAGCGTATCGGTCTATGACATCGAGAGCGAGTTGCTGCTCGATCTCGCGGAGACCTTCGAAGATGACTTCGACGCGTTTGGCCGCCCGCTCACCGTGGTTCACCTCGACGGAACCGCCGAGCAATACGTTTATGGTTGTTGCGGCTTGGAGTCGTTCGAGGACCGGACGGGCATGGCGCAGACTCACGCCTATGATTCATTGAAGCGCCGCGTGTCCACGACGCAGGCCGGGTTGACCACGATCTCCATTTACGACGCGGCCGGCCGGGTGGTCGAGACGCGGCAGCGCAGCCGTGGCGGGCAGGCGCGCGCCGTCTCGCGATCCGAATACACGCCTGGCGGCCGGCTGATGGCGGTGCGCGACCTGCTGGATCGACGGACCGCTTTTGCGGAAGAGGTGGACGCCGCCGGGCGCAACGTGCGCACGACGACCCGGCCGGACCTTGCGACACGCGTGGAAATTTATCATTGCGACGGCCGGCTGCTTTCGGTCGGCGGCACGGCCGCGCATCCCATCGCTTACGAGTATGCAGTCGTGGCCGACACGCATGACGGCCGCGCGTTTCACGCGCAGGTCGCGACGGAGATCCGACTCGGCGCGGCGGGCGAACGCACGGAATGGACGCGAACCTATACCGACATGTTGGGCCGGGTCTATAAGGTCGAGAAACCTGCGTTTTCAGGCGCGGGAACGGATGCCAGCCTGAGTTTCTATAATGAACGCGGACAACTCGCGCGCCAGCGGACGGCGGAAGGGATTGCGACGCTGTTCACCTACGACGGACAGGGGCGATTGCGGGACACGGCGCTCGACGCCAACGGCAATGGCGAGATCGACTATGGCGGCATCGACCGGATCACGCGCGCGAGCGAGACCGTTTTGCAGGATGCGGCTCGCGGAGTTTTGCGTCGTTCGACGATCAGCGCCTGGCTGACCCTGAACAGCGATGTTGCCGTGGTGGTGTCGGAGACGGATGCAAGCGTGGAGCACCGCGCCACCTGGTCCCGCGCGTGGAGCCGCGAGACGGAATCGCTCGTCGAACTTTCCGGCGGGGGCGAGGTGCGACAGATCGTGCGCGGTCCCGACGGCGTCGTGAGCGCGTCGGTGGCGGTCGATGGATTTGTCATGGAGGCATCTGTGGTGAACGCGCAGGGGGAGTCGTTCGGGCGCCAAAGCTTTCGTTATGATGAATGGGGCCGCCGCGAAGCGGTGATCGACGCGCGCAATGGCGAGACGACCACGACTTTTGATACAGGCGATCGCCCCCACACCGTCACCTCCCCTGCGCCTGATGCCGCGCAGCCGCGGCAGACCACGATTTTCGGATATGATGTCATGGATCGCGTGACCGCGATCACATTGCCGGATGGCGCGACGCAGTTTCGCTCTCACCACCCCACCGGCGAGACGCGGCGGGAATGGGGCGCGCGGCAATATCCGGTCGACTACACCTATGACGCGCAAGGCCGGTTGGAGACCATGACCACGTGGCAGGACTTTGCCGGAGCGGAGGGCTCCGCGACGACGCGCTGGACCTACCATCCCGGTCGCGGAACGCTTGCGAGCAAATCCTATCAGGACGGCTCGCATGTCGACTACACTTACACGGCCGATGGCGGGCTGAAGACGCGCTTGTGGGCGCGCGGGCTGCTCACGACCTATATCTACGACCCGCTCACCGGGGATCTTTCTGGCATCGACTACGCCGACGACACTCCCGACATCGCCTACACCTACGACCGCCAGGGCCGGCTACAGGGCAAGAGCGATGCCGCGGGCGCGTGCGAATACATGTATACGGAAGACGCGCTCGCGCGCGAAACCCACACGGCCGGGCTGCTTGCCGGCGCGACCCTCGAGCGTGGCCACGACCTCGGGCGTTTGGCCTCGCTTTCGGTTTCAGTCCCGGCCGGCTCGGCCTACGAGGCGACCTACGGCTATCGCGACACGCAGGATCGCGACACCGGCCGGCTCGCGACAGTCGCGTTCGGCGCCGCGCGCGTGACCTACGCCTACGAGCCGGATTCACAACTTCTTCGCGAGACGACATGGTTCCAAGGCTCGACGCCGCGCGCGCGGGCCACTACGTTGTTCGACCGCATGAACCGCCTCGTCAGTCGCACGACCGTGGATGGCGCCGGCCAGGAACTCCGCTCGTTCGGCTATCGCTACAACGCAGCCAACCAGCGCGAACAGGCGACGTTGGAAACCGGCGAGTCCTGGGTTTACGGCTATGACGAGCTGGGACAGGTGACGTTCGGAACGAAAAAGACGACCAGTGGGAGCGCGATTCCCGGCTACGAGTTCGGCTATCGCTTCGACAATATCGGCAACCGTCTATCGACAATCACCAACGGCCGGGCCGCCGCCTATCAGCCGAATCTGCTCAACCAATATGAACAGCGCGACGCGCCGCGTGTGGTGGACGTCCTCGGCCAGGCGCCCGATGAGGCTACGCTCCGCGTCAACGACCTCGCCAGCGTGCGCACGGAGAAGCCGGGTCCCGACGACTACTTCTTCACCCCGTATCCCGCGGCCGAACCGGGAGCGCACGAACTGACTATCCGCAGCACCGTCGCGGGCGCGCCCGAGCAGAAGTTCGACGAGCAACGCATCGCCTACCAATCCGCGACGCCGGAAGTCCATGCGCACGACGCCGACGGCAACCTGACCGACGACTGGCGCTGGCACTACACATGGAACGCGGAAAACCGCCTCGTCGCGATGGAAACCCAACCCGCCGCGGTCGCCGCAGGCATCCCGCGCCAGCGCCTCGAATTCATCCACGACCACCGGGGTCGCCGCACCGCCAAGCGGGTGTACGATTGGAACTCCACGGCCGGCGTCTGGACCTTGGAACGCGACACCCGCTACCTCTACGACGGCTGGAACCTCCTCTGCGAGCTGGCGCTCGATCTTTCGACCTTCGACCTTCGACTCTCGACTTCCCATCTCTGGGGCCTCGACCTCTCCGGTTCGCTCCAAGGCGCCGGCGGAGTCGGCGGCCTGCTCCTGACACAAACCGCCACCACCTCCGTGATCCCGGCCTACGACGGCAACGGCAACGTGACCGCCTACCTGGATGCCGCCACCAGCGCACCCATCGCCGATTTCGAATACAGCCCCTTCGGAGAAACCCTCCGCGCCACCGGCGAGTTTGCGGAAAGCGCCAGCTTCCGCTTCAGCACCAAGTTCACGGATGGGGAGACTGGGTTGGTGTGCTATGGATTCAGATATTACCACCCGAGCATGGGAAGGTGGCTCAGCAGAGACCCGGTTGAGGAAAACGGTGGATCGAATCTGTACGGCATGGTGGGCAACGACGCCGTGGGAGGCTTCGATGTTCTCGGGCTCTACCAACCGGATGGCCACTTCTACGCTGCGTTCATCGTTGCCTCTCTCAATGGCATGAGTGCACGCGACGCGTACCGGCTGGCCTACTACACGCAGTACCCTGATCAAGACCAGCGCTACGATGCGATTCCCGCTGGGATGCGCCTCGTGAATCCGCCAACGCAATTTCCGTCGCAGTCATCTCCGTACTATTACCAGGCCATGCAAGGATGGGCGAGAAACGTGCGATTCGACGTGAACATTCAGAAGATGCTGCACTCCCTCCACGGCGGTGATTTCAAGGAAATCCTAAAGCGAAGGAAGTGTTTGGTGAAGATGCTGCAGGATCCGTCGCTCAAGGATTGGGAGCGAGGGTTTATCGCCCATGCGCTTGGAGACGCATACTCGCACACCAAAGGCGCAGGTGGATCTGGCAATGCATTTGATTCCCCGCTTGGGCATCTATTTGCGGGAACTTCTCCTGACATCCCGTGGAAGCGTCCGGAACTATTCCGGCAGTATCTCGGTGCTTTGAACCGCGGGCTGGGTGGAACATTGGGTCCCGTGGAGCTAGATGCTCTAACCCACCTGATGACTCAGAAAGTTCAATCGAACAGCCAGCGCTTGGCTGAAGCTCGAAAACTCGCGCAGTATTTTGGCTACTCGG
>CAZFCY010000182.1:0-9685 GCA_964517665.1 uncultured Opitutaceae bacterium | reverse complement strand
TTTCACACCGCGCTTTTCTCCGTCGGGCGCCGGGGAAATCCACTCCGGTGCCGGCGCCTTCCCGCTACTCCCGGAACGAAGCGCGCAGGTGGTCGGCGAGGCGGAGCGACAGCGCCGCGATCGTGAGCGCGGGGTTCGCGTAGCCACCGGTGGGAAACACCGAGGGCCCGGCGATATAGAGGTTCGCGACGCCGTGGACGCGGCCATCGGGATCGACCACGCCACGAGCGGGATCCGTATGCATGCGCGTCGTGCCCATGTGATGATACCCGCCGTGAGCGCTCTCGTTCTGATGCCGGCGGGCAACCTGCCGCGGCGGCTCGTCGCGCTCGAGCGAGCGAAACACCCGGCCGAAGCCCGCGCGCCTCATCACCTCGTCGAGGTATTCGTGCGTCTCGCGGATGCTGCGGATGTCCTGCGCGGAGATGCGCCAGTCGAGCCGGATCGCGCGCTGGCCGAAGGCGTCGAGCCTGTCTCCGAGCGAGACGCGCGAGTCCTCGTTGGGCGTCTGCTCGGCCATGTTTGCCAGCATGAAGACCGGCCGCTCCGGAAGGCCGCCGAGCTTTTTTCTCAACCGCTTGGCCATGACGCGCGCCAGCTCCGGCCCATGCCTGCCGAGCGTCGAGAGGCGCCTGCCCAATCCGGAGAATCCGCGCGCATGGATCACGGCATGCAACGCCTCCGCCACGTCCTCCGACATCCGCGGATACTCGAACGGGTCCGGCAGCATCATCGGGATCAACTGGATGTTCTGGTTGAGCAGGCGCCGCTCGCGCATGACACGCGCGGGGAGCGCGAGCTTCCCGATCACCGGCACGCCGCGGACGCGCTCGATCCCGCGGTAAAGCCGCGCGCGCTCGAACGCATCCGCGCCCTCCGGCACGAGGATGCCCGACCAGAAATGGAGGTGCTCCATGAAGAAACGACCGACGTTTCCGCGCGCATTGCCGATGCCGTCCCGATGCGCGCGATTCGAAAGGAGGAGCAGCCGCGGCACGTCGAGCCCGCCCGCCGCGAGCACGAACTTCCGCGCCGTCACGCTGAAACGATTGCCGCTCAGCGTGCCGGCCCGCAGCCGCGTCGCCTCTTCGCCGTTTTCCGTGGTCTCGATCTCGAGCGCGGTCGAATGCAGGCAGCAGGTTATATTGCCGGCCTGGATCAGCTCGCGTGAATGCTCGCCGGCAAAGACGTCGCGATCGCAAAACTTGTAGATGATCGTTTCCAGCTCCGTGGCGGGCACGGGCAGGCAGGGCCGGATCGCCGGATCGCTCCAGGCTTCCAGATCGAACGTCGCCGGCCCCACCCGGAAGAGGTCCGTGGCGCGCTCGTAGCAGGGATCGAGTTCCGGGCGGCCGAACGGCCAGCCGCTGTCGCGCACCCAGGGCCGGCTCTCGAAATCGATCGTATCCAACGGGCGGATACGCGCGCCGCGCCCCTCGCCGCCGATCGGCACGTGCCAGAGAAAGCTGGATCCGCCGAGGCAGCGCGCGCGCGCCTCCTCGAGCGGGAAATAGGGAAACCCGATGTCTTCCCCCGCCCCGAGGGCCTGCGTGGCGGCGTCCGGGGCGCGTCCTCCGCTCTCGAGGACGAGCACCTTCACGTCCCGCCCGATGAACTCGCGCGCGAGCGCGATGCCCGCGACGCCGCCGCCCACGATGCACAAGTCTGTGTCGAGCGCGCTCGACGCGGGGAGCCGGCGTCCGTCGATTTCCATGGACGGATGGAAACAGCCATCGACGACGGATGAAAACACCTATCGCCGACGGAAAGGCGGATTCCACCCGCGCGCCGAAGATCGCCACACTACAGCCGCGATGAATCGGTCACGCTCGATCGTGCCGCTGATCGAAGATCCATCGCTTGAGGCCGAGCGGGATCGCCGCCGCCGCCGTCCGCCGGACCCGCTGCGGAATCGGCGTCGGAGGAAGATCGGGCGCCAGAAACACGAGATCGAAAACCCGGCGGTCGTAATCGATGTCCCACGTCACACGCGGCGGATGCGCGAGGGGAAAACGCATCGGCGCCGTCGGCAGATTCAACAGCCGGTGGTCCGGCGGCATATGGGTGGACTCCTCGCCGGCGTGCGCGTGCGAGACGAGGTTGACACAAGGCGCGATGCCGAAGCCCCCGGCCCTCATGACCGCATAGTGCAGTTGAAAATCCCAAATGTCCGGCGTGCCGCCGCGCACGTAAAGCCGGTCGAATATCTGCCGCCAGAACGAGCTGAAACGCGCATCGGCGAGCACGCGCTCGAGCCGGCCCTCCTTGCGCGCGGCCGGCCACGAGGAAAGGCGGAAATCATACTTGCGCCACGCGCGGCGCCACGTGGCCCAGCCGTGCGTGTTCAAGAATCGGTGAAAAGTATAGCTGTATTCGAAATCCGGATGCGGGAGGTAGTTGTTTCCACCCACCATCATGATCCGCTCGTCGCTCCGGTAACGCTCCAGCAGTTCATCGCAGTAGGCGAAGAAATCCGGATCCGGCACGCAGTCGTCCTCGAGGATGACCGCCTCCTCGACCTGCGCGAAAACGCGATCGACGCCCGTGGCAGGGCGGACGCCGCACCCGAGATTCACGTCGGAGAAATCGCGCGTCACCTCGCAATCCCAATCCACGCGCTCGATCACGCGGCGCGCGGCGGCGCACAGCGCGACATCGTCCGGATGGCCCGCCCGTGGTCCATCGGCGATCACGAAGAGCTTCGGCGGCCTGGCCGCGGCGATGCGATCGAGGACACGCGCCACCGCGCGGGGCCGGTTGAAAATGATCAGGGCAACGGCAGTCTGCATGAGGTACGAAAGCGAGAGTCCGCATGCGCGATGCCACTTCGCCACAAGAAGCGCGCCGGGGAACAAGCGACAGCCCGACGCCCGCGCGCAGGGCGCGATCCGCCCGGCGAAAGCAGGCGCGCGACCCGTTGCGCGTTTCGCGCCGGGCGCGCGCGGTCGTGCACGATGCGGAACATCCGGCGACCCGGTCTTGCGCAGGGCACTTCGTGACGGCCTTTCGATCCCGGCAGCCACGAGGACTTCGAAGGAGGACATACGGCGCGGCTTGACCCGGCGTCGCGGTGCGGGCATCAGCGGCTTGCTGAAACGGCCCGCCTCCGGCCCCTTCGATCTTCTTCGGCCGCGTGCGCGCCCGCGCGAAATTCTCGAAGCTCATGAACAGTCGCCCCCGCCTCATCCTTCCAGCCTTCGCCGTCGCGTCGTTGCTTGCCTGCGCCGCCGGCGAAGCGAACTCCGGCCGCGCCACCGGCGCCACGGAACTGCGCCAGCCGCTGCCCGATGGCGCCTATCGCCTGCAAAACGCGCAGATCATCGACTCCCACGGATTCGGCCGGCCGATGACGGCGGTCACGCTTTTCATCCCCGCCGGCTGGTCCGCCAGCGGCGGCGTGGTGTGGCAGAACAACACCACCGGCTGCGGCAAAAACGGCACGCGTTTCGAATGGACGGCCACGGCGCCGGATGGCCTGACCGCGTTTCAAGTCCTGCCCGAGGAAACCTGGTCGGGGCACAACCTCCCGCTCCCCGGCATGCAGCAGGCCTGCCCGAACGTCACGATCACGAACGCAAAGGACTTTCTCACCTGGTACGTGCAGCGCGAGCGGCCGGGCGCCCGCATCCTCGATTATCGCGAGCGGCCGGAGTTCGCGAAAACGCTCGAGCATCTCAATCACAACGAGACCACCGCTTACGGTGAACTCCGCAACTGGGTCGAAGGCGGCGAAGTGCTGATCGCCTACCAGTCGCAGGGACGCGAGATGCGGGAGACGCTGGCGATGTCCGTTTACTTTCTCCTCAACCACATGCCGGGCGTCTATCCGGGCGAAATCCGCGAGTTTCTCACCATCGGCACCCTTCCGGGATTCGCCGCCCGCGCGCCGCACGGGCAACTGGACTTCCGCCTCACGGAAACCGTCCGCCGGTCGATGAAAGCCGACCCGCAGTGGTCCGCGGCCATGGCGGAGCACAACCGGAAGATGGGGCAAATCGCCGCCAAGGGCTCCGCCGACCGCCACGCCATCCGCATGCAGACGAACCGCGAGATCGCCGCGATAAACCAGCAGGGCTACGAAAACCGCCAGGCATCCATGGACCGGATCCAGGAGAAAACCATCCAGACGATCCGCGGCGTGGACACCTACGTCGATTCCAGCGCGAACGAGCGTGTCGAGCTACCCAACACCTACCAGAACGTGTGGCGGCTGAACGACGGCAGCTTCATCCTCACCGACGACGCCGGCTTCCAGCCGAACCGCGACCTCGGCATCGACGGCCGGCAACTGGAGCTCGCGAAATGAGTCGCGCCATCCTCTGGAAACGAGGCGCCATCGCCGCGCTTCTGCTCCTGCCCTCCGCGTCCACGCAGGCGCAAAACAGCTTCGCGGAAGACGTCTGGAGAAACGCCCCGCCCGGGCAGCGCCCGGCCGCCCCGGCGCCCCGACCGCCGCAACCGGCGGGCACAGGCCCCGGCGCCCCGGCGCCGTCCATGCCGGCCTCTCCAGGAGCCCAGGCACAGGACGCGGGGCCGGCGGACCCGCGTTTCCGCGAGGCGGCCCGCGTCGAGGCGGAGGACTTCGGCGTCGCGCCGACCAACAAGCTGCACGAAGGAGCGATGCACGCCCCCACCCCGACCCGGATCCCGGGCGGGCTCGTCATCACCACCGAGGCGCTCGACGCGCTCTACCAGCAAAACCAGGGAAAGTTCACCGTCTTCGACGTCCTCGGAGGCGAGCGGGGACTGCCCGGCGCGCAAAACGCCGTGCCGGCGGCGCAGGCCGGCTCGTTCACGGATCAAACCCAACGCGACTTCGGCGCCTATCTCGAACAGGTCACGCAGGGAAACAAGCATCACGCCCTCGTCTTCTACTGCCAGAGCGTGCATTGCTGGATGTCCTACAACGCCGCGCTCCGGGCGATCCACATGGGTTACACGCAGGTTCTCTGGTATCGCGGCGGCATCGAAGCCTGGCAACAAGCCGGCCTCCAGACCTACGCGCGCCAGCGGTAGATTCCCGAAAATATGATGAAGGCCGGATCGCCGGCGAAGACGGGCATTGGCCCGCCCTCATCACGGCGCAGCCAGTGCCCGTCCGCCGGGAAGCGTCAGCGCGGCGGGCGGCCGATCCGGGCGGGCGCCTCGTGCGGCAATTGATCCGCGCACAGCTCGAGAATCTGGATCGTCTGCAAACCTGTCTGCGCCGCCTCGTTTGTGGAAACACCGAGCGCTTCCTCCACGACGTTCAACGTGTCGGGCCCGCGCAGCGTTTGCGGCCGCGCGATCCCGCCGCCCTGGTTGAGAATTCCTTCGATCGCCTTCCGGGCGAAGGCCGGGTTCCTCGTCTTCGCATACGCGTACGCCGCCAGTCGCGGCCCGCTCTGGCCGGTCAACACATATTGCGCGTCCGCGCCCTCGCTTCCCGTTTCCCGATCCCGCGTGAGCACTTCCGCCGGAGCCTGGCCGATGCGGCAATATTGCAGCCACGCGGTGGCAAAGTCTTCGCGCCCGAGCAACGGCACCAGCTCGAACATCACCTCGGCCCCACCCATGATGGTCGCGAGATTATAGCTCACCGGCACCGAGCCCTTGGTCACCGGGTCGCGGATCGGAGTCAGTTTGCCCGTCTCGAGATCGAGCCCGACGATCTGGGCGCCGCCGCCCTTGAGTTCGCCGATGCCACCGCCGGGTATATCAGGATTGAGCCCGTGCAACTGCCCGGTCTCGAGCCAGTACGGCATGGCCACGATCGAATCGACGCCGGCGAGGATGCGGTCGCGCCAGCGGTCGTCGCCCGTGCGCTCCCACTCGGTCATCCAGTTGCCGGCGAGCGCGAACCAGTCGGGGCCGATGCGGATGCGCGCGGCGAACTGCGGCTCGCCCGGAATTTGCGGCGCGGCCACCCGCATGGGATCGTATCTGGCGGCGGCCACATCCGAATGGACCATCGCGCGCATGATGTCGCCCGTGCGCTCGTCCGTGGTGAGATAATAAAACGGCCGCCAGTGCGCCGACTGGCTGATGCGCGCCTCTTTCGCGCCATCGCCCCACTTGACCACATTGTGCCGCGAGCCGAGACCGGCCATGTCGCCGATGTGATATACATTGGTTTCGCTCGTGTTGCGCGTGAGCGCCTCCGCGAGCGTGAATATATCGGCGCGGCCCGTGCGGAGGAAACTGTGCCAGAGCCACAGCGGCGTCCCCAGCTCGGTGTTGTCCCAGGCGTGGCCGCCCCAGTCGTAATGCCATTTGTGCCGCGGCGCCGAATACGAGTGCATGAAGTCGCCGTAGTGCCAGAACCCGTACCAGTCCTGGTCGTCCACCTGTCCTTTATAGAACTCCAGCACGGAATCGAGCCCGTCCTCGATCGCCTTCTTGAACGGAGTCGAGCGATCGACCACGCTCCATGCGCCGAACACGCCGGCGGAATGCATATATTCCGGCGTCGCGGCCAGCAGGGCCCGCTGCATGCCGGACTTCGCCAGCGCGACCGTGGCCTCGCGCGAGGGCGTCCGGGCGGTTGGATATAACGTCAACTCGCTCGTGCGCGCCACGCCGTGGGCCGTGCTCATGCCGGGCTGCACGTCCTCGTACGAGGTCAGCAGGCCGTGCGCCACGATATCGTAATGGCGCATGTCCATCTGCGGCCCGTCCGGCGACCAGAGCCAGGCGATCAACCGGGCCGCCGGGCTGCCCGCCTGGCGCACCTCGAGCCCGGCCGGATGGGATTGCCAGAAATTCCGGATGCTGACGCCGAGGCCGCCTCGGAGGTCGCCGACATAGCCGAAGCCCGCCGCGCGCTGCCCGGCGGCGGAGAAGATCCAGGTGCTCTTCGGGTTGGTGCGCTTGACGATCGTGAACCCGTCGGGGTTGGGCTGCGTCAGCTTGAAATCATCCCAGACCGCGTTCTGCGTAAAATCCCGCCGGCCGGTGAACGGCTCGCCGGTCTCCTGTTCCACGCTGCCCCCGCCGGGCTGCAAGGGCTCGGACCACAAGCCGCCATCCGCGCCGGCAAAGCGCACATAACGATTCCGAACCTCCTCGCGCAACGGCACGTCGAACTGCACGCCGAGGCCGCGCACGAAGTCCTTTTCCTGGTCTCCGTCGAAGATGATCGTGTGGACGAGCCTGATCGCCGTTTCGCCTGTGTAGAAATAAAGCCGGACCGAGAACGGCAGCCATTCGCGCCCGGAATCGGCCACTTCGTGGACGCCCTCGATTTTCACCACCGCCCGCACCGGGCCGGATTGCTCGACCGTGACTTTCTCGACGAGGCTGGCGAAGGTCGCGCGAGGCGGCGCGTCCTCCGGATAAGCGGCGGGACCATCCTGCAGGATGCCCACGAGCTGCCCCGCCCGGGCGATCTCCGTGTCGCCGATGCGGATGGAATCCACGAGGTTGCGGCCACCGCGCGCGATCGCGCAGACGAGCGCGCCGGTATCGACGACGATCGTGGCGCCGTCGTCCATGACGCGCAGCGCGCCGGCTTCGGCCGCGGTTCCGCTCGCGGCGGCAAGCGTCAGCCCGCCCGAGGCCGCCGCGTCCGGCACGACGGCGGCAAAGCCGCTCCACTTCAGCGAGCCATCGGGCCAGTAGGCCAGCGGCCACGTTTGCAGCGGAAACGTTTTCCCGGCGGCATCGGTGAGATTGAACTTCGCCTCGCGCGGCGTCTCGCCCGCGGGCCAGGGCACGCCCCAGCTCACGCTTTGGGCGCCGGGAGACTCGGGTTTCTCGAGCCAGCGCAGTTGCACCGGCGCGGGCGCGGCAGAGGCAGGCGAGGGCATGAGGGCAAACGGGAGGAGGGCAAACGCGGCGGCGAGCGCCGGCGAAACGATCCGAAAGGCGGCAATCTTCATAAGCAACGAGTATCGAGGGAGCGGGCGACCCGTGGGAGAACCCGGCTTCAAGACGGCGCGACGGCGCGATCGATTACGCTCGTTCGCCAGATTCACGCGGCGAGGCTCGATTGCCGGCGGCGCGCGCCGGGAGGCGCCGCGCCCGAAACACGGGAAGATCTCCGAAAAGATCCGGATTCCCGGGATCCGATGCCTCTCCCGGCCGGTTATTTACAGTTTATTGAAAAAACCTTCGTTCAGTCCCCTTGCATTTCGGACGAGCATGCACATGTTCATCGCAGTCCCGCTTAGCGGGAATTGGGGTAACACAGAAAATAATGGCCCGGACGCTTAGGGGTAGGCGTCCGGGCCTTCTTTTTTCCGTCGGTCGAGACGCTTGCGGTTCCCGCGCAGGGTGATTCCCTTTGCCGAAACCCACCATTTAATGGCATCTCAACCAATCCTTCGACTAGCCCCTTGGTTGATCCTTCTCGCAGCCGCCTACGCGCTCGGCCGATGGCAGGGAACTCGAGTCGCGCCCGGCGAGGAAGCCGTGCTTGCGGCTGAAGAAACCATCGAGACTCCGGCGTCCGCGGACCATCCCGTCCTGGAGCCCGCGCCGATGACGCCGGAAGCCCCCCGCGCCGCGCGCATGGTGGCCGAACTCGACGCCATCGCCGAAGCCGCCCGGACGATATCCGTGCCGGATTCGGGCACCTACGCGTTCTTCGAAGAACTCGCCCTCGAGGATCTCGGGCCGGTCACCGGCCGGATCGAAAGCATGCCGCCGGGCAACGAGCAGGACGTGCTCTTCATCATGGCCATGCGACGATGGGCGCAGTTGGACGGGCCCGCGGCGGTCGATCGAGCCTCGCGGTTCCCGGCCTTGAGCACGCGCATGAATGCCCGGCTCGCCGCCTTCGAGGCATGGGCCGCGAATGACGCGCCCGCCGCATTCGCCGCCGCGCTCGAGGACGTGACGCCCGAAACGCAGGCCCGCGCGATCAGCGCCGTCATGACCGGCGCCGCGACCCGGGATCCGGCGCTGGCCGCGCAGTTGCTCGAATCCGCGCCGGCGGCGTTTCTCGAATCCCCCGGAGCCGCGGCCGCCGCCGCGCAGATCGTCAGCGGCGCCTACGGCACGGGAAAGGGAGAGGCCATCCGCGCGCTCATCACGGGAATGCCGCCGGGCGCGATCCGCTCCCAGATGATCGGGACGCTCGCGGCCGAATGGGGCGCCCACTATCCCGACGACGCCTTCGACTGGGTGCGGCAGGTCGCGCCCGAGGGCGAGGGTCTCGAGACCGCGGTAAACTCGCTCTTCCTCTCGCTCGTGCAGAAGGATCCGGCGCTCGCGGCCATCTGGGGCTCCGATTACCCCGACGACAGCCGCCGCACCAGCTACATCGCCGCAGCCGTGCAATCCTGGGCGCGGATGGACGTCATCGCGGCCGAGACCTGGGTCAACGAACAGCCCTCCGGCCGCTATCTCGATGGCGCGAGTTACGCCATGGCCGCGCACTTCATGGCCCGTGAGGACATGTCGCGATCCTTCTCCTGGATACGCCGGATCAACACCGTGGAGATGCGCGCCGAACTGCTCGGCACGCTCGGCCGCATGTGGGCCAGTGAAAAGCCCGAGGATTTCAAGACCTTCCTCGACCAGACTTCGCTCAACCGCGCCGAAGTGGAGATGCTCCTCGCCAAGATCCCGCCCGCCTCCTGAGAACCGCGGCCCCGGGCCAAAATTCTGTAACGTACGCGACAAAATCCCGGCGTAAGTAACGATCCTCGGGGCAAGCCCCGAGGCATTGGAGGGTCCACCTCCGTGTGGACCGCTTCGCCTG
>CAZFCY010000181.1:6101-9701 GCA_964517665.1 uncultured Opitutaceae bacterium | reverse complement strand
GCTCCGGGCGGTTGATGCGATCCCAGAAGCGCGAGACGGGACGAAAGCAATCGTTCACGCTCGTGTCGTGACTTCCCGGATGCTCGAGCTGCTGCAGCACGGGCGCCGGGCGCCGGCTCGCGAAGATGTCACCGGGCAGCAGGAGCACGGGCAGCCGGTTGACCGTCGCGGTTGCGGCGCCCGTGATCATGTTCGTCGCGCCGGGCCCGATGGACGACGTGCACGCGAGCGCGCCGAGCCGGCGTTTCGTCTTCGCGTAGGCGATGGCGGTGTGGACCATCGCCTGCTCGTTCTTCGGTTGATAATAAGGCAGCGCGCGCCCGCCGTGCTCCTCGAGCGCCTGGCCGAAGCCGGTGACGTTGCCGTGCCCGAAGATTCCGCATACACCGTTGATCAGCCGGTGCTCGACGCCGTCGCGCCGGACGTATTGCGCCTGAAGGAAGCGCACGATCGCCGCCGCGGTGGTGATGCGTGTTGTTTTCATTTCAAAGCGTCGTGACCGGCTGCCAGCCCTGCCGCGCGGGATCGAGCAGCCACGTGTGCTCGGGCGAAAACGTGAAACCGGTATAAGGCCGGCGCGGCAAATGGCGGACCACCCATAAATAATACATCCCGTAGCCGGGCGCGGAGACCTGCGCGTGGTCGAGCCCGCCGGGAATCGTGGTCGTGTCGCCGTGGCGGATCTTGAAAACCGACTCGCCGATTTCCGCGTGGCCGTAGCCCTGCGGGAGCGTGAAGCGGTAATGATATACCTCAGGCTGCGGGTGATGATGTCCCGGATAACTCGACCAGCGCCCGGGGAGGTTGACGACCTCGCCGACGACGAGGTTCGAATCGGGCCGCGTGGCATGATCGAAGATCGTGCGCACGAGCCGCCGGCACGCGCCCTGCGCCAGACCGGCGCCCCGATCCTCGGTGGCGACATCGGCCGGCGCATGAAAACACACGGGCAGCGCGCGCGCGTTGTCCACGCGCAGGACCGCGAGTTCCGCGCCGCGAGCCGCCGCCTTGATCGTTATATCGACCGCGGATCCGCAATGAAACGCCGCCGGCCCTTCGTCGAACAGCGACTTGCGCCGCGCGGAAAATCGCCCGCTGTTCATCGTCACCACGACCGCGCCGTGGAGAAGCACGAGCACCGTCTCCGATTTGCTTCCCGTCGTCTCGCGATGCGTGGATCCGCCGCGCAGGCGGAGAATGCCAAACTCGAGGCCCATCTCCGCGGCATCGCGCTCGCTCGAACCCGGTTGCACGACGGGCGTGTAGCCGATCGGAAACGCGCCGTCGGGCGCGCGCCGGTGGAGGCGCGCATGGTCCGGCGCGGCCACGCGGGCGCGCCGGGATTTCTTTTTCGCGGGCGTGGTCACAGGGCGATCGCGCGCCGATCGGGCGGGCATGGGTTCGATTTCCAGTCTTCCATGAGCAATTGAAAGCAGGCCGCGGAATCAGCCGGGCCGAGGGGCAGAAGATGCCGGGCGCGCAACCGTGCGCTAGTTTCCGGCCGGTTTAGCGTATAGCTGCGGCATGTGATCCGGGGCATCAAATGCCAGGTTTTAAACACCGCGCGAACCCACAGGCAACCCCCTCCCCGTCTAACAGTTAGAGCCCGGGGCGCGCCTTCGCGCTATTCTTCCTGTGGACGGAGGTCGTCCTCTTCAGGTGTCCCGGCCGGCGTAGATGTTGTCGGTGTTTTCGGGCGCGTCGGTCACGAAACCCCTGGTGATGTTCGGGTCGTAGAGGCAACGGCCGTCGGGGCCATGAGAAAAGAGCAAGAATGAAGGAGCCTCCCAGTCGCCCTCAGCGTCGATCTTTTTATAGTAATAAGAATACGGATAGGCCACGCCATCTCCGTCCCGGTCCCAAGGACCAACGAAGTAGTTGTCGGTGAGATAGCCCGGCGCTTCGGGGTCTTCGATGCGTAGATGGAAGCGCGAAAGCTCGACGAAGCTTCGCTTCTCCTCCCCTGCGGGAAATGAGTTCTTTGGCCCTCTCCGGCCGATCAACGCCTGAAACAGGATCCTCTGATTTGCATGGCTTCCGTCGTAGTAGTTGTCGCCGTCTTCATAACCATTATTGTCCACCCACGGATAATCCCCATACTGCAGCTTGTATTGCTCCAGCGCGGCGGCGAGAACGGCGAGGTCGGCCCTGGCCTGGGCGATTTTGCCGCGCTCGGACACGCCACGGGTCAGGCCGACGGTGATTGAGATGAGGATGCCGACGACGGTGATGGCGGCGAGCAGCTCGACGAGGGTGAACGCGCGACGAAGCCGCGCGTGGTCGAAGGTCGAAAGTCCAAAAGTCGAAGGTCGCTGGTCCAAGGTCGAAACGGGAACGAGACCAACGGTCGCAACTCGAAAGTCGAAAGTCAAAAGCGGCGTGCGGCAGACAAAGGGCGAAGGGCGGGCGCGCCGGAGGAGCCATCCAGAAACCGGGCGACAAGGAAGCGCTCGCGTCCCTCCCGCCTGGCGCGACGCGAGCGCGCTTGACTTTGAACCGCGCGGTGACGCGCTTGCGCGCGTGGGGATCAAGGAGTTGATGCATCATTATCACGGGCTCGAATCGACCGAGCAGGCCGCGTTTGCCGCGATGGTGCGCGCGCATCAGCTCTTCAACACGGAGATCTGGCGGCAGGAGATCGCCCGGCGCGGCAGCCAGCTCGAGTCGAAGCCCGGCACGCCGATCGCGGAGATCGAGAGACTGCTGGAGAGGAGGGGTTAAGAGCGTAAGCAGAATAAGATGTCCGCCTCCCGGACTGTCGAACTTTCACCAACCTCGCCCCCCGCCTTGCGCCTCTTGCGCTCTTAACCCTTACGTTCTTATTCCCTTATGTACTCCGTCATCTTCGCCCAGGATGTGGCTGACGAGCTGGTGGCGATCGATTCTCCGCTCGAGCGCCGGAAGGTGATCGCGGCGATCCAGTGTCTCCCGCTCAATCCCGGGGAGACCGGCATCGGCGAAGTCGTCGATGTGGACGGACGCATTCACCGCATCGGCGTTTCCGGCGGGATCGCGTTTGTCTTTCGCGCCAATCACCCGCTGCAGCGCATCGAGGTGCTCGCGGTGCAAGCGGTTTACGAGGAGTGATTAAGAGCGTAAGTTTTAAGAGCGTAAGCAGGAAGCGATTCCAAGCGCGGCCGGTTTGGCGCATGCTCCGCTTACGCTCTTATGCCTTTGCGCTCTTAAACCCTACACCCCTTATCCACTCTCCTTCTCCAGCGTCGCGAGGACGCTGAAGTCTTCGAGCGTGGTGGTGTCTCCTTTTACGGCGCCGCCGGCGGCGATTTCCTTGAGGAGGCGGCGCATGATCTTTCCGGAGCGCGTCTTCGGAAGCGCGGCGGCGAACCGGACGGCGTCCGGACGCGCGAGCGCGCCGATCTCCTTCGCCACGTGCTGGCGGAGTTTTTCCTTCAACTCGTCCGTGGGCTCGACGCCGTTTTTCAAGGTGACGAAGACCACGAGCGCGCTGCCCTTGAGATCGTCGGGCCGGCCGACGGCGGCAGCCTCGGCAACGTTGGGATGGCTGACGAGCGCGCTCTCCACCTCGGCCGTGCCCATGCGGTGGCCGGAGACATTGAGCACGTCGTCGATGCGGCCGAC
>CAZFCY010000181.1:5671-6091 GCA_964517665.1 uncultured Opitutaceae bacterium | reverse complement strand
GATGCCGGGAAACTCGCCCCAATACTGGCGCTTGAAGCGCTCGTCGTCGCCCCAAAGCGTGCGCAACATCGCGGGCCAGGGCTGGGTGACGACGAGTTTCCCGCCGGAGTTTTTTGGAACCTCCTTGCCGGCGTCGTCCACCACCTTCGCGACCACGCCGAAGAACGGCAGCGTGGCGGAGCCCGGCTTTTGCGGGATGGCGCCGGGAAGCGGGGTGATCATGATCATGCCCGTTTCGGTCTGCCACCATGTGTCGACGACCGGGCAGCGACTGCGGCCGATCGTCTTGTAATACCACATCCAGGCCTCGGGATTGATCGGCTCGCCGACCGTGCCGAGGAGGCGGAGAGAGCTGAGGTCGTGCTTTTTTGGATACGCGCCGACCGCCATCCGCGCCTTCATGCGCTGGGGCGACGCGTA
>CAZFCY010000181.1:0-5661 GCA_964517665.1 uncultured Opitutaceae bacterium | reverse complement strand
GTCGATGATCGACCAGAAGCGGTCCGGCTCCGGGTGATTCGGCGCGCCCTCGTACATGACCGTGGTGGTTCCGTTGGCCAGGATGCCGTAAACCACATAGCTGTGGCCCGTCACCCAGCCGACATCAGCGGTGCACCAGTAGGTGTCGTTTTCCTTCAGATCGAAGACGTATTTCGACGTCATCATCGTCCCGAGCAGGTAGCCGCCGCTGGTGTGGAGCACGCCCTTGGGTTTCCCCGTGCTGCCGCTGGTATAGAGAATATAGAGGGGCGTCTCCGAATCGAAGGCCTTCGCCTTGTGGCGGTGCGAGGCGGTCGCGACGGCATCGTGCCACCAGAGGTCGCGGCCCTCCTTCATCGTCACCTCGTTCTTCGTGCGCTCGAGCACGATCACGCGCTCGACCGAGGGTGTGCCCTCGAGCGCGCGATCGACATTGGCCTTCAGGTCGATGACCTTGCCGCGCCGCCAGCCGCCGTCGGCCGTGACGACCACGCGGGCCTGGCAGTCGTTTACACGGTCCTTGATCGCCTCGGAGGAGAACCCGCCGAAGATCACCGTGTGGATCGCGCCGATGCGGGCGCAGGCGAGCATCGCGATCGCGGCCTCGGGGACCATTGGCATATAGATGGCGACGCGGTCGCCCTTGCGGATGCCGAGCCCCTCGAGGGCGTTGGCACAGCGGCAGACCTCCTGGTGGAGTTGTTTAAAGGTGAGCGTGCGCTGGTCGCCGGGCTCGCCCTCGAAGATGATCGCGGCCTTGTTCTCGCGGTCCGTGCCGAGGTGGCGGTCGAGGCAGTTCTCGGCCACGTTGAGCCTGCCGCCGACGAACCATTTCGCGTGGGGCGGCTTCCACTGGAGCACCTTCTTCCACTTCGAGCGCCAGAGGAGAAGCTCTTCGGCTTGTTTCGCCCAGAATTTTTCTGGGGCATTGACAGACTCCGCGTAGAGTTTACGGTACCGGGCGAAACTTCCGATGTTGGCCTGGGCCTGGAAGTCACGCGAAGCGGTAATTTTCCGACTCTCGCGGGCAACCGAA
Source organism: uncultured Opitutaceae bacterium (assembly GCA_964517665.1). Lineage (GTDB taxonomy): Bacteria > Verrucomicrobiota > Verrucomicrobiia > Opitutales > Opitutaceae > Congregicoccus. The sequence goes on along the minus strand of CAZFCY010000181.1, from coordinate 4,625 downwards.
GTAATGTTCTCGCTGGACACTTGATTACCTTGAGGGAAAGGGTTGTTTGGCAAGGGTTTGGACGGGACGCTCTTTTGGGGCGTTAAACCAGACCGGTCAATCCTCGAAGTCTCCGCCCGATCGCTCGCCGCTGTTTGTCCGCACTCGTTTGTGCTTTGTCAGCATCGCCCGCGATCAGCGTCTCGTGTGTGTTGGCTACCCTGGCCGCGCGCACACCCCGGCACGGTTTCCGCCGTGCAAGCCAGCAAAGTAATGGAAAACTCCACAACAACCACCGCGCCCGACACCATCCAGGTCGAAGGTGTCCTGGAAATCACCAACAACAAGACGGGCGTCCTCATCGAAGCCTCGCGCGGTGGCAAGCTGCGCCCGAGCGACCCGTTTGTTCCCCGCGAGCTGATCCGGCGCTTCAAGCTCAAGCCCGGCAGCACCATCACCGCCTCGGCCACGCCGGACGGCCGTTTCCCCAACCCCAAGCTGCGCTTCATCGAACAGGTCGACGGCATGTCGATCGAGGACCGGCGCCGCGTTTTCGATTTCACGCAGTTCACCACCATCACGCCGAACGAGCAGCTCCACCTCGAAAGCAAGAAGGAGCAGCGCATGACGACGCGGATGATGGACCTGTTCTCCCCCATCGGCAAAGGCCAGCGCGGCCTCATCGTCGCCCCACCCCGCACCGGCAAGACGACCCTTCTGCGCGACATCGCCCTCGGCGTGATCGAGAATCATCCCGAGTGCCACGTCATGATGCTCCTCGTCGATGAGCGTCCCGAGGAGGTGACGGACATGCGCCGCAACGTCCCGGCCGAGGTCTGGGCCTCCTCGAACGACGAGGAAATCGCGAACCACATCCGCGTCGCCGACCTGTGCATCGAGCGCGCCAAGCGCCTGGTCGAGATCGGCAAGGACGTCGTGATCCTCCTCGATTCGATCACCCGCCTCGCCCGCGCGCACAACAACATGCGCAACAGCGGCCGCACCGGCTCGGGCGGCCTCGACGTGCGCGCGCTGGAAAAGCCGCGCCAGCTCTTCGCCGCCGCCCGCAACACCGAGGAGGCCGGCAGCCTGACCATCATCGCCACGGCGCTGGTCGACACCGGCAGCCGCGCCGACGAGGTCATCTTCCAGGAATTCAAGGGCACGGGCAACATGGAGATGGTGCTCGATCGCAAGTGCGCCGACATGCGCATCTGGCCCGCGATGAACATCGCCGCCTCCGGCACCCGCCGCGAGGAACTGCTCATCGACGCGAAACGGCTCGAGGGCATCCATTTCTTCCGTCGCGCGCTCGTCTCGCTCCGCCCCGACGAGGCCGCCGACACCGCCATCACGCGCCTGAGCAAGACGGCGAACAACGACGAGTTTCTGAAGCTCATCGCGCGGTAGGTTTTTAAGAGCGCAAGAGCGCAAGGTTTAAGCGAGACAAGCCGGCTTCCGCTCCGGTCGCGCGTTGACGCGGGGCCGTGGTCGCGGCAAGTCTCGCCGGCTCGTGCGCCCCATCATTCAAATCTCGCTCGATCTCACGAACCGCGCCGAAGCGCTGGCCACAGCGGAGATCGCGCGCCGCGCCGGCGTCGACTGGCTCGAGGCCGGCACGCCCTTCATCCTCGCCGAGGGATTGCACGGCGTGCGCGCCTTGCGCGAGCGTTTCCCCGGCGTGCCGATCGTCGCCGATCTCAAGACGATGGATGGCGGCTACCTCGAGGCGGAGATGATGGCGAAGGCGGGCGCGACACATGTCGTCGTGATGGCGCGCGCGCACGAGGAAACGCTGAAGTGCGTCGTGAAAGCCGGCCACGACCACGGCGTGAAAGTGATGGGCGACAATCTCGGCTGCCCCGACATGGTGGCGGGCGCGAAGCTCATCGAGGATCTCGGCTGCGATTTCGTGATTCACCATATCGGCTACGACGAGCGTCGCGGGATCGCGGCGAGCGGCCGACGGATGCCGAGTCCGCTCGATCAACTGCGCGCGGTCGTGGCGGCGGTGAACATCCCCGTGCAGGCGGTCGGCGGGCTCACGCTCGAGCAGGCCGTGCGCACCCCGGAATACGGCGCTCCGCTCGTGGTGATCGGCGCGCCGCTCGCGGTGGACGCGGACGCGTTTCGGACCGCCGATGGAAATCTCGAGGGCACGCTGCGGATCATCTGCGAGCGCGTGCACGGCCATGGCGATGTGCCGGTGGGCGCCGCGCGGAAAACACAGGCGAAAGCGACGCGATGAAAAGCCCTGCCGTCGTCAACTTCTCCGCGGAACCGCACAGCGTCGAGCTGCGCGAGTTCGCGCGACCAGAACCGGGCGCCGACGACGTCGTGATCGAGGTCGAGGCTGTCGGCGTGTGCGGCAGCGACCTGCACCAGTGGACCGGGACGCATAGCTGGAAGGTCAATTACCCGGTCGTGCTCGGCCACGAATTCGGCGGCCGGATCGCGGCGCTCGGCGCGAAAGCGCAGGGTTGGAGCGAAGGCGATCGCGTGGTGAGCGAAACCGCCGCCGTGATCGATCCGAACAGCCCGCTCACGCGCGCGGGGCTTTACAATCTGGATCCGGCGCGGCGCGGATTCGGCTACGGCGTCGATGGCGCGATGACGCGCTACGTACGCGTGCCGGCGCGTTGTTTGCATCGAGTCCCGAAAAACCTCGCGATGGAACACGCTGCGCTGACCGAGCCGTGCTGCGTCGCTTACAACGCGGTGATCAACAACGCGCGCGTCACGCCCGGCGATCGCCTGATCGTGCTGGGCCCGGGGCCGATCGGGATTTTGTGCGCGGCAGTGGCGCGGCTCGCCGGGGCGGAGGTTGCGCTCGTCGGGCTCGAGCGCGACCGCGCGCGGCTCGAAACGGCGAAAGCTTACGGCTGCGATGTGATCATCGGCGACGCAAAGGCCTGGGCGAACGAACGCGATGGCCTGGGCGCGGACGGCGTGATCGACGCGGCCGGCGCCTCGGCGGCGCTCGAGGCGGCGATGGAGTTGGTTCGCCCCAACGGCTGGATCAGCAAGGTGGGCTGGGGCCCGCAGCCGCTCGGTTTCTCCCTCGATCCGCTCGTGCAGAAGAACGTGACGCTGCAAGGCAGCTTCAGCCACAACTGGCCGGTCTGGGAGCGCGTCCTCGCGCTACTCGCGTCGGGCCGGCTCGACGTGCGGCCGATCCTCGGCGGCGTCTGGACGCTCGAGGCGTGGCGCGAGGCCTTCGAGAAAATGCGCCGCGGCGAGATCGTGAAGGCGGTGCTGCGGCCAGCGTGACGGACCACCCTCGAACTGTTAATTCTAATTCGCTTTCAAGATGATACTAATTGACGTCCCACGGCGGGCAGGAATGCCCACCCTCCCAAACGCGATCGCTGCGATGCCGCCTTGGGGGCGCGGGCATTCCTGCCCGCAGTAACCATGCGACTTCGCGACAAAGTCATCATCGTCACCGGCGGCACGAGCGGCATCGGCCGCGCCATCGCGGAGCGCGCCGTGGCCGAAGGCGCCCGCGTCCTCGTGCACGGGATCGAGCGAGGCGATGGCGAGGCGGTCGTGGCGAAGTTGGGCGCGAACGCGGCGCTGCATCTCGACGACTGGATCGATCCCGAAAGCCCGCGCCGCACGGCGGATGCGGCGGTGAAGGCATTCGGCCGGATCGACGGCGTGGTCAACAACGCGGCGATCGTCGCGCGCAGCAGTCTCGAAACCACCACGCCGGAGTTTTTCGACCGGATGATGACCGTGAACGTGCGCGCGGCGTTGTTTCTCATCCAGGCGGCGTTTCCGCAGTTGAAAGCGAACGCGGGTTGCGTGCTGAACATCGGCTCGATCAACGCGCACAGCGGGGAGGCGAATCTGCTCGATTACAGCGTCTCGAAAGGCGCGCTGCAAACGCTCTCGCGGAACCTCGCCAACGCGCACGCCGCCGATCGCGTGCGGGTGAATCATCTCAACGTCGGCTGGGTCCTGACCGATCGCGAATACCACCACCAGATCGGGCTGGGCATGCCGGACGACTGGCCGCGGAATGTGCCGGCGCAGTTCGCGCCATCGGGCCGGCTCATGAAACCGGAGGAAATCGCGGCCGCCGCCGTTTACTGGCTGGGCGACGAATCGCGCCCGATCAGCGGATCGGTGGTGGACCTCGATCAGTATTCGCTCATTGGGCGGAATCCAAACAAGACCGCCTCCCAATAGATCCGGTTCGCCATGCCGAAGCTCGCCGCGTTTCCCAAGGCCTTCATTCGCGCCCTCTGCGCGGACGGCACGATGACCTTGCGCGAATGGATCGACCTCGCCGCGCCGCTCGGCCTCGACGGGCTCGAATACTACAGCGGCATGCGGGAACTCGCGGATCCGGCGCGGTGGCCGCAGGCCCGCCGCGAGGTGGAGAGCCGCGGCATGGTCATTCCGATGCTGTGCTGCTCGCCGGACTTTTCGCAGCCCGATCCGGAGCTGCGCCGGCGCGAAATCGAGAAGGAGAAAACCTGGATCCGGATGGCGGCCGCGCTGGGCGCGGATTGCTGCCGCGTGCTCTCGGGCCAGCGGCGGCCGGAGCTGACGCGGGCGCAGGGGCTGGATCTCGTCGTGGCGAGCATCGAGGCGTGCCTGCCGGAGGCGGAGGCCTGCGGCGTCACGCTGATCCTGGA
>CAZFCY010000180.1:0-9740 GCA_964517665.1 uncultured Opitutaceae bacterium | reverse complement strand
TTTCGCGGCGCGGACACGGTGCTCCGCCGCCATCGGCCGAAGATTTTCTTCGAAACCATGGCTCGCTCCAAGCGCATCCGCGGAGCGGATATATTCGAGAAGATCGAAAGCTGGCTGAACGCGCGCGGCTTCGATTTATACAATCCCGACCGCCACGGCAATCTCGAGCGCGTCACCGCCTCGCGCCTCGGAAGCAACACCGTCGCGCTCCCGCGCTGACGCATCCGGGCGGATCGTGGTTGAAAGACCGCCCGTGATCAAATCCCCGGCCGCGCGCATTCGTCCCGATTCGCGCCCGGCGCTCATGCATCGCGCACGAATGACGCGCATTGTGCCGCTCGCGCGGAACCAATCGCCCTCATCATAGTCCCTCCGGGACAATGCGAACCCTTTTCTTTGCCGCAACCCTTGCCGCCACTCTCGTCGCGCCGGCCGGGGCCGTGACAAATATTCTCTTCCTCGGCGATTCGATCACACAGGGAATCGGCGGCCAGGGATCCTACCGGGATCCCCTCATCCGGCTGCTCCGGGGAGAAAATATAGAGGGAGCGAATCCCGCCGGAACCGCCTACGATTTCTCCGTGCTCGGCAGCATGACGCTTCCGCTCGATCAGGCCGACAACTCGGCCTACCCGCAAAGCCTGGCCTTGTTTCCCAACCACGAGGGACATTCAGGCTGGACCGCGGACAGTATATTGAATGGCCATCCCGCGCCCTACCCGCCGTCCGGTTCCGGCAGGCTCGTGGACTGGCTCAGCGCCTACCCGCGGTTGCCCGACGTGGTTCTGCTTCACATCGGCAGCAACGATGTCATCGACGAAACGGTGGACTCCACTTTCGTGAACAGAACCCGCGCGGAAGTGAAGGCCATGCTCGACACATTGAAGGCGGCGAACCCGGAGGTCGTGGTCTTCCTCGCGAAGATCATTCCGCTCGCCTTCACCAATCCCGCGGAGCGTCGGCACTGGGTTGCCGCCGTGGACGCGATCAATACATCGGCCGCGCTCATCGCCGACGAGGCCAACGCCGCGGCCGGCGCGCCCTGGGTTTATCCTGTCGATCAAAACACGGGCTTCGATCTCGCCACGATGACGACGAATGACGGCCATCCGAACGACGCCGGAGAAGCGTTCATGGCGGCCAACTGGTTCCGGTCGATGCAGTGGTTCCTCGACGGCAAGAGCGCGCCGCCGCCCGAGCCGTCCGACACGGCGCGCATCGTTTCCATTGGCGATATAGTCACCCAGGGCGGCAACGGCCAGGCGGGTTATCGCGCTCCGTTGATCCAGTTGCTCGCCGGTGGGAACATCGGCGGCGCAAACCCCGGCGCGCGATCATTCGACGTCCGCTTCGTCGGCTCGCACCGCACGACCTACGACTTCTCCCCCTGGGTGGACAACTATCCGGAGGGACTCGCGCAACAGCCCATGCACGAAGGCCACGCGGGCTGGACGACACGGCAAATGATAAACGGATTCCCCGGCGCCCAGATACAAACGGGCGCGGGCAAACTCGCCGACTGGCTGCGCGGCTATACGGCCGACATTGCGCTTCTGCATCTCGGCTCGGACGACGCGCGCGCGCAAACCGGCAACCCCCAGCCCGATTTCGCCGGCCGCGCGCGCGCGGAAATCGGCGCCGTGATCGACGCCCTGCGGGCGGACAATCCCCATATCGTCGTCCTTCTCGCAAAGCCCGTTCCCAATTTATATTGGTCGGAGCCCTTGAACGAGATCGTGGCCTTGATCGACGATCTCGCCGAAGAGAAAAACGCCGGGGCGCCACGGCCGTTTGTCATCGTCGTCGATCAGAACACGGCGTTCGATCCGGCGACCATGCTCGCCGGCGACGGCCTGCTCCCCAACGACCAGGGCGAGATCTTCATGGCTGGAAAATGGTTCGAGGCGTTGCTCCCGGTGCTCGACGGCGCCTTCAATCCGCCTCCCAAATCCACGGTCACCAATCTCTCGTCACGCGCTTTTATCGGAACCGGCGCCGACGTCGTCATTCCGGGATTTGTCGTTTCCGGCGCCGGCTCGAAGACGCTTCTCATTCGCGGCGTCGGTCCGACGCTTGAATCGGACTTCGACGTGGGCGGGGCGCTCGCGGCTCCCGTGTTGACGCTTTTCGCCAACAATCAACCCGTCGCGACAAACATCGGCTGGAGCACGTCGCCGGACGCCGCGGCGATTGCGGAAACTGCGACCGTGGTGGGCGCGTTCCCGTTGCCGGCAAACAGCGCCGACAGCGCGATGCTCGTCACGCTCGAGCCCGGCTCTTACACGGTGAGCATATCAGGCGTCAATAACACCACCGGTGTCGGCCTGATGGAAATATATGACGCCGACGTTCAGGGCTCGGCCGCCACGCTGGCCAATATTTCCACACGCGCCCGTGTCGGCACGGATTCGGAGGTTTTGATCCTTGGCTATAGCGTCAGCGGGGCCGCGCCGAAACGGCTCCTCATTCGCGCCGTGGGTCCGGGGCTCGCCGGCTTCGGCGTCACGGACGCGCTGGCGGATCCGACGCTGGCCGTTCTCGACCGCGCGGCGAACGAGGTCGCGACAAATGACAACTGGGGCGAAACCCCGGACGCGCCGGCGCTGCGACAGGCCATGCAGGAAGTCGGCGCATTCGCCCTCGCCGACGACAGCCTCGACGCCGCCGCCGTGGTCGAACTCGATCCGGGATCGTACACCGTGCGCGTCTCGGGCGTCGGAAGCGACACGGGCGTCGCTCTCGTCGAGATCTACCTCCTCGAATAAAATAGCGCGGGATCGCACGGACGGCCCAGCCGTCTCCATGCAAACGTCAGCCAGCGCCCGGGTCGGACGCGAACGCATCGGTGGCGTCGCGCCACTTCCGGATGAACGCATCCATCCGCTCGCTGACGACCGTGTCGATCCGCTGGCGCTCCGGACTGTCGAAGGACGCCACGATGTCATGCACGCCGAGATGAAACGGGATCGTCGCGCGAAAATCAGGCACGATCGCGCGGATCTTTGTATTGTCGAAGAGGAGCGACCACGCCTTGTCGCCGATCAACCCGCCGTGTCCCCAGCCGGCGGCTTCAAGCACCCGCGACGGAACATAAACCGGACGCGCCTCGCCGCCCACGGCGCGTGCGATGATGTCGTGGATCTGATCCCACGTCAGACGCTCGTCGCCGGTTATATGGTAGGCATTCCCCAGGGTCTGCGGATGACCGAGCAGGCCCACGAACGCCTTCGCGAAATCGGCGCTGTGCGTCAGCGTCCAGAGGCTCGTGCCATCGCCGTGCACGAGGATGGGAAGCCCGCGTCTCATGCGGTCGATGATCGTGCAATCATTGCTCGGGCCCACGGCCAGCGGCCAGATCGTGTCGTAGGTGTGCGAGGGCCGGACCACGACCGCCGGGAAGCCGTCGCGCCGGCAGGCATCCATGAGCAGTTGCTCGCACGCGATCTTGTCCCGTGAATAGCGCCAGTAGGGGTTGCACAGCGGCGTCGATTCGGTGACGACCGGGTGCGCGAGCGGCTTTTGATAGGCGCTGGCCGAGCTGATGAATATATATTGGCGGGTCCGGCCCGAAAACAGCCGGACATCCCGCTCCACCTGCGCGGGCGTGAAGGCGATCCAGTTGACCACGCAATCCCATTCGTGGCCGGCCAGCGCGGCCGTGGCGCCGGCCTCGTCGTTCATGTCCGCGAGGATCAAACGCGCGCCGGGAAAGCCGGGCTGTTTCCTTCCCCGGTTCAGGTGATGGAGATCGATCCCGCGCTCGATCGCGAGCCGGCTCACCCGCGCGCTGATGTTGCCCGTGCCGCCGATAAAAAGCGCCTTCATGCCCGAGAGCCTACCACCGCGCCTCGCAAGAGGAAGCAGGAAGGCGGGCGAAGATCCCGGCATGGGCGCGCGAAGGCGGATGCGGATGCGTGCCATGCGACTCCCCATTCCCCCGCTGCAGCAGTCGGGGTCACGAGGCTGGCGCACTCATGAAAACTCCGCGCCTCTGCGCCTTGAGCGAAGCGAGCGCGAGACCGGATCGGATGAATCGATCAGGGAAGGCTCGCGCAGAGACGCAGCGGCACGGAGAAGAACAGAAAGCGGATGATCAGATGACTGAAACCCGGATCTTCGCGGCTTCGCGTGAGATCACTCTTCTGTATCCTTGGCGCCGGCTCTCCGACTACGCGAGGAGCCGGGCGAGGAGGTGTTCGACGAGCGCGTTCACGCGCGCCTGGTTGATCCCGACCATGCGGCGAAACTCCTCGTCCGACAGCGCCGCGCCGGTCAGGCCGTGCGCGAAGTTGTCGATCATGCAAAAACTGTTATAGCCGATCCCGGCTTCCTGGCAGAGGTCGGCCTCGCTCGCCATCGTCATGCCGACGACGTCGCCCCACGAGCGCAGCACGCGGACCTCCGCCCGCGTCTCGAAGCGCGGCCCGCGCGTCTGGACGTAAACCAGGCCGGTGTGGACCTTCTCCGGGAAGCCCTCGATCAGCCCGGGCACGAGCCGGTTCGGCACCTCGGGCGCGAGGGAATTGAGCGAGTCGTCGAAGAAAGTCGCCGGCGCAAAACTCACGTAATCGCCGCACGAGACAAACGTCCCCGGCGGCAGGTCCTCGCGCAACGAGCCGACCGAATTGAGCGAAACCGCCTCGGTGACTCCGAGCGCCTTCAGCGCCGAGATGTTGGCCCGGTGGTTGATGGCGTGCGGGGGCAGCGGCGCGCCGAAACCATGCCGGTTGAGCACGACGAGTTCGCCCTTCGATCGGACGACCGATTCCCCCTGCCCGGCGCGGATGGTTTCGGTGGACCACGAGTCGAAAAGGTTCGACCGTGCGATGCTCGTCCCGCTTATGAACGCGACTTTCATGGAACAGCCTGAGTGCACCAATTCAACCCTCCTGACAAGGCCGCCTCGCGCGCGGGCCGGATCGGCGCGATGATGTCGCAGAACATCCTCGTTTACGCGCAGGGATTCCTGCTGCTCGCCGGCGTGGTGGCATGGCTGCGGGCGCTGCGCCGCGGTCGCGCGCAACAGTGGCTGGACGCGCCGAACCGGCTTCCGCCGTGGACGATCGGCGGGAGCGACTTCATGCTTTTCGGCCTGCTCGTGGTTGTCTTTCTCTCGCTCGGACCCGCGCTGGCTTTTCGCGTTTTCGACATGGACATCGCGCGCGATCCGACCGTGCGCGAGACGCTCATCCAGGGGTTCACTTTTCAGCTTTCGGGGCTCGCCGCGTGCCTGCTCTTCCGCGTTCATCCGCAGGGCAGGCCGCCGACCGCGCCGGGCTTCGACCTTCCCGCCATCTGGACGGGGATGTGCGCGTTTCTCTATTTGATGCCGGTCTTCAGCCTGATTGTCGCCACGACCTACTGGCTGATGGAGACATTCGGATTCGAGCCGAAGCCGCAGGATTTGATCGCGTCGCTTCGAGCCGCCGGGACGCCGCTCGAGATCGCGCTGTTCATCGTCCTCTTCGTGATCGTGACGCCGCTGGCCGAGGAACTCATCTTCCGCGCCGGCATCTATCGTTTTCTCCACGCGCGCGTTTCGACGGTGTGGGCGACGGGGGCCAGTTCGATCCTCTTCGCGCTGATGCACCAGAATACGCCGGCGTTTCCGCCGCTCGTGCTGCTCGGATGCGTGCTTTGCGCGCTCTATCAGAAAACAGGAAGGCTCTCCGCCCCCATCGCGCTGCATGCGATGTTCAACCTCAACTCGGTCCTGGTGATCCTCTACGGCCCGGAAAGCTGATCCTGCGATGGCCGGCCGCGCACAGACAAAGCACTCCGCGCAAACCATCGCCGAACTGGGCGAGACGGCCCTGATTCACGCCATCGCCCGCTGGCTCGGCCCGGCGAATCGACCCTCGCCGCTCGGCATCGGGGACGATTGCGCGGTGCTCCCCGCGCCAAAAGGGAAACAACTCGTCACGGTCGATCCCGTCATCCGCGGCCGGCATTTCGACGACGCGCTCCCGGCCCGCCTTGTGGCGGAAAAGCTGTTGAAACGAAACCTGAGCGACATCGCCGCGATGGGCGGGACGCCCGCCCACGCCGTCATCGCGCTGTCCGCGCCGCCCGAACTGCCGGTGGCGTGGCTGCGGGATTTTTATCGCGGGCTCGGCCGCTGCGCGCACGCCCACGGCGTCGCGATCGTCGGCGGCGACTGCACGCAGAGCGACGGGTTTCTCGGCGCCTTTCTGACTCTCTTCGGCCGAAGCGGCAAACGCGTGCTCACGCGCGAGGCCGGCCGCGCGGGCGACGCGCTCTTCGTCACGGGCGCCTTGGGCGGCAGCCTGCTCGGCCGCCACGCGCGGTTCACGCCGCGCCTGGCGGAAGGCCGGTGGCTCGCGGAGCGGCCGGGCGTCCACGCGGCCATCGATCTCAGCGACGGATTGGGCAAGGATCTGGCCGCGCTGGCGGCTCCGGGACTGGTGGCGTGGGTCGAAACCGGCGCGCTTCCGATCAGCGCCGACGCGCGACGCGCGGCGAGCGAGGACGGCCGGCCGCCGCTCGACCACGCGCTCAACGACGGCGAGGATTTCGAGCTGCTTTTCGCCGTTTCGAGCCGCCACGCGGACGCGCTGGAGCTGGCGTGGCGCAAGCGGTTCAAGACACGTTTGACCCGCATCGGGAAACTGGCCGCCGCGGACCGGACTTCCCGCGATCGCGCGCGCTTCGATCCACCGCTGCCGGCGTCGGTCGGCGCGCACGGCTATGAACATTTTCGCTGAACTCGAGCGCGGGATCGAAACCGGCTCCGAGGTGGCGACCCGCGAACTGGCGCGACGCCTCGCCGCGGCGCTTCCGCCTGATCGCGCGCTCGCGCTTTCCGGCGGGCTGGGCGCGGGAAAAACGGCCTTCGTTCGCGGCCTCGCCGCCGCCTGGGCCGCGCGCGACCCCGTCACGAGCCCGAGTTACAACCTGTGCAATCTTTACCGCGGCGACCGCCTGCTCGCGCACGTCGATGCCTACCGGCTGTCCACGCCCGGAGCGTGGGACGCGCTCATGATCGAGGACTTCCTGCAATCGCCCTGGTGCCTCGCGATCGAGTGGCCTGAACACGTCGCCGACCGCCTGCCGGAAGACACGCTCTGGCTCCGGTTCGAAGTAACCGGAGAGGAAACGCGGCGGATCCGTTCAATCCAAGCGTGAGGATCCCGCTGCTCCCGCGGCGGGCCACATGATCGCGCAGCCCTGCCCGGAAGGGCAAGGACCCCGAGGGTCGAACGCATCCTCCAAGGCGGAGCGCGATCTCCGGGCGCGCTCGTCCGCCCCCGAATCAACCTTCGCTCGCGGGCTTCGGTTTCTCCAGCTCTTCGACTGCTGGTTCTTCCGGGCCTTCGGCTGCCGCCTCTTCCGCGGGCGTCTCCTCCACGGGAGCCTCTGGCGCGGTTGACGATTCCGGAACAACCTCCGACACCGGCTCCGAAGTCGCCTGCGGGTCCGGCTCTCGTGGCGCCGGCTCTTCAGCCATCGGTTGCGCTTCGGATTCCGAAGAGGCTTCCGGCTCAGCCGCCGGAACCGCGACCGCCTGGGTGTCGGCTTCCCGCGCGGCTTCCGGAGAAGCCTTGGGCGATTCGACAGGCTCGGGACCACGGTCGGAATTCTCCTGCGCCGCATGCTCGGGCTCCATGATCGGATGCGCGAAGAGGCGGCCATCGGAATATTCCGCGACGTAGCCCTCCGAGACGAGCCAGCGAAGGTCGAGCGCGAGCCGGCCCAGAGCGGCCTTCTGCTCGGGGGTCAGCTCGACCGCCGTGTCCTGCGTGGCGGTCACGGCCTGCGTTTCCCCGTCGGCCGATTCCGGAGCGGCCCCGGCGGCCGGCGGCGCGTCCGCGGGCGCGGCTGGTGACGAAGGCGGAGTGATTCCCAACAACCGCGGGGCCAGCTCGCCCACCGGCACGAGCGGGTTCTTTTCGACAAACTCGAGCAGTTGGTTGATCGAATCCGAGAACACCTGGCCCGGCTGGCGAAACTTGCGGCGAACGGAGCACACGTAAGTCACGCCCTTCGAGCCGCGCTTGAAGATGTGGAAATTCTCGCGCCGCAGACGGCCGCGCAACGCGTTCGCCGTATCCAGCGGGAAACGACGCTGCGCCTCCAGCATGCCGTGCATCGCGCGACCCGCCTCGGTGCGGCCCGCCGCCTCGACGATCTTGGCCGCCACGCGAACCGTGTCCGCCGAACGCACGACCTTGTCGCGACAGGCGCGAAGCAGAAACGACCGCGCGTCATCCACGTTGTCGAAAACCGCCGGACCCTCGGGCGACTCGCCCTTGTAGGTGTAGCGCGTGGTGGACTTCATCGACTCGAGCCAGCTCTTCACCGCCTCCTCGTCGCGCACGACCTCGATCGAGGTCTTATAGCGCTCGAAAGGCATCTGGATGCCGCGCGTGTTGTAATGATTCTGGAGAATCTGCGCGTAACGATGATAGTTCGGCGGGCCGAGCAAATCCTTCGTGATCGGGCAGCGATTGATGAACTGGAACGTGCCCTTCGGCGGCTCGACCTCGACCGTCTCCGTGTCGAAGAACTGCGCCAATCCCGTCTCGAGCGCGTGGGCGACCGCCTCCTCCTCCGTCGGAAAAGGAAGGCCGTCCGGCACGGAGACAAACAACGGCCCCGCCGACGCGCCGCCTTCCGCAGGCCGACGATGGAAGACCACGACGCAACGCTCCAGCTTGCCAAGGATGAGGCGCGCGATCTCGAAAAGCTCGTAGGTGCGGCTCGAGGCGCGCATCGCCTTCACCAGCGCGTTGAAACCGTGATCGTCGGGATAGAAAGTGAGTTCGAAATCCGGGCTCTCGTAGGGACGCGGCGGGCCCGGGGGCCGGCGCGGGCCGCCAAAATCTCCGCGCGGGCCGCCGCGCTCGAAACGGCCGCCAGCTCCGCCACCCCCGCCGCGCTCGTCGCGCCGCTCGCGAAACGGACGCGCGCCGCCGCCGCGATGTTCCCCGCCGGGAAAGCCGCCTTCTCCGCCGCGAAACGCGCGTTCCTGCGGACGATCCGACGGGCCGCCCGGGCCGCTGTCGCCGCGCGGGGCGTCGCGGCGCGGCGGTCTGCGATCGCGGCGCGGTCCGGTGGACTCGCGATCACGACCGCGCGCCTCCTGCGAACGATCGCCAGGGGGCCGTTTGCTGTCACCGGAGCTGTCCCACTGCGTTCCAAATTGAAACGCCTCGAGGGCACTCAGATCGAGCTTGTTGATGTTGTCGCCGGGCGCGCTTTTCGCTGGCGTGTCGTCCATGGTTGCAGGCGGGGCAGCACCAGAAGGACGTCGAGGCCTTGCGGTGCGAATTTCGCGAGAGGTTGCTTGGCCGGATGGCTCTAGGCGCGAGTGTCCGAGGTTGAAGAGCCAAAGCAAGCGCTTTTCGGATGAAAGCAAATATCGATCACTTTGACGCTTTACAAAGCCATCGCGGACACTTCTTCATTACGCCCTTTCCCGCTTGGGCTCAGGTGGTGGAATTGGCAGACACGCACGCTTGAGGGGCGTGTGCCGAAAGGCGTAAGGGTTCGACTCCCTTCCTGAGCACCATCTCCAGACAGATGTGCAACCGTGCCGCCGACATGTCGGTTTTGGGGATCGAGGTTGTCAAAAAAATCGGGGTAAGCGCGGCCCTTCCGGAAAAACCCCGGAAAAACAGGCGTTCGATGATTGAAACTCGTCTCCCCTCAGACCGAGGGGATCTGCTCGGGACGGCCCAGACGCCCGCCGAGATCGCCGCTCGGCAGAGCCCGCGCGG
>CAZFCY010000179.1:0-9817 GCA_964517665.1 uncultured Opitutaceae bacterium | reverse complement strand
AATCAATCGAGATACCCTCCGGATACAAAACGGGCGACCTGGAGGATGTGCCGAAGCCCGCGCGCTGGCTGGCGACCCATCGAGGCGAGCACGAATACATTGTCCAAAACGCGATGTGGAAGCGTTGTCTGCAGGCTTACTACGCCTCGATCGCCTACGTCGACGAACAGATTGGCCGGTTGCTGGATGCGCTCGAAGCCGGCCCGCATCGTGACAACACGATTATTGTCTTCGCCTCGGACAACGGCTGGCACACCGGCGAGAAGGACCACTGGTCGAAGTTCTACCTGTCCGAACTCGCGTGCCGCGTGGTGTTCTCGATCTCTGTTCCCGGAGCCGAACCGCGGGCGTGCTCGACGCCGGTGAGCCTGCTCGACATCTATCCGACGCTCAGTGCCCTGTGCGGCTTGAAGTCGCCGACGACACACACGCTGGACGGAGTCGACCTCACCCCGATTTTGCGCGGCGACACCAATGACCGCGGCCAACCCGTGCTCTCGACCTATGGGCAAAACAATCATTCCATTCGAGATGATCGTTTCCGCTATACGCGCTATCGCAACGGCGCCGAGGAACTTTACGATCACGAGAACGATCCGCGCGAGTGGACGAATCTCGCGGATGACGGACGCTTCGCATCAGTAAAGGCCCGGATGACTCGCTGGCTGCCTTCAGTGAACGCGCCGGACGTTGAGTTCGCCGACAGCAGAGACATCAACATGTGGGAGGATGAGGCCTTCGCTCCGTAGGAGCGCAGTCGTGTGGCAGAAGCGGGTGAGCCTTCGAAGCGATGGAGGATCCGCCTCCCGTGTGGACCGCTTCCGCGGCGGCCGACACAGAAATCATCCCTCCAATTAACCCAGGCCGAAGCAAGCTTCGAGGGATCGGACGACCCGAGCGGATGTCCCCGGAGTAGATACGTTCCGGACCAGATCCCGCTTTGGCGGGAGTCCCTCCATTGGAAGTCAGATCACATTCCTGGAGGGATGAGCTCCGTCTCGTCCGCGGACCGGACCGGACGGAGCCGGTCCCTCCATTTGGAAGTCAGATCGTGAATCAGAAATCCTGCTCGGATGAACGCAGCAGGACATCGCTCACCTGCACATCGACCGGGGTCGAGAGGATATAGCGAACGGCCGCCACCACGGCATCCGCGGAGAGCGGCGCGAAAGCATACGGCTCTTTCCGGCGCGACGTGTCGTGAAACGGCGTATCGACCATTCCCGGCGAGATCGCCGCGACCTTGATTGTGCTCTTCTCGCGCGCGAGCTCGAAGCGCAAGCCATCTGTGAGGATGCGCAAGGCGTGCTTGGTCGCGGCGTAGAGACTGGAGGAACCGCCGGTCTTCACCCGATGTCCCGCGAGCGATGATATATTGATGATCGCGCCGTGGCCTGTGCGGCGCATGTCGCGCACCGCTTCGCGCATGCACCACAGGGGCGCGTGGATGTTGAGGTCGAGAACGGCCTGCATGCGTTCAGTCTCAGCGTGAATGAGCGATTCGCCGCCGCCGATGCCCGCGTTGTTGACCAGGACGTCGACGCCGCCGGCGGCAGCGCGGATCGTGGCGAAGAGATGCTCGATGGTTTCGCGGCGGCCGAGATCGCCGACGAACATCTCGGCCGTTCCACCGGCGTCGCGAATACGTGCGGCAGTTTCCTCCAAGCGCGCGCGATCCCGCGCAACAAGCCAGACCCGCAGGCCGGAGATTGCGAGGTCGGCGGCGATCGCCTTTCCGATGCCGGAAGAGGCGCCGGTGACGAGAGCGATCTTGTTTCTCCAGCGATCAATTTCGGAGAGCATGGCGCCGAGCTTGGACGAGGCGGTCCGAGAGACAATCCTGCAGGCTGGTCTGCAAAAAGGTCCACCGGTTTGACGTTGGTTGCCAGATGTGAGTGTCGTCCCATCGCGCGTCGCTTGCCGCGTGGTCGCGGTTCCGGTGACGCTTGCTTCATGGATCGATCCACGACCCCTCTCCCGGAAGGCGAACTGCTCGAACTCGCCCGCTGGAACACACCCACCATATACAACGGATGGGAACAGATCACGCGCCGCGATGCCGCTCGCGACGCCTTCAACATGGAGCCGACGCAGGACTTCATGCCGCAGATGGGGCCGATGGTCGGCTACGCGGTTACGGTGACCTTCGAGCCGAGCAACAGCGAGCATCCCAAGGCCAGCCCCGATGCGTGGGTCGAGTATCGGCGTTACGTCGCATCCGTGCCGGGGCCGAAGATCGTGGTCGCCCAGGACCTCGACAAACCGCGCTGCCACGGCGCCTTCTGGGGCGAGGTGAACAGCAATGCGCACCGGGCGCTGGGATGCGTCGGCACGATCACCGACGGCGCGATTCGCGATCTCGACGAGATGACGGCGGCCGGCTTCAAGGCATTGGCGCGCCGGCTTTGTGTCGGTCACGCCCATTCGCATCCGGTGCGCTGGAATTGCCCGATCGAAGTCTTCGGTCGAAGAATCGAACCGGGGCAATTGATTCATGCGGACAAGCACGGCTTTCTCGCGATTCCGTTCGGCGAGGAGAAACATCTGCTGGAGGCCGCGCGCTTCATGGATTCGCTCGAGTGCCGCACGCTGATCGAGGCGGCGCGAAGCGGAAGCGGCAAACCTTTGTCGGATGTGATCGATGCCCTCGCCCGCGCCGGAGCGGAGTTCGGCAGGGCGGCGCGAGAGAAGTTCGGCCGCAAAGGCGAGTGGTGAGAGGCTTCGATTCGCGCGCGTGAATCCGGCCGCCGGCAGCCCGGCCACTGGTCCGAAGAAGGAATGAGCGGTTTGTGGTTTTCGGCGTTTGGAGGGCGGGAAGGATTTGGGGATGCCGTTCGCACCCCTCGAGCGCTCTGGCGTGATGGAGGCGTTGACCGTCTCGCTTGTCGCATGAACGGGCTCCGCCAGCACATGCGGTGGATCTTCGTCGCCTTGTTGGCATGTTTTTCCGTCTCCAACTATATCAATCGCCAGGCGCTCTCGGTTCTCGCGCCGACGCTGCGGTTGGAGCTGGGCATCACGACGCAGCAATATTCGTATGTCATCAGCGCGTTCCTCGCGGCCTATGCGATCGGGTATTCCATTTCCGGCCGCGTCCTCGACCGGGTCGGAGTGAAGCTCGGCCTGGCGATCGCTCTCGGTGCCTGGTCGGTGATCGGGATGGGCCATGCCGCGATCGTGGGCTGGATGTCGCTGGCGGCCGCGCGTTTCCTCCTGGGCATCGCGCAGAGCGGCAACTCCCCGGGAGGCATGAAGGCGCTCGCCGAGTGGATTCCGCCGCGCGAGCGCGGGCTGTGCTCGGCGATTTTCTCCAACGCCAACAGCCTCGGGAGCGTGCTGGCGCCGCCCCTCGTGGCCGGTATCACGCTGTGGCTGGGCTGGCGTTGGGCGTTCCTGATCGTCGGCGCCTCGGGATTCGTCCTGCTGGCGGTTTGGTGGCTCGTTTACGACAAGCCGGAAACGCATTCGAGACTCGCGGAAACCGAGCGCGCTCACATCCTGCGGAGCCGGCTCGCCGCGGTTTCTTCTCCGGGCGGGAAACCCGTTTCGTATCGAACTCTGCTCAGGGATCGCCGCTGTCTCGGTGTCGCGGTGATTCCTTTCCTCACGGATCCGTTCGCCTATTTCATGGCATTCTGGCTGATCGACTATTTCCAGACTGTGCGCGGCTTTTCGCTGCAGATGATCGCCCTGCTCGGATGGATTCCCTACCTGGCGTCGCCACTGTTCGGCGGCCCTGTCGGCGGGGCGGTTTCCGACTGGCTCGTGCGACGAGGCGTGGAACCCGCGAGGGCGCGGATGCGCATGATGTTTGCGGCCGCCTGTATCATGCCGCTGGCGATCGTCGCAGTGCGCACGGAACATGGCTGGCTTGCGGTGACAACGGTCACGCTTCTCGTCGCCGCCAATTCCTGCTGGACCGTGAACCGGTTGACCCTCTCGACCGAGCTCGTGTCCAGCGGTCAGGTGGCGAGCCTCGTTTCACTCGGCGGCATCGCCGGATCTCTCGGAGGAATCCTCGCCATGCTGGCCGCGGGCCGGCTGATTTCCACGGTCGGGTACGTGCCGGTTTTCACCGGGCTGGGATTTCTTCACCTGATCGCATTCGCCATTCTGTTTTCGCTGCAACGACCCCGGCCGGCGGCGCGATCTTCGCTTTGATCCGAAAGGCTGTTCATTCCGGGCCATGCCGCCATCGTTTTAACAACCCCCGTCCTCATGCATCCATTGCGCCTTTTCACTCTTCTCGCCTTCGGCGCCGGCCTTGCCGCCGCCGGCGTTTGCGCTGACGACGGTCCGGACTTCGCCCTGCCGGCGGAGCCGCTCGAACTGGTCGCCGGCGAGGAGTATTTTCTCCCATTCGCGACGTCCGTGCGCGCGGAAGTCGAGCGGCTCCTCGGCGTGCCCGCGGCGGTGGACGATCCGGCAACGCTGAAGCTGTTGCTCGCCATGCGCGTCCATCTGGCTCTTCATTTCGCGGACAACGAGACGGCGGTGGCCACGGCGGCATGGATACGATCCTTGCAGACCGATCCGGTGGGCCGCGCTTTCGCCGGGTTGACCACTTTCGCATTCGTCGAAGCGCGAGAACAAAACCCGGGCATTGAGATCGACTCGGATGATTTTCGGCAGGCGTTCCTTCGCGAGTTCACACGGCAGTTGGATACGCTGCCCGGCGGCGCCGCGATCATCGCGATGCTGCGAGGCCAGCGCGACAAGATCGCGGGCATCACGAAGGCGGGACTGCTCGAGGAAACACGCGCGGTCATCGCGCCGGCTCTCGAGCGGCGCGGTCATTGCGGCCTGGTCGAGGCCGATCAACTCGTGCGGGTCCGTCACCGGCTGGCCGACATCGTGCCGGTGCGGGATGAAACCTTGCGCGCGCTCGACGCGGCCATCGAGAAGAGGACGCGGCGATGACGACTGTTTGCGCCGCTCGCGCAGTTCGGGAACGTGGAACTGGTCCCACGACGGAACCTCAGGTCTCCGGTTGCGAAGAAGCGCTTTCGGCCGTTTCGATGAACCGATAACCCATCGTCAAGGCGACCGTGGCCCGGCTCTGTGCGAGAGCCGCGCCGGCGGGCGTTCTTGCCGTCACCCCGCCGGATCGTGTCCAGCCCCTTTCGATGAAACGACGAGACTTCCTTCGCGCCAGCCCTCTGATGATGGCGGCAGGCCTGTCACGCTCGCGGGCGGCGAGCGAATTGCGTGTTTCTCCGCCGAGCGCGCGGGTCGGGCCCAGGAATGTTCTTCTGATCCTGTGCGATGGATTGAGTCCGGATCTTCCCGGCGCGCCGGGCGGCGCGGCTCCGGAGATGCCGAATCTGCGGCGGCTGATGGCGCGCGGCGCATGGTTCAGCCGGGCCTACTGCGACGCGCCAGGCTGTTGCCCTTCGCGCACGGCGCTGCTCACCGGCGCGCATGCGGCGCGTTCGGGGGTTTATTACAATGCGCAGGCCTTCCGCCAGGCGACGTCGTGGATCTCGCGGACGCGGACTCTGCCCGAGCAGTTTCGCCAACACGGATATCTGACGGCGGGACACGGCTTCATCGCGCATCATCGCGGAGCGGACGAAGACCGTCTGTATTCGAAAAATCACTACACGATCTTCAATAATCCGGACCACGTTCGCTGGACCGAGACGGCCCTGCTCGAGCAAACCATTCCGCGCTCCCGGGTGAGCGCGTGGTCGAAAAGCTGGAACTGGGGCATCCTGCCCGACGAATGGGATCGGGACGATCCGGAGAAGATCCAGCAGGACACCGAGTTCGCCAACCACACGATCGAGCTTGTGCGGCAGCGGCACGACCGGCCCTTCTTCGCCACCTGCGGCTTTTGGCGGCCGCATGTTGGATGGATCGTGCCGCAGCGGTATTACGATCGATTTCCGCTCGACCGGATCGAGCTTCCGACGGGTTATCGGGAGGACGATCTCGCCGATGTGCCCGGCCCTGGCCGGTGGATCGCCACACATCGCGGCGAGCACGATTACATCGTGCGGAACGGCCTGTGGAAAAAAGCGATTCAGGCCTACTGCGCGTCCGTCGCCTACATGGACGACCAGCTTGGCCGCGTGCTCGATGCGCTCGAGCGCGGACCGAATCGGGACGACACCATCGTCGTGTTCACCACCGATCATGGCTGGCACAGCGGCGAAAAAAACCACTGGTCGAAGTTCGTTCTCTGGGAGCAGGCCTGCCGCGTCGGCTTGTCCATTTCCGTGCCGGGCATGGGGCCGCAGGTCTGCGACGCCCCGGTCAGCCTGATCGATCTCTATCCGACGCTCTCGGCCTTGTGTCGCGTGCCGCGCCCGGAGACGCACGCGCTCGATGGCTTCGATCTCACGCCGTTGCTGCTCGGCGCCAGCCGGGGCAGGGGATCGCCTGTGCTCAATACCTATGGAAGGGGCAACCACGCGATTCGCGACGAGCGGTTTCGCTATATTAGATACCGCAATGGCGACGAGGAACTCTATGATCACAGCACGGATCCGCGCGAGTGGCGCAACCTCGCGTCCGACCCGCTTTTTGCCGACACGAAAAGGGGGCTTGCCCGCTTCCTGCCCGCGACGGACGCGCCCGACATTCGATATGCCACCGGCGCGCCGCGCGCGGACGGCAATGCATGGAGGGATGAAGCGTTTGAGTCATGACCGCGATGCAAAGAGACCAACCGAAAACGCGCCATCGGCCGGCCTTCCACCCGCAAACAAGATAGACACAGAAAAAGCATGAATCGTCGCGACTTTCTCCGCTCCACACCGCTGTTCGCGGCGGCCGGGCTTCTCGGCCGCCGCAGCGCGCACGCCGCGCCCGAGGCGCCGGTCAACCCCGCCACCGGCCGGCCATTCAACGTGCTCTTCGTCATCATCGATGATCACGGCCCGGGCCTCCACGACGTCTTCAACGCAGGCTCGCCGGTGCATACGCCCAACATGCGGCGACTGGCGGCGCGCGGCGCCTGGTTCACGCATGCCTATGTCGATTCCCCCGCGTGTTGTCCTTCACGAACCGCCTTCCTGACCGGCGTTCATGCCGCCAGGTCCGGCGTGTATTACAACAACCACGCCTATCGCCGCGCTTCGTCGTGGATCTCCCGGGCGCAGACGCTTCCGGGGGCTTTCTTGAAACAGGGCTATCTCACCGCGGGATACGGCAAGATCGCCCACAATCGATTTCTCGACGACGACGTGGGCGATTATACGCCCGGTTGCTACAAGATGTTCAACCACGCCGGAGACGCGACTCACACCGAGGGGGAGTTGCGCAAGAACATCATGCCGGGCTCCGAAGTGCGGATGTGGTCGGACAGTTGGTCCTGGGGCGCGCTTCCGGACGATTGGGATCGGGACGATCCCGCGAAACTGCAACAGGACACCGAGTTCGCGAACCATGCCATCGACCTGCTGCGGCGTGAGCACGACCGGCCGTTCTTCACCGCCTGCGGATTCTGGCGGCCGCATGTTTCCTGGATCGTGCCGAAGCGCTACTTCGACAATTACCCGCTGGAGTCGATCGAGATCCCAGCCGGCTACAAAAGCGACGACCTGGAGGACGTTCCCAAGGCCGCGCGCTGGCTCGCCACGCATCGGGGCGAGCACGAATATATTGTCAACAACGGCCTGTGGAAGAAGTGCCTGCAGGCGAAATACGCGTCCGTCTCGTACGTCGACGACCAGATCGGCCGGGTGCTCGACGCGCTCGAGCAGGGGCCGAATCGGGACGACACGATCGTTGTCTTCGCGGCCGACAACGGCTGGCACACGGGCGAGAAGAACCACTGGTCGAAGTTCTACCTTTCGGAGCTGGCCTGCCGCGTGGTGTTTTCCATTTCCGTTCCAGGCATGAAGCCGCAGGTGTCCAACACGCCGGTGAGCCTTCTCGACATCTACCCGACGCTGGTGTCTTTGTGCGGACTTCCGAAGCCGCCGACTCATGCGCTCGACGGCGTGGACCTCTCCGGCATCCTCAGCGGCGCCACCTCCGATCGAGGTCGTCCGGTGCTATCGACTTACGGACAGGGATGTCATTCAATACGTGACAATCGATTCCGCTATACGCGGCTGCGCGACGGGAGCGAAGAGCTTTACGACCACGAGCACGATCCGCACGAATGGACGAACCTCGCGGGAGACGATCGCTTCGCTTCGGTGAAGGATCGGCTCTCGGCGTGGCTGCCGGGTTTTAACGCTCCCGATATCGAAATCAGCGGGCGGGACACCAACAAGTGGGAGGACGAGGCTTTTCAGTAGCTCGAGTCGCGCGCCGGGTCCGGTTCGCATCCATAAAAGTTAATATCAAATCATGAGAACAGTCTTCGCTCTGTGTTGTTTATCCATTGTGTCCCTGCATGTTCAGGCGGCGGGCCGAGCCGGGCTGCCGGAGTGGGCCGGCCGGGCGCCGAATGGCGACACCGTCCGCGTCGCGGTCGCGCCTCCCGACAATCCGCGCTTCGCGCATCTCGCCTGGCCGAAGGCGGTGCGAACCGGCGATGGAACCATCGTCCTCGGCTATCAAGCCGGGACGCATCATGGCGACGAGAGCTGTCCGGCGATCTCGATCTCCACCGATGGCGGAAAGACATTCACTCCACCGCACATTCTGAAGGAATTCGGGCCTGGCGAGGAATACACAAACAGCGGCAACATGGCCATGGGGATCGCCCACGACGGGGCCGTCATTGTGCTTTCTCACGGCCATCGAAAGAACGAGACCAACCATATCTTCGGCTGGCGTTCGACCGACAGCGGTCGAACCTGGAAACCGGTGGACACTTCGGCTCTCGGACCGAACAAGACCGGCTCCTCGACCGGAAGCATCGCGCAATTGCCGGGTCGAAAGCTCATGGCGGTGGGGCACTACCGCGGCGGCTCAAAGCCATACAGCACCGGCATCTGGCAGTCGGTGTCGGAGGACGACGGGCTGACGTGGGGTGAACCGGCGATGGTGAACAATCTCAACGCCGGCGAGCCGGTGATCGTGCGCTCGGGTGATCGTTTGTTGGTGTTCATCCGGGGAAGAGGCCCGGCAAACACGCGGCAATTCATCTCCGTTTCCGATGATTGGGGACAGACGTGGGAAACCGAGTTGTCCAACATCGGGCCGGTCAACGCGCACACGCGCAATCTGGCCCATCCGTTTGCCATGGTCGATCCGCACGATTCGACGAAATTGCTGGCGATCACCTTCGAACGTCCGATGCCGGGCAGCGCGCAACTCTGGCGGGGCGATCCGAAGACACTGACGTTTCACCACGAGCGCGCCGTCGTCGAGCTTCCGAAGATCGAGGGGGATCCGAACACCGATTTTGGTTATGCATGGATGGTTCCGCTGGAGGGGCGAAAGGCGCTCGTTTTTTATTATCACGGCCGGGGCCGTGGCGCCTGTCCGATCTGGGTCGTGGAAACCGGCATATGAGCGCGTCGCTGAGAGTTCCAGGCGGGGCTGTTGTCGCGTTGCTTGCAGGGATCGGAGCGCTCTGCGCCGACCAACCGGATATAAGCCTTGTGGACATTTCCGGGGAGACCGGGCGACACGTGATCATCGCGGCGGGAACCGAGACGGTCTACCAGGGGCATCCAACCACGCTCCTGATGCCGGATGGGCGCACGATGTTTGCCGTGTGGTCCCTCGGCCATGGCGGCCCGGCGGGGCCCATGGCGCGCAGCGATGACGGCGGTCTGACATGGGCACGCCTGGATGACCGGCTGCCACCGGGTTTCGCGAAACATCGCAATTGTCCCAGCATCTATCGTCTGGTGGACCCGGCCGGTCGCGAGCGCCTGTGGGTGTTTTCCGCGCACCCCGGGATGCCGCG
>CAZFCY010000178.1:0-9864 GCA_964517665.1 uncultured Opitutaceae bacterium | reverse complement strand
CCATCCAGAAGCGCAGCGTGTGGGCGCCGGGTCGATCGATCGCGTGCCGCGTGCGCACGACGCGGACGCTGTCGGCGACGGATTTCTCCCACGTCTCCAGGGTCGCCCACGTGTCGAGTTTCACGACCTCGACGGGACCGTCGTCGATGGAGACACCGAACCGCAGGCCCTCGCCGGGGAGGAAGTCGAGCGACGGCGCGCAATGCCACTCGATCGCGACCTCGCCGGATGATTCGAGCAGGACGTCGTATTCGATCCGTGGAGACGCGCCACCGGGCGCCCGCTCGCCGGCGGTGACGGGGAACACGGTGACGCCGCCGAGCGTGCGGCCATGGTCGAGGAGAACCTTCCACTCGATCCCGTCGTGGCCGATCGCGCGGGAAAAATGGGGCGCATCGATGGAGACGACGCCGTCCGACTCCACGAAGCCGGTGAAGCCGGCCGGAATGGATGTGTTTCTCCCGGTCACGGGAATCGTGACGGAGAACGCGCGTCCGGTGGAAGTGGATACGTTTATCCGCGCGGTCTGCGTGCCGGCAGGGACCGAGTCCCAATCGGCCGAGACCTCGATGCGCGTGACGAGATCGACCTCACCCGAGGCGGGAACGAGCGTCAGCCATGGTTGATCGGCGGATACGTCGAACGAGAAGGGCGTGTCGCCCCGGTTGAACACCTCCAGCCAGCGCGTGTTTCGCCGGAGGGCATCGATCCCGGGAAGCGCGGGAGGCGGGGCTCCCCACACCGGCCAGGCGGTCGTGGAGCCTTCGACCGCGAGCGCGGGTTCGGCTCCGCGGTTGGGGCGCACCTCGGAGAGGGCCGGCATCGATTCGATCGTGGGCGTCTGCCAGTAGGTGTAGCCGAACTTCGACTGGCTCATCATGTGATTCCACCGGCCGCCGCCGAGCGAATGGTAGGTGGCGGAGAGCGCGGCATCGATTTCCCACATCTCCCGGGCGCGTTTCGCCATCGCATTGGCGGCACTCCGCCCCTGGAGCACGTAGAGGTGATTGAGGCCCGCGGCGACGGCGAGTTCGCGGACGGTCGCGCTGGCCTTCACCGGGTAGAGCACGAGCTGGTAGAAGGCATCACGGGCGGATG
Source organism: uncultured Opitutaceae bacterium (assembly GCA_964517665.1). GTDB lineage: Bacteria > Verrucomicrobiota > Verrucomicrobiia > Opitutales > Opitutaceae > Congregicoccus. The sequence continues at coordinate 8,766 of CAZFCY010000178.1, read as the reverse complement.
CAGGCAGCCGCGCGTTCACCGTTTCGGCGAGGGCGACGAGTTCACGCCATTGTTCGAGGACACGCTCGGCCTCGCGGTAATGCACGAGACTGTAGGTGTCGGGCGCGAGAAGTTCCGGCGTGCGCTGGCGGTTGAGTTTCGGATACGTCTCCACGAGGCGCGCGATCTCCCCGGCATGTTCGGCGCCGAACTCGCGCGCGGCCCACGCGCGGGAAAACTCGCCGAGGCGCTCGTAGGGCCATTGCTCGGGGTTCCACGCGTAGGTGAGGAAGAAATCGATCGGAAATTCCATCGGCTTGAGGTCGCCGACGTTCACGATCCAGATGCGGTCGGCGCCGTGCTCCCGCGCGAGGTGCATCTGCTCCCAGATCTTCGGCAGCGGCGTGACGTTGATCCACTTGTAGTTGCGCGGGCCGCCGACGTAGTCGAAATGGTAATACACGCCGGCTCCGCCCGGGCGGTTGCGCTCCTCTGGTGTGGGGAGCCGCCGGTTGTTGCCCCAGTTGTCGTCGCACCACAGCAGCGTCACGTCGTCGGGCACGCGCATGCCGCGCTCGTAGTAGCCCTGCACTTCCTTGTAGAGCGCCCAGACCTGCGAAACTTCCTCGATCGGCCGGCCCGAGACCTCGCCGATGATCGCGCGCTGGTCGGCCACGATGCGCTCGAGCAGCGCCACGTTTTCCGCCTCCGACATCGGCTCGTCGCCGTCGCCGCGCATGCCGAGGGTGACGATACCCTCATGGTCCTTCACGCGCTCGTAACCGGCGCGCCAGAAATCGCGCAACGTGGCGGCGTTCCTCGCGTAGTCCCACGGGCCCTCGCCGTGTTTGCCCCACTCGGCGTGGGCGCGCATCATCGGCTCGTGGTGCGAGGTGCCCATGACGATGCCGTATTCGTCGGCGAGTCGCGGGTTTTCGGGATCGTCGTCGTTGAAGGCCCGCGGAAGCCACATGGCCGGCCAGAGGAAGTTGGCGCGGAGGCGCAGGAGAAGTTCGAAGACATGGGCGTAGAAGCGGTGGTCGAAGGCGCCGAATTTCTCGTGCACCCAGCCGGTGAGCGCGGGAGCTTCGTCGTTGAGGAAGATGCCGCGATACCGGACGGCTGGCGCATCGAGTATGCGCGTGCCGGCCGCGATGTGGAGGGAGTCGCGCCGCTGGACGGGGACGTCGGCCCACCAGTGCCACGGCGATACACCGATGTGTTCCGAGAGGGTGTAGAGTCCGAAGATCGTGCCCCGCTTGTCGGCTCCGGCGACGACGAGCGCGCGTTCGAGGCCGGGCACGGGGTCGTCCACCACCTGGACGAGGAAGGCCTCCCAGCGTCCTTGGAGATCGGATGCGTCGATGCGGCCGGAGGCGACGAGGTGATCGATCGTCCTGCTGTGTCCGAGCGTGCCGGCGATGACGGCGACACGGCCGGGGGCGGGTGGCGCGTTGACGATGCCGGGTTCGATCCCGGTGACGCGGGCCACGTCGGCGCGAAAATCCCACGCGGCACGCAACACGCCGGCGTGATCCGCGGGATCGAGCACGAGGGGGGCGGCGCGACCATCCTGCACGAGCGGAAACGAGCCGGGCGCGGGCGCGAAGAGGACGGGCGAGCCGGTGGGATCGAGAAGGGAGAAGGCCGGGGAGGCGAGAAGGGCCGCAGCGCAAAGCGCACCGAGGACCCGCAGCCTCGAGGCGACGAGCGGCAGAATCATGGCGTGGGGAGTGAGACGATCTGGGTGGACGAACCGGGTTCGACCCGGAGGTGGAGCGGGAATGTTGCGCCGCCGGCCGAGACGTCGGCGGCGTAGTCGCCGTGAAACGCCCGCACGGCGCACAAACCCTCGACATCCGTGACGAGCGAGGCGCGTGTGCGCCACGCATCGAGGACGAGATCGCGGTAGGCGCGCCCGTTCGGTTTCTCGGACCAGTCGGCGCGGAAGAGGGCGGCGTTGCGGCGCCAATGGGCGTTTTCCCAGAAGCCCCAGAACTGCACGCCGACGACCGCCGCGTGACTGTAGGCGAGGGTGAGGAAATCACGCGTGTAGTCGGCCTGGAGTTCCTCGTCGTCGGTCCAGACGTCGAACTCGGTGAACCGGATCGGGAGGCCGAGGGTCGCGTAGCGATCGAGCGTGGCGAGGACGGCGGTGGGGGCGCTGGGCTGGCCCGTCATATGCGCCTGGATGCCGAGCCCGGAGATCGGGGCGTGGAGCGACTGCAGGAAACGCGCGGTTTCCTCGAAGTGGGCGACGTGCGCCGGATCGGCGTCTTGATCGTGGTTGCCGAAGTCGTTCAGGTAGAGCGGGGCGTCGGGCAGCTCCTCGCGTGCGAGCGAGAACCACCCGGCCATGATGTCGCGGCCGAACATCCGCAGCAGGTCGGTGCTGTCGCACGGTTCGTTGACCACGTCCCATTCGTCGAGCAACCCGCGCGTCGCCCGGATGATCTCGACGATGCGCTCGCGCACGAGGGCGGGGATGCGGGCCTCGTCGGGCGTGCCGTGGAGCGCCTTGATGAATCGTGGCAGGTCCTTCCAGCCGGGCCAGACGAGCACGTGGCCCCGCGTGTGCAGGCCTCGCCGGCGCAGCCAGCGCAAGCCGGCGAGCGTCTGTTCGTGAGAGTACTCGGATCCCCAATCGCAGGCGCACACGACCCATTTCAGGTCGTTCTCGGTGCCGGCGGCGTTGAACAACTCCTCGACCTTGCGCCGGTAAACGAGGTTGTCGGGCGTATCCACCACGAGGCGCCGCATCTGCAGCGCCGCGCCGAAATGGAATGCCGATCGAGTCTGGGTGAGATCGACACGCGCGCCGGCGACGGGGCGCCCGTGCGCATCGACGACGCGCAGGACGACGTCGCGCTTGCGGAGTTGCTCGATCCGCGCGCGCGCCTCCTCGCGCCAGGCGGCGCCGGCCTCACGGCCGGCATACGAGAACCGGGTGCGCGGCACGTCGCGCAACGGGACACGATGTCCGTAGTCGAGGACTTCCACGCCGCCGATCTCGACGGTTTGCGGCGGGAAACCGAAGCGGAACTCGAAGACCGGCCCGGCTTCGGCCGTGAAGGCGTCCTTGGAGAAAAAGGGCAACAGGAACTCCTCCCACGATGTGCCGACGTGGATGGCGGCCTCGATGTTGGAAGTGTGGCCGAGCTTGCGCACGAACACGTCGAACCGGCCCGCGTTCGTCGGGCTGCGGGCGAAGAAGCGCAGGAGGATCACGTCGCCGGCGTCGATGGCGCGCGCCGGCCGCGCGTGGAGCGCCGCGGTCCACGGGGGGCCGATTTCGCGCGTCGTCCGCACGTGCCAGGCACGCGAAAAACCGGGGCCCTCGACGTCGGCGAGCGCGAAATGCGCCGCGTCGCGGGCCTCGTCTTCGACGTGCGGCGCGAACGCGGTGAGCGGGTCCGCGCCGAGAAGCGGATCTCCGGGCGGAAGAGGCGTGGGCGTGGTTGTATCCGGAAACATGATACGCGGGGTCAGGAAAGGGCGGTCTGCGCCTTCACGCTGCCGGGTCGCATCGCGCAGGCATGGTCGAAAGCGGCGACGGGGTCGGCGAATGCATGGCGGTCAGTGACGAGCGGGCGCAAATATTCCTGGTCTTTTCGAGGACGAGTGCTTGCACGGGAGAAGAGGCTGCGACGCCCGCCGGAAAATACCGGAGTGTCGGTTCAACCGGCGGGCAACAACTCGATCCCCACGCGCGTGGGCGCGGGAGCGCCGAGGGCGATGCCGCGGGGGCCGGGCGAGCAGGAACCGACGACGATAGTGTAGCGCCCCGGCACGCGGATGCGAGCGCCGTCGCCGGCGACCTGGAGAAAGGCCTCGGCGTCGAGTTCGAAGCGGACATCGGCGGAGGCGCCCGGAGCCAGGTCGATCTTCTCGAATCCGACGAGCGTCGCCCGCGGCGCATCCGGTAGTTGATTTTCGGATACGAGGTAACACTGCGCCGTTTCGCGGATGGCGCGGCTTCCGTGGTTGGTCACGCGCGCGCCGATCACGACGCCTTCGCCTTCGGCAAGGCCCGGGCGGTTCGCCCATGCGCCGGCGTAGCCGACGCGACTGTAGCCGAGGCCGAAGCCGAACGGGTAGAGCGGCTCGATCTCCGCGAAGCGATACGTGCGGCCGCGCATCGCGTAGTCGCTGAAGGCCGGCAGATCCTCCGTGCGTTTGGGGACGGTGATGGGCAGCCGGCCGGCGGGCGAGGTCTCGCCGAAGAGCACATCGGCGACGGCGTGCCCGCCCTCGCATCCGGGGTACCAGACGTGGAGCACGGCGTCGCAGAACTCGTGTTCCTCCGGGATCGCGATCGCGCTGCCGCCGGTGAGCACGAGCACGAGTTTCTTCGCGTGGTCGCGGAGTTCGCGGAGAAACACGCGCTGGCTTTCCGGCAGCTCGATGCGCGGACGGTCGCCTCCGCCCGGCGAGGAAACGGCGTCGCCCTCCTCGCCTTCGAGGGTCGGGTCGAGCCCCATCACGGCGATCACGATCTCCGACGCGGCGGCGGCGGCGAAAGTGTAGTTCACACCCGGCGCGCCGGGTTGCGAGAGCGGGCAGCCGGCGCGGTATTTCGCGCGCGTGCCCTCGTCCACGCGTTCGACGATGCCTTCCATGATCGTGACCATGCGCGCGCTCACGCCGTAGTAATTGCCGAGAAGCGCGCCGATGTTGGCCGCGGTCGGCCCGACGACGAGGAGCGTCGCGGGATTGCGCGGAAGCGGGAGGAGGTCGCCGGCGTTTTTCAACAACACGATCGACTCGGCCGCGGCGCGGCGCGCGAGGGCGCGGTGCCCGGCGCAATCGATGATCGCCGGGCTGGTGTCCGCGTAGGGCACGCGATCGGCCGGATCGAAGAAGCCGAGGCGGAACTTCGTGGCGAGCAGGCGCCGCAACGAGGTCTCGATCTCCGCCTCCGAGATGAGGCCGTCCTGGACCGCGCTGACGAGATCATGATACGTGCAGCCGCAGTTCAGGTCGCAGCCCATGCGCACGGCGAGCGCGGCGGATTCGGCGGCGTTGCCGGTGACGCGATGATGCTGGTGAAAGTCGTCGATCGCGCCGCAGTCGCTCACGACGTGCCCTTGAAATTTCCATTCGCCCCGCAGGATGTCCACGAGCAGGAGCCGGCTCGCGCAGGCGGGTTCGCCGTAAACGCGGTTGTAGGCGCCCATGACGGACTCGACTCCGGCCGCGACGAGTTTCTCGAAGGCCGGCAGGTAGGTTTCGGCGAAATCCTTCGGCGTGGGCCGGGCGTCGAAGTGGTGGCGCTCGTGCTCCGGGCCGCTGTGAACGGCGAAGTGTTTCGCGCAGGCGGCGGTCTTGAGATAGCGCGGATCGTCGCCCTGCAGGCCGCGGACCATTTCGACGCCGAGTTCGCCGGTGAGAAAGGGATCCTCGCCAAACGTTTCCTGGCCGCGCCCCCAGCGGGGATCGCGGAAGACGTTCACGTTCGGCGTCCAGAAGGTGAGCCCTTGATATTGCGCGCGGCGGCCTTCGGCGATCGCGGCGTGATATTTGGCGCGGGCTTCGTCGGAGATGGTCGTGGCGACCTGCCGCGTCAGCTCGCGGTCCCATGTCGCGGCGAGGCCGATCACCTGGGGAAAGACGGTGGCGCGGCCGTTTCTTCCGACGCCGTGGCAGGCTTCGTTCCACCAGTTGTAGGCGGGCACCCCGATGCGCTCGATGGCGTTGTTTTCATGGAGCAACTGATTGATTTTCTCCAGCAGCGTCATGCGCCCGACAAGGTCGTCGATGCGCGTCTCGATCGGCAGATCGGGATCGAGAAAGGGCTGGGAAGCGGCGGTCGTTGGCGATGATGAGGACATCAGCGGTAGCGATAAAGTTGGATGCGCTGGATCGTGAAGCGGCCTGGCTCGAGTCGAAGGTGCCGGCCCTGGTGCGTCTGATCGCCGTTGAGCCAGCGGATGTGCCTCCATGCGCCGTCCTCGTAGCGTCCCTCGGAGCATCCGAGGATGCCGATGACCGGATCCCCCGGCGTGGAGGCGGCGAACGTCACCGTGACGCCGATGCCGGCGAAAAGAAACTCGTCGGGCCCGAGCTGGATCACGAGGGCGCCCGAGGGGAGGAACGCGCGGCTGGCGGAGCGGTCGCCGGCCTCGTTGATGACGCCGTCGGCGAGGCCGGGAGACTGGAGGCGCTCGTAGGTCGCGCCGAGGACCACGCCGCCGAAGACGACCTCGTGCGGCTTGCGCTGCTCGGGCGCCGGGGGCAACAGCGCGGTGATCGTGCCCCTGCCTTGATGCGCCGTGATGAGCGGCGTGAGCTGGCGAATGACGTCGTTGCTGGCGGCGAGATAACCGGCGGCCGGCTCGCTGATCGCCTCGATCCCGAAGGGCGCGAAGCCGATGCCGTCGCAGGCGCCGAAGGTGTAGAGATTGTTGACCGCCGCCTCGGGGCTGCGCAGCGCCTCGGGCACGAAAAGCGGGTTGCCGCCGCGCGCATATCGGTCCGCCCATTCCGCGAAATTGGGGAAATAAATATCGGGGCTGATGAAATCCACCGTCGGCGCGGCCGCGCGCCATATATCGATCAGGTGCGGGAGCGGGCCCGCGCTCGGGTATTGTCCGGGCAGGTAACCGGGGCGGATGAGCGCGGCATTGACATAGAGCGGAAGCGCGTATTCGGCGCGGCCGGCCGCGGCCACGACTTCCACGTAGCGCCCGAAGGCCCACGCCATGAAGAGTTCACTCGTCGCCGGACTCTCGCCGAATATATCCGTCCACGCGCCGCTCATTTTCGCGCCGTGGCTGATCCAGCGTTCGCGCAGTTCCGGCGCGAGCGCGTCGCGATGGTCCTGAAGATAGCGCATCAACTCCGGAGGCACGGATTCCGCAAAGGCGGCGTCGGCGGCGGGATGGCGGTCGCGCGCCTCGGGGATCATGCCGATCTCGTTTTCGACCTGAACCATGACGACCGTGTGTTGTGTGCCGTCGGTTTCGCGCAGGTGGCGCATGAGCGCGGCGAACGCGCGCGCGTCGGTGTCGCGATTGGTGTCGTCGAACGGCGTGAGGATCTCGAGGGGCCGCCCGGCGGAGTCGCGGGCGCGCGGAAAGCGCTCGTAATCGCTCTTCACCCACGCGGGCGCGTAGCACGACATGCTGTTTTTCCACGAGCCGAACCAGAGCAGCACGAGCCGCATGTCGTTCGATCGCGCGTCGGCGATGAGGCCATCGACGGTGGAGAAATCGAACCCGCCCTCGGCCGGCTCGACGACGTCCCAATAGATCGGAGCCACGACCGCGTTCAGGTTCAGCGACTTCAGCTTCGGCCAGTGCGCGCGGAGGTAGTCCGGTTCGCCGTGCGAATTGCTCAACTCGCCGCCGCGGATGAGGAACGGCTTGCCGTCCACGATCAACTGAGTGGCGGCGCCCTGCTTCTGCAGGTGCGGCGCGGCCGCGTGCGCGATCGGGAGAACGGAGAGCGACGCGGCGAAAAGAGCGGGCGCGAGGAGCGAGCGGAAGCCCAAATCATTCCGGAGAGCACAGGCGTCCCGCCCGAGCCACGCGCGCATCCACCTTTTCGAGGGGCGCGCTCTCGGGAGTGGTTCGGACGGTTTGTTGTTATTCTCCCGCTGTGACATTATCGGGCGAAGAGTTCGAGGTCGACGACCGCGGCCATGTGTTCGTAGCCGGCGAGCGAGGGGTGAAGGTGGTCGCCGCTGTCGAAGGCCGCGGCGAGGCGGGCGGGGTTCCGCGGGTCGCGCAGGGCCGCGTCGAAATCGATCAAGGCATCGAATACGCCGTCGGTTCGGATCCATTGATTGATCTGCTGCCGGTCGCGCTCGCCGTCTTCGGTCCAATAGTTTTCCGAGCCCTCGTAGGGCGTGATGGTTGCGCCGATGATCTGAATGCCGTGCGCGCGCGCGCGGGCGATGATCTGCTCGTAGGCGCCGATGATTTCGCCGGCGGTGGCGAATGCCTCGCCGCGCTCCCGGGCGGCCTTGCGCGTGCCGATGTCGTTTATCCCCATGAAGACGATGAGCCAGCGCACGCCGGTTTGGGCGAGGACGTCGCGTTCGAACCGTGCGAGCGCGTTCGGGCCGAGCCCGTCGCGCAGGAGGCGGTTGCCGCCGATGCCGTGATTGAGGACGGCGACACGCGCGGTCGCCGCGTTTTCATGGAGCCGCCTCGCGAAATGGTCGGTCCAGCGATTGTTCTTGTTCGTGGTCGTGCCGTAACCGTCGGTGATCGAGTCGCCGAGAATCGCGATGGCGTTCGATGGCGGGGTGGCGAGCACATCGACGCCGGTGAGAAAATACCAGGAGACGACACTTTCGAAGCCTTCGGCGTCCGGCATGGCCGTGGCGTCTCCGGATTTCAAATACGAAGTCGTGCGCGAGCCGGGATGAACGGTGAGGGTCTCCGGCGCCTTGTCGATATGGATGCTGACGACGAGGTCGGAGAGCGGGGCAAGCGTATATTCAATCGGATCGGACAACATCACGGCGCCTTGCGGAATGACAATACCCGACTGTCCGTGAAAAGTTACAGCGCGTGTCGATTCGGTCTGTATCGCGCCATCCGGCTCGGGCCCCGCGCTGGCCGCCACGTGGACCGAGTGGAAGGAAAGCGGCGCGGCGCCGAAGGCGTTCGAAAAGCGCAGCCGCAGGGTCGGGCCTCCGATCGAGACGCGCACGACCTGCCGCAGGGTGGCGTCGGAAAGGTCGCGGGGCGCGTCGCTCGCCTGGGCTTTCATCGGCGACGTGGCCCACGTGCCGGTCCACCGCGCCGGTTCGTGGCGGCACGCGGCGAGGGCGAGGGC
>CAZFCY010000177.1:0-9876 GCA_964517665.1 uncultured Opitutaceae bacterium | reverse complement strand
GGCGGCGGCGATGAAGGCGCGCACGCCGGTGACCAACCGTTGGCTGGCAGAGCACCTGGCAATGGGATCGCTGCACGAAGTCAGTCGTCAGGTCGCCGCCTGGCTCCACCGCCCCGACCCCAAATCGGTCCGGAAGCTGCGGTAAACTACAATGTAGCAGGAGGCCTTCGCCGGAGCGCACGATGAGCGCGAGCGCCTCGGGGGTGAAGCAGTTGTGGCCGAGGCCGCAGCGGTCGAGTTCGGCGAGGATGAAGGCCTCGATGGTCTCGGGCGCCAGCCGCGGGAGCACGACCGAGTAGGTGACGCGCGACTTGATCTCCTCGTTGATGGAGAGGGCGAGCGATTGGAGCAGCGGGGGCTGACCGATGAGGACGAGGTTGTGCGAACGGGGGAAGTCCTCGCGCAGGAGCCACAGTTTGCGCAGGCACTCCGAGGGCATGTCCAGGCGATGCCTGGGCACGCGTGTTTGCAGACCACGCGGCTTTACACCCACGTCTCGATCAAGGCGCTCCAGCAGGTCCACGCCCGCACCGCGGGCTTGTCGCCGCGACCCCGGGCGGAACCGTCGAGAACCCCGGAGTTGCCGGACGCCCTCGCTTCACCATGATGTCCGCCATGCCAGCGATCACGTATCAGTATCTCACCCGCCTGCCCGGCGTGCGCTCGGGCCGGACCATCGTCGAAGGCACGCGGATCGGCGTGCATGACGTGATCGGGCTGCTCCAGAACGGCGAGACCATCGACACGCTGATCGCGCGCTGCTTCCCGGACCTCACGCGCGCGCAGGTCTACGCGTGCCTCGCCTACTACGAAGACCATCGCGGCGAGATCGATCTGCTCGTCGCCCGGCAACTCGCGGCCGACGCGCCGTGACGTTTCTCTTCGACAACGACGTGCCCGACGACCTCGCGCACGTGTTGCGCCAGCTCGGGCACACCGTCGTGTTGCTGCGCGAAGTTTTGCCGACCACGACGACCGATCCCGACGTGCTCGCGCACGCCTACGCGAAGCAGATGATCCTGATCACCTGCAACCGGGACGACTTCGTCGCGCTCGCGGCGAGCCAGCCGTATCACGGCATCATCGTCGTCTTCCGCCGCAAGAGCCGCACGGCCGAGCGCGCCGCGCTCGTGCGCCTCCTGGAAAACGCGGGCGAGCAGGGCCTGGCCAACAACATCACCTTCGCCTGACGCGCCGCCGCTTCTTCTTTTAGCCGCCTCGACGCCGCGGGAGAGCCATGGGGTCTGACCGGAATGGCACTAAGTTAAGGAAGGGCGGCTCGAGGTCGGGTTTTGCGGCCGGATTGCCGCGCCTGGGTCGTCGTGTTGTGGCAGGATGCGCTGGTTTTGGACGCTGGAGTGGGCTTGGGCCGGGTGTGATCGTGGCCGTTTGGATCAATGGCGTCGCAGGGTGTTGGGCCAGGCTGGCATCACAGCCGCCCCTACCCCAGAAACGGAGCAAGCTTCGAGGAGTAAAGATCCCCGGAGCAAGCTCCGGGGCATTGGAGGGACCGGCTCCGTCCGGTCCGCGAATACCCCCGGCTCTCGTTTCTCCAACCGGACGACACGGAGGTCGCCCCTCCACCATACAAGCCGAAGCAAGCTTCGGGGTTTCCGACCCAAAGGGAATGAACCCCGCAAGGGATTCAAAACCCCACTTCGGCCGAGGCGAACCACGCGCGCGGCTGGCGCGGGCCGTAAACGTAGTCGCTGTCTCGATACACGCCGGTTTCCAGGTCGCGCTGCCTCGCGTCCGTGAGGTTTCTCGCGCCGATCCGGATCTCCCATTCGCGCCCCTGCACGACGACGTGCCGGCCGACCGACAGATCGATGACGAGAAAAGACGGCACGCGCGCGAAGGTTCCGGCGCGGTTGTTCAAGACCCGCGTCGATCCCAGGTGTTTCACGCCGAGCGACCAATCGAGCGTTTTCGGATTTTCATAGGCGATCGTGAGCACCGCGAGTTGCCCCGCCGTTTTGTTCAGCCGGCGCGTCGCGATCGCGTTTCCTTCGCCGTCGTCGAACACGTCGACGGGCTCCGTCAGGCGCGCGCGTTGCAGGACGAGGCCGAGGTCCGCGCGAAGGCGGCTCGAGAACGACCACGCGAAATTGAACTCCATCCCGGCGACGCGCGCGCCGCCGGTGTTGTAACGCTCGCGCTCGAGCGAGCCATCCGCGGCGGCGCGCAGGGGCGAGAGTTGAAACGCGTCATCGAGGCGCGCGCCAAACGCCGTCGCTTCGATCGCCAGCCGGTCGGCGAGCGGACGCGGGTTCCACACCGCTCCGACGCTCGCGGTGGCCGCCCGCTCCTTCTTCAAGCCGGGCGCGTTCACCAGGCGCACGGGCTCGCCGCCGAGCGTGTCGACGTGCAGATCCTCGTCGAAGATGCGGGGCGCCCGGAAGCCCGTCGACACCGTCCCGCGCAAGGTCAGAAACGCGTGCGGCGCGTGCCGGATCGCCAGCCGCGGCGACAACACCGGACGGTCGAGCTTGTTGCTCTTGTCGAGCCGCGCGCCCACGAGCAAAGACGCGCGCTCGCCCGCCGCCCAGTCGTCCTGCAGGAAGAGCGCGACATTCGAAAAGTGATCGCGCAACGCCGGCCTGCCCGCGGGCGCGCCCGAGTCGTCGAGGTTGCGATCGTCGATCGACTCCCACTCGCCCTGCAAACCCCACGACAACACGTGCGCGCCGGCGCGGTGGTTGAACTGCGCGTCCACGACGCGCAGCGGATTGTCTGTCGCGCCGTATTGCCTGCGCGCGATGGCCAGCGCGCTTTCGAACGCCGCCGCGTCGAAGGCCGGATCGGCGGGGTCGATCACGACATCGCCCAGGCCGCCGTAAAAGCTGTCGCGCCGCGTGAACGCGCTCGCGACGACAAAGCGAAAATCAAAGGCGTCTCCCCGCGCGCCCACGAGCGTCGCGATGGCGGCGGTTCGCCGCGTGTCGATCGCCTCCGTGACGCGCGCGAGATGATACGGCTGGTCCATGCGATCCCCGCCGCGGCGAAACTCGTGGGTGTGATTCAGATCGAACGTCCACTCGCCCCAGCCAGTGCGAACCCGCGCGCGCGCGCCGCCGGCCTCGAGCCTGCGGCGCGCGATCTCGGTGAACCCGTCGCCATCGAGATCGATCTCCGGCGCGCGCGCGACCTGGCCGTATCCAGAAAACCCCGACAAGCCGTCCCGCGCGACATGGTCGGCCACGAAATCGAGCGCGCGCGCCGCCTTTCCCCCCGTCATGGCGATCCGGTGGCCGAGCGCCCCGCCATTCGCCGTCGCGCGCCGCGGGATGATGTTCACCACGCCGGCCACCGCACTCGCGCCGTAGAGCGCGCCGCCACCGCCTTTGACGACCTCGATCCGGTCGATGAAGGCCGCCGGCAACTGCTCGACTCCGTAAACCCCGGCGAGCGACGACAGGAGCGGCAGCCCATCGAACACGATCTGGTTGTAGGCGCCGCCCAGCCCGAGCAGCCGGATCTCGGTCGTGTTGCAACTCTGGCAATTGCTCTCCACCTGAACGCCCGGCACGTATTCCATCGCATCGGCGAAACTGTGCGCGCCCAGCCGCTCGAGTCCGGCGACGTTCGCCACCTCCACCCGGACCGCGGACACCTCCGCCGCCTGCAAGGTGCGACTGCCCGTGACGACAAACGCCTGGAGTTCGACCGGGCCATCTTCGGAGGTCGCAGCCGCTTTCGCCCTCTCCGCCCCAAGGGCGGCGCTCCCCCACGCCAAGGCGATCACGGCTCGTCGAATCATAATTCGGGAGCCAGAATCCATTATTTTGATTAGTCAAAATATTATTTTCGATCACTGTTAACGCTCATCGGTTCCTCCATGCCCTCCTCTTCTGCGAGAGGCGCGCGAACGCGACTGAAAGCGGCGATGAATCGCCGCACTCCACATGCCGGCGTCCCCTTCTGGAGTGCGGCGATTCATCGCCGCTTTTGCGCTCCTTCAACCGGCACACTCGCCTGCCCGCGTCCCAAGCGCTTGAGCCCGGCCACCCTTCGCTTTCAATCACACCGCTCCCAGCCGCGATCCATCGATTCGATTTGAACACCGCCGCGGCTTGTCGGTGAATCATCGTGCGTCGCCACAACGCGTTTCCCCCGCCGCAAAACCTTCCGGCGCCTGCTCTCATGCGTGCTTTGCTCATGGCTTCCGTTCTCGCCGCCACCAGTCTCGCGTTTGCTCCGACCGCGCTGCCGGCGCGCGAACGCCTCTCGTTCGATGCCGGCTGGCGCTTTCACCGCGGCGAGGCGCCCGACGAAGCCGGACGCGCCGGCTACGAAACCCTGCGGCCCTGGATCGTCGCCACGCGCGCCGATCTCATCGCCGATCCGACGCAGCGCGCCGCGCGTCCGGGCGGGGAGCCCGCGGCGAGCGCGGTCTCGTTTGTCCAGCCGGGTTTCGACGACTCGGGCTGGACCCGGCTCGATCTGCCCCACGATTGGGCGATCGCCGGCCCGTTCGACCAGGCGCTGCCGGGCGAGACGGCGAAACTGCCGTGGCAGGGCGCGGGCTGGTACCGCAAGACCTTCGCGCTCACCGGGGCCGACGTCGCGCCAGGCCGCCGCACCGCGCTGCAGATCGACGGCGCCATGGCCTATTCGGCCATCTGGTGCAACGGGCGCCTCGTCGGCGGCTGGCCCTGCGGCTACACCTCCTACCAGCTCGACCTCACGCCGTATTTGAAATCTGGAGACAACGTCGTCGCCATCCGCCTCGACAACCCGCCGAACTCCTCGCGCTGGTATCCGGGCAGCGGCATCCACCGGCACACCTGGCTGATCAAGACGGGCGACGCGCGGATCCGCGCCGACGGGATCTTCGTCTCCACCCCGCGCGTGTCTCCCGCGGAGGCGCTGGTCAACATCGATGTGCATTGCGAAAACCTCGGGGCGGACGCCGCCGGTTTCGTGATTCGCGCGCGCATCCACATTCTGGATCCGGACGACCGGCCCGCGGGCGAGCCCGTGGCCGCGGGCGAGTCGATGCCGCTCACGCTCGATCCCGCGCGCAGCCGCGAAGGCATGCGCTCGATCGCGATGACCCTCGCGAAGCCGCGGCTTTGGGATCTCGACGCGCCGAACCGCTACGTCGCCATCGCCACGCTCGAGCGCGACGGCGGGATCGTGGATGAAGCGCGCGCGCCCTTCGGCATCCGCAGCGCCCGTTTCGATGCCGACAAGGGCTTTCTCCTCAACGGACGCCGCGTCGTCCTCCAGGGCGTCTGCCTGCACCACGACCTCGGCGCGCTCGGAGCCGCGATCAACACGCGCGCGCTCGAGCGGCAGATCGAGATCCTCCAGGACATGGGCTGCAACGCCATCCGCACGAGCCACAACCCGCCCGCGCCGGAGTTCCTCGACCTCTGCGACCGCATGGGCGTGCTCGTGATCGACGAGGCCTTCGACTGCTGGCGCCGCGGAAAGAAATGGATTCCCGGCGTGCCCGAGTTCGATCCTTCGAATCGTTATTTCGATTACGCCGCGGTCTGGGACGACTGGCACGAGCGCGACCTGCGCTCGCTCATCCGGCGCGATCGCAATCATCCCAGCGTGATCGCGTGGAGCATCGGCAACGAGGTCATCGAGCAGTGGTTTGCCGACGGCTGGAAACTCGGCGCGCGCCTCGCCGGAATCGCGCGCGAGGAGGATCGCACGCGCGCCGTCACGGCGGGTTTCAACAACGAGAACGCCGGGTTCGACGGTTTCCAGACCGCGCTCGACGCCATCGGATTCAATTACAAAACCTTCCAGTACGGCCCGCAGCGCGAGAGCCAGCCGCACATCGCCGTTTACGGAGCCGAAACAGCTTCGACGCTCAGCACGCGCGGCGAGTATTTCTTCCCGGTCGAGCCGGAGAACAAACGGCATGGGCGCGTGGATTTTCACGTCAGCTCCTACGACCTGAGCGCGGCCGATTGGGCGAACATCCCCGACGTGGAGTTCGCGCGGCTCGACGACGCGCCCTGGGCCGCGGGCGAGTTCGTCTGGACCGGGTTCGACTACCTCGGCGAGCCCACGCCGTACAACTCCGATTCGACCAACCTGCTGAACTTTTCCGATCCGGCGCAACGCGCGCGCGTCGCGGCCGAACTCGAGAAGCTCGGCCGCATCGCCGTGCCCTCGCGCAGTTCGTACTTCGGCATCATCGACCTCGCCGGCTTTCCCAAGGATCGCTTCTACCTCTATCAAGCGCGCTGGCGGCCGGAGCTGCGCATGGCGCATATTCTTCCGCACTGGAACTGGCCGGATCGCGCCGGCAAGGTCACGCCCGTGCACGTCTACTCGTCCGCCGACGAAGCGGAGCTTTTCCTCAACGGCCGTTCGCTCGGGCGCAGGCTACGCGGCCCGCGTGAATACCGGTTTCGCTGGGACGACGTCATCTACGAGCCCGGTGAATTGAAGGTCGTCACCCACAAGGACGGCGAGGCCTGGGCCACGGCCGCGCGCCGCACAGCCGGCCCCGCGGCGGCGATCGCGCTCGCGCCCGACCGCGCGGAGCTTCGGGCCGACGGCGCCGATCTTTCCTTCGTGACCGTCAGGATCACCGACGCGAACGGCGCGCTCGCGCCGCGCGCCGCGGATCTCGTGCGGTTCACGCTCGAAGGCCCGGGCGACATCATCGCGGTCGACAACGGCGATCCGACCAGCTTCGAGCCGTTCCAGGCCACGGCCCGCAAGGCTTTCAACGGCCTGGCCCTCGTCATCGTTCGCACGCGCGCGAACGAGGCCGGCGCGATGACGCTCGCCGCCACCGCGCCGGGACTGAAGCCCGCAAAGGCCGCCTTGCGATCGGTCGCGACCTGGTGACGGTCGGGCGCGCCGCGGACAACCTTCCGAAACCGGAGCAAGACCAGCGCGGGATGAACTTTCGGGCCGAGCAGGTTCGCCTTCTCTTCAGCGGGATGCCGTCGAACATGCTCGGCATGGCGGCGATCGCGGCGCTGGTGGCCTTCGTGCTCTGGCCGGTGGTCGACGCGGCGGCGATCGTCATCTGGCTCGCCTGTCTCGCGCTGGTCCTCGGGGGGCGGTGCTTCCTGTGGTCCCGCTGGCGCCGGCGTCGTGCCGAAGCGGAAGATCACGACCGCTGGTTGAAGCTGTTTCAGCGCACCACGGTCCTCATCGGTCTGACCTGGACGCTGGGCAGCGTGCTCATCTTCCCGACCGGCGCGGTGCCGCATCAGGCCTTTCTCGCGCTCGCGGTCGCCACCATCACGGCGGCGGCGACGAACAATCTTTCCCCGGACCGCATTTCGGCCGCCGTGCTCATCGTGCCGACGGTCGTGCCGATGACGGCGCGCCTCTTCCTCGAGAAGGGAAGCGTGCCGCACGCCATGGGCGTCGTGCTCGCCATCTATGTTCCGTATGCGTTCGCGGCGGTGCAACGGAGCCACAAACGCCTCGCCGAAAACTTCCGCCTGCGCGCCGAAGCGGTCGCGCAGGCCCGCCAGCTTCAGCGCAGCGCGCGCGACCTGCGCGAAACCGAGGCCCACCTCTCGAGCATCAGCGCAAACCTGGCCGGCGTCGCGATCTACCGGCTCGCGTTTCCGCCCATGGGCCGCGTGCGCTGCACGTTCATCAGCCCGAATGTGGAGGCGATGCTCGGTGTCGCCGCGCCGGAGTTGCAGAAAAACTTCGAGCGCGTCTTCGACCTCATCGAGCCGGAGGCCGTGCCCGCGACGAGAAACGCCATGGCGGAGTATCTCCGAACCGGCGGAACCAGCTCGATCGAGATCCCCCTGCGCCACGTCGACGGCCGGCGCAGGTGGATCAAGTTTCAATCGCACCTCTCCGCCCGCCTCCCGGATGGCACGCAGATCCGAGACGGCATCGCGGTGGACATCACCGCCACCAGGGAAACGGAGTCCCAGCTCGAGGCCTACCGCCAGCGCCTCGAACTCGCGCTCGACGCCGCCGGCACGTGCACATGGGAAAACGACATGGCGGCCGGCCTCATCACGCTCGACGCGCGCTGGCCCGTCATGCTCGGCGCAGAACCGCGCGAAACGAGAGCGACCGCCCTCGCGCTCTTGAGATCCGTGCATCCCGGCGATCGCGCGGATGTTTTCGCCGCCGCCGCCCGGCTGGCCGATCCGTCCCACAACGATTACCAGGTCGAGCAGCGCGTGAGGTCCGTCCGCGGCGACTGGCTCTGGATCGAAAGCCGGGGGCGCGTGGTGCAACGCCGCCCCGACGGCCGCCCGCTGCGCGTCATCGGCGTCAACACCGACGTCTCCGTTCACAAGACCGCCGCGGAAACCCTCGAGCGCCGCATCGAGGAGCGCAGCGCCGCGCTGACCGAAAGCGAGCGCAGGCATCGCACGCTGCTCGGCAACCTCCAGGGCATGGCCTACCGCTGCCTCCCCGACGAGGCGCGAACGATGCGGTTCGTGAGCGACGGCAGCGTGCTCATCCTCGGCCTCACGCCCGACGACCTCGTCTCCGGGCGCGTCACCTACGCCAGCCGTATCCATCCCGAGGATACGGAGCGGGTGCGCCGCGCCTTTCACAAGGCGCTCCGCGCCCACCTGCCCTGCCAGGTCGAATACCGCGTCCGCCACGCCGACGGCACGTGGCGCTGGGTCTGGGAGCAGGGCCGCGGCATCCATTCGGAAACCGGCGAGGCGAGCGCGATCGAAGGCTACATCACCGACATCTCCGAGCGCGTGATGCTCGAGCGCCAGACCAACCGCGCCCAGCGCCTGGAGTCGATCGGGACGCTCGCCGGCGGCATCGCCCACGACCTCAACAACGCGCTCGCGCCCATCCTCGCCGGCGTCAGCCTCCTCGAGGCCGCCGATCCCGACGACAGGGAGACCGTGCGCACGATCGAGGACAGCGCGAAGCGCGGCGCCGACATGGTCCGGCGCCTCCTCGCCTTCGCCCGCGGAGCCGAGGGCGAGCGCGTGGCGATCCAGCCCGCCGCGCTCTTCGAGGAGCTCGAGCGGATCATCCGCTCGACGTTTCCCAAGAACATCGAGCTGTCGATCAAGGCCGCCGACGACCTGCCCGCGATGATGGGCGATCCCACGCAGATGCACCAGGTGTTGCTCAACCTCTGCGTCAACGCGCGCGACGCCATGCCCGACGGCGGCACGCTCGCCCTTGCCGCCTCGATCGCGCGGATCGATCGATCGTCCATCGTCGGCCGGCAAAGACAACAACCCGAGCCCGGCCGTTACGTGCTGTTCCAGGTGACGGACACGGGCACGGGCATCGCGCCCGGGATCATCGACCGCATCTTCGATCCGTTCTTCACCACGAAACCCGCCGACAAGGGCTCGGGCCTCGGCCTCTCGTCCGTCATGGGCCTGACGGAAGCTCACGGCGGGTTCGTCGATGTGACCTCGGAACCCGGGCACGGCTCCATCTTCTCGGTCTACGTTCCGGCCAGCGACGGCGAGCCCGGCGACGCGGTCGCGCCCGCGCGGGCCGCTTCGTTCCGCGGCAACGGCGAAGCGGTGCTCTATGTCGATGACGAGGCCGCGGTCCGGACGATCGTGGCGCGTGTCCTCGAGCGGCTGAATTTCATCCCCCTGCTCGCCGCCGGCGGCAGCGAGGGTCTCGAGATCGCCGAGGCGAACCACGCGAGCCTGCGCGCGGTCATCACCGACCTCGACATGCCGGCGATGGACGGCCTGGCATTCGCTCAGGCGCTCCGCGCGCGCCACCCGTCCCTGCCCGTGATCGTCGCCAGCGGCCACCTCCAGGAACACCAGGAAGCCGGGTTCAGGAAGATCGGAGTCTCGCGCACGCTCGACAAACCGTTCACCCCCGACGCCCTCGCGAACGCCCTGCGCGCCGTGCTGACTTCCGCGTAGCCCGGGAACAGATGGACGGACACGCGGCTTGCTCTGCCCGTCG
>CAZFCY010000176.1:0-10056 GCA_964517665.1 uncultured Opitutaceae bacterium | reverse complement strand
ACGCGGGCGGACGGCCCGCCGTTTCCCGCCTTTGGAATGGTCTCGCCGGTCAGGGATTCGCGCGGGCGGCAGACCGGCTATATCGTGGTGTTCGACGACGTGACGGCGCTGAAGCGTGTCGAAGCCGACCTGCGCGCCGCGAAGGAGCAGGCTGACGCGGCCAACGAGGCCAAGGGCCGTTTTCTCGCGACGATGAGCCACGAGATCCGCACGCCGCTCAACGGCGTCATCGGTGTGGCGAGCGTGCTGGAACGCGCAAACCTGAGCCAGGATC
Organism: uncultured Opitutaceae bacterium; assembly: GCA_964517665.1. Classification (GTDB taxonomy): domain Bacteria; phylum Verrucomicrobiota; class Verrucomicrobiia; order Opitutales; family Opitutaceae; genus Congregicoccus. The sequence continues at coordinate 9,782 of CAZFCY010000176.1, read as the reverse complement.
AGCGCGACCTCGTTCAGGTTATCCAGCGATCGGGCGAGACCCTGCTGGTCATCATCAACGACATTCTCGATTTCTCCCGTATCGAAGCGGGAAAGATCGAGTTCGAGCACACGCCGTTCTCGATTCGGGACAATGTGCGCGACGTGACCGAACTCTTCTGCCGCAACGCGGCGAGCAAGGGCGTCGCGCTGGATGTTTCCTGGGAAGCCGGTGTGCCGGCTCACGCGCGGGGCGACGCCGCGCGGTTGCGCCAGGTTCTGGGCAACCTCGTCAGCAATGCCATCAAGTTCACCGAGCACGGCTCCGTCCGCGTCGCGGTGCGCGCGAAGCATTTCGAGGGCGCGCGCTTCGTCCTCGAAATCGCAGTGGCCGACAGCGGCATCGGCATCTCGCCCGAGCGGCGCGATCGCTTGTTTTCGGCCTTCAGCCAGGTGGACGCGTCGATCACACGGCGCTTCGGCGGCACCGGCCTCGGTCTCGTGATCAGCAAACGGCTGTGCGAATTGATGGGCGGCGGAATCTCCGTCGAGAGCGAGGAAGGCCGCGGGTCCGTATTCACATTTACAATACAACTCGAGATCGAGCAGTCGCCCGCGCTCGAGCTCCCGGTTCCGGTTCCACCGCCTGCGCCCGAGAGCAAACGATCCGTGGAGCCTGCGGCAGGTCCGCTGCGTCTGTTGTTGGTGGAGGACTACACCATCAATCGGCTCGTGGCGAAGCGCATGCTGGGTTCGCTCGGATACGAAGCCGACATCGCCGAAGACGGCGTGCAGGCGGTCGAGGCCTGCCGCAGGACGAGTTACGACGTCGTGCTGATGGATCTCGAAATGCCCAATCTCGACGGAATCTCGGCCGCGAAGCAGATCCGTTCCGAGCCGTTGCCCTGGCAGCCATGGATCATCGCCCTCACCGCGGATGCGCTGGCCGGCGATCGCGAAAAATGCCTCGCCGCAGGGATGAACGACTACCTTTCAAAACCCATCGTCACCGGCAGGCTCGAAGAAGCGCTGATGCGCGCGTGCGCGGGCCGGATGGCGCCTGTTTCCTGAGGGTTCCTCGTTGGATTCAGCCTGGCCGCAAGGATGCGGTTGCGTGGGTGGACCGCGGCGTCCCTGCCGCGGTTTTCGGATATCGCCAAACCAACGGGCACAGGGACGCGCGCGTCCACCTTTCAGCGTCGCAGGCTTCACCGTGAACTCGTGGGTCGCTGAACCCAAAAACAGAAGTTGAATTGCACAGAAGGTAACGAAGGAAACGAAGGCCGAGTTGGTTGCAGGTGAACACAGCCTCAAATTCTGGTCACCATCGAGGTGGTGTTTTGGAGCAGCGATTTTCGTTCGGCAACCGAGTGGCGGCGACGCCTTTGTTCTCTTCGTCACCTTCTGTGAACTGCTCCGTTTAGGCTGAATGGTTGCGGCGTGGATCTGCGCAACGGCCGCTACTGTTTCGCCAGCGCCGCGGCGGCCGCCTTTTGAAAGTCGCGGCGGAAATCGCTGGCGTCGCTGTTCGGGTGGTTCGCGCGGGCGACGAGCATGATATAGGCGACGCCCTTCACGGGATCGATCCAGGCCTGCGTGCCCCATGCGCCGCCGTGGCCGTAGCTGCCGGGTGAGAGCGCTTCGGCGACGCCTTCGTGTGGCGTCTTCAATATACACGTGCCGATGCCCCAGCCGTAGTTGGCGCCGCGGTTGCCCCAGCGTTCATTCTGGAAAAAGCCGGTCGGCATGTCGCCGGTTTGCGGCGTGTCGAGAAACTTCAGGGTTTCGGCGCCGAGGAACTTCTTTCCGTCGAGCGAGCCACCCCCGAGGAGCATCTGCGCGAAGCGGGCGTAGTCGATGGCGGTGGAGCAGAGACCGCCGTTGGCCTGCGGCGGGAAATCGCGCGCGCCGAAGCCGCGGCGCTGCGGCACGGCGACGAGTTCGCCGGTGGCGTCGTCCTTGCGATAGGGCGTGGGGATGCGGTCGAGTTGCGCGCCCATCGGGTAGAACGTCGTGTCTTTCATGCCGAGCGGGGCGAAGAGGTTTTGCTCGAGGAATTGATCGAAGGGCAGGCCGCCGACGACCTCGACGATGCGGCCGGCGGTGTTGATGCCGGCCTGATTATAGCGCCAGACCGAGCCGGGCTCGTATTGCATGGGCTGCGCAAGATAGATCGCGACGAGATCGGCGAGCGTGCGGGCCTTGCCGGCGGCTTCCGAGGGCGCCTCGCCGAGGCCGGAGACGTGCGTGAGGATCTGCGCGATCGTGAGATTCGCGGGCCGGCCGGAGGGCGTCTTCAGGTGGGCGAACTCCGGGAGGTATTTCGCGACGGGGTCGGAGACGTGGAGCCGTCCCTGCTCCTGGAGCATGAGGATGGCGACGCCGGTGACGGGCTTGGTCATCGAGGCGATCCAGAAGATCGCGTCGGCGGGCATGGGTTTCTTCGTCGCGATGTCGGCGAATCCGTGGGCTTCGTGGTGGAGGATCTTGTCCTTCGTCGCGACGAGCGTGACGGCGCCGGCGATCTCGTTCCGGGCGATGTGCGATTCCATCGCGCCGGCGATACCGGGAAGTTTGGGCGTGTCGGCGGCGGCGAGCGTTGAAACGAGCATCGTGAGAGCAGTGACAGTGAGCGCGGGAATGAAGCGGGAGGGGTGCATTTCGAGGCGGAGGGACAATGTGTCGGAAGGCGGCAGGAACTGTATAAGAACGCCCGGGCGGCGCGACCAGTGTCAATGCTGGATCGGTTTGTCGTTCGAGCGACTGTCTCGAGTGCCGGCGCAGATTGTTTCGCGCGAGTGGCGTGATTCCGATTCACGTGCCGCGCTTTTTGCCGGGTTTTGTCGACTGGTTTGGAGAGACGGATCGGCGTGGCCTGAACATTCCCCGTGAGGCGCGTCCGAATTTCGGCGACGCCTTCGTGTGGCGCCTTCAATACGCGCGTGCCGATGCCCCGGCGTTCGCTTTGGAAGAAGCCGGCGGGCATGTCGCCGGTTTGCGCCCGGCTCTTCGCGGTCCTGGCATTCCCGCGCAGGTTTCGCCTGTTTCCCGTTTTATGGGTCGATGATATAGAGTTCCACCAAGGCCACACCGGAGCCGTCGTCGGCTCCGCTGGCATGGATGGTGTAGATGCCGGGCGGGAGGGTGATGACGAAGGCCGCGTCCTTGCTGCCGTGGTCGAGCGGGAAAGCGCCGACCTGGGCGGCTGTGGCCCGGATGGCGGGCTCGTCGCCGTTTTCGCCCCAGTTGTCGTTGGCGAGGATTTGCTCGCTCTCCCTCGTGACGGGGTGCGTGCGAAAGACCGTGAGTTTCGGATCCTGGAGCACGCCGGTGACGCGGTAGGCGGCCAGCTTCGGACCGACGGCGCGCAACAGAACCGTTTTCGATCCACCAGGCGACACGACGAAACCCGGGATCATCACGTCGGCTCCCGTGCCGACGTAGCCGCGGTTGGAGAGGTTCACGACGCGGGCGCCGCTCGCGGCTGAATCCGTCGCGGCGTCGTAAAGCTCGACCAGGGCCACTCCGGGCGTGGCCGTGGCATCGGTGGCGGTGACCGTGTACGAGCCCGGCGCGAGGTCGAGCAGGAGGGCGGCGTCCCTGCTGCCGGGCGAGAGCGGGAAGGCTCCAACGAGACCCGCCGTGGCGGCGATCGCGCCGGCGTTGGCGTTCAATTCCCAGTCGTCATTGGTCGCGAGAGTTTCCGAGGTTTCGCCGATCTTGCGTTGGAGCGTCATCCGCGGGTCGGGCATCGCGTTGGAGACACCGAGAGGGATGAGTTCCGGGCCGACGGCGCGCAGGAGCACCCGCCGCGTGCCGGAGCCGTTGATGACGAAGCCCGGGATGAGCGCGTTCTCTCCCGACAGTCCGAGCGCGCGCGTGGAGAGATTGAGGAGGCGGGCGTTGGACGAGGGCGGGGTCAAAACCTCCAGCGCCATGGATTGCGTGGTCGCCGTCCCGAAGACGCTTTCCACCTGAACGGTGTAGTCTCCCGCCTGAAACCCTTGGGCGAAGGGAAACGTGAGGGTCGCTTCGGTCGCGCCTGGGATCCGCTCGCCGTTTCTCAGCCATTGGTAGGTGAAGGGTCCCGGGCCGGTCGTCGTCACAGTCATGGTCACCGGCGTCCCGGCGGGAACGGTCGGGGTGTTCATTTGAAGCGTTGCTTCCGGCGCGGAGTCGTGCCCCACGGCGAGCACGATGTCGCCCAGGTCCTGCTGGTATCCGTCGACGGCGATCATGTAGGTCGTGCCGCCGACGGCGTCGAACCATAGATGCTGCGTGTGGCTGTCCGCCGTGTTGTTCCAATGCGGCGCCACGCGGGCGAGGTCGGAGCCGATATGGCTGCCTGTATAAACATCGAGAAGCGTGTTGAAATTGCTTCCGGCGGTCGTGACCATGAAGCGACCGCTGGCGGGCGCCACCCACTTCCACCACACCGAGGCATTCGATAAAAGGTTCCCGTGGCGGTATTCGGCGTCCTCGGTCGAGGCGCCGCGGTTTGTTCCAGTCACCGCGGCTGTTGCGCCGACGATGGGGGCGGCGTTGCTGAAAAGATCATTGGCGGGCGGCTCGCCTGTGAAGAGGTGCAGCTTGAACGAACCCTCGCCCGTGATGGCTGAAACGGCGATGCTGTATTCGGTTCCAGCGCTGGCAGGGAACCGAACGGCGGGCAATCGATAAGACAGCGGCGTCAGTCCGGCCAGCGAGGATCCGGTGAAAACCGAGATGCTGTGGAACCGGGCCTCATCTCCGGAGATGGCGAGATTTGCCGCCTCGTCCGCGGGCGCCGTCCACCTCCACCAGACCGAGCGCGCGCCCGACCACCAGGGCTCATCGGGCTCCTGGGTGGCAAACGCGCTGGTCGCAACGATCGAGACGAGGGCTCCCGTCAGCGTTGCCCGATTTTCGTACATGTCGTTCGGCGGCGCGGCGTGGAGCGAAAGCTCCAGGGTGAAGGGGCCGGGATCGCCGCGACCGCCTTCGACCGCGATCTGATACTCTTCTCCGGCCCCGGCATGGAAAGCGTATCCATGAACAGGATACAGAGAGCCGCCGTCGTTGCCCACCACTGGGGTGAGGGAGGAAATCCCGGATCCCGTGTATATGAAAACGCTCGGGGGCCAGCCGGATTCCGCGATCGTGGCGTTGACGATGGCCGTGCCGGTGAAAGGCGCGATCCACTTCCACCACACGGTGGTTCCGTCGGCGTAGTAGGGGGGCGGTGGCTCTCCGGCCTCGGCCGTGGCGCCGACGGTCGTGCCGGAGGCGGAGGCCTGGGCGCCGGAAAGGGCGATGCGGTCCGCGAACATGTCGTTCGCCGGCGGATCGACGAGCGAGAGCTTCAACGAGATGGAGCCGGTGACGCCGTTTTGACCATCGACGGCGATCTGATATGCCACGCCGGCATCCGTCCTGAATGCGAGCCGGTTCCGGTTGTGTTCCGACGACGCGACGCGTTGCAGCGACTGCAGCGAGTCACCCGTGCAGACGGCAAGTTCCGCGCTGAAACTGCTGTCTCGCGCATCGATGACAACCGTGCCGGCTGCTGGCGCCGTCCAGGTCCACCAAACCGTTGTTCCGCCAGCGTATCCGTGGGACAGGGCCTCGCCGATTTCCCGCGTCGCGTGGATATTCGAGCCTGTTGCGACAACCTCGAAACCCGTGAGCGCCGTCCGGTTTGCGAAGTGATCGTTCGCCGGGGCGGGATCGAGGGTGAGCGAAACATCGGCGATCTGTCCCGGCCCGTTGGTGGTCTCGAGAATGGCGATCTGATAGGCCGTGCCGGCGAACGCCGCGAACGTGTAGCGGCCATAGGAGCCATCATTTTCCGGAACGCGATCCGGGACTTTGGTCAATGCCGTGAGGACCGATCCGGTGTAAACCGCGCTTCGGGACCACCCGGTGTGTGTCAGCGTGGCTGTGCCGGACCACGGCGCCGTCCATTCCCACCAGATCGAGCCGGTGCGGGGATATTCCTGGTGAGGGGGCTCTCCGGGCTCGAAGGAGCAGTTCCTCAACGACACCGAGCTGGAAACCGGCGCGCCGGTGAGGACGATCCGATCGGCGAAATTGTCGTTCGCCGGCGGAATGTTCGTCGTGATCGCAAGCGTGATGTTCCCCGTCTTGCCCTCCCAGCCATCGACCGCGATGTGATACGTCGTCCCGGCCGCCGCCGGGAAGGCCACACGGCTGGGCTGATTGGGGCCGCTGATGTCGTCGTTGCTGGCGACCTCCGTGAGCGCGTTGATCGCGTTTCCGGTATAGACACCGAGCAGGGTGTCGAAATCGCTGCCCTCGGTGCTGATCGTGACGGTGGCGTTCGAGAGACAATGCCAGGACCACCAGAGCGAGGCTCCGCCGCCCTGCCCGGCGATCCTCGGCTCGCCTGCCTCGAGCGTGGCGCCGACGTTCGACGCCGTGGTCGAACCGGTCACGAACGCGAGCGCGATGCGATTGGCGAAGTGGTCATTGGGAGGCGGCGCCTGCAGCGGATAGGAGGCCGCGGCCGAGCCGCCGGTCTTGCCCGGCGCGGAGGCGTTGACCGTGAGCGAGAGCTGCGAACCGGAGGCCGGAACGGTGAGCGCCGCGGTGTAGTTGGCGTCGTTCGCGGCCGTGTCGGGCCACACGCCGTTGTCGCGGAAGGCGAGCGTGGCGCCGCTCGAAGTCGTGCCGGTGACAGTGGCGCCGGTGACTCCGACGAGATCGCGCACGCGAACGACGACGGGGAGCGTGCGGCCGTGGAAAAGCGTCCTGCCGGAGCGGGGCGCGATCGCCAGCTCGAGCCGGCCGTCTCCCGTGGCCGTCAGCGCCTGGTAGGCGTTGACGCGGCCACCCGATGTCGTGATTCCCTGAAGCGAACTCGTCGCTGTCGTGGCATGAATGATGCGATCGCGCAGGTCTTGGACGGAGATGCCGGGAAATCGCGCGCGCACGAGGGCCGCCACGCCCGCGACGTGGGGCGCGGCCATGCTGGTTCCCTGCGCGGTGATATAGCTGGTGTCCGATTGGTGATACGTCGAGAAGATGCCGGCGCCGGGCGCCCCGAGATGCACCGACTCGGCGCCGTAGTTCGAGAAGGAGGCGCGGTTTCCGTAACGATCGATCGCGGCAACCGAGATGATATTGTCGAGATCGTGGCTGGACGGGTAATGGGGGGCGTGGTCGTTGCTCGAAGCGTCGTTGCCGGCCGCCGCCACGACCAGCACACCGCGGTCGCGGGCAGCCGCGAGCGCCTCCCGCTCGGCCATGGATTCATAGGGGATGCCGAAGCTGCAGTTGATGATTCCGGCGCCGTGCGCGACGGCGTAGTCGTAGCATTCCAACAGATCGGAAAACGTGCCGCCGACGCTCGAGCCGAAGAATTTGCAGGCCATCAGCCGCACATTCCACGCCACGCCGACGTGCGGGCCGGAGTTGTTGGCGATGGCGCCGATCGTGCCCGCGATGTGCGTGCCGTGGCCGTCGTCGTCCATGGGATCGCCGGATCCCGTGGCGGCGTTGATGCCGTGGACGTCGTCGATATAGCCGTTGCCGTCGTCATCATAGCCGTTGCCGGCGATCTCGCCCGGGTTTTTCCACATTTGCGCCGCGAGATCCTGGTGCGTATAACGGATGCCGCTGTCGATCACGGCCACGATCACGCCGGTGGACCCTGTGGTGACATCCCAGGCGCGGACTGCGTCGATGTCCACGCCCGCGACGCCGCCGGCTTGTCCGGTGTTGCGGAGCGCCCATAGCGTGCCGTCGCCAAACTTGGAGTCGGTCGGCACGCGGTCGGGTTTCACCACGAAATCGGGCTCGACGTACTCGTAAAGTCCGCTCCGGCGCAGCGCGTCGATCTTCTGCCGGAGGGCGGAAGCGCGCTCCTCCGCGGTCGGAGCCGCCTCGTCTGTCGGAGCGCGCATCGCCATCGCCGGCGCATCGACCTCCAGCAAGAGCAGCCCGGGGACGAGATCGTAGCCGCGCACGGCGGTGAGCTGATGCGCGGCGAGGGCGGTCGCGTGCGTCTTGAGCGTCGGATGCGGCGCGACCTTGGCGAGGATGCGCGTCGGATGCGCGGGATGCCCCTTGATCATCACGGGTGTGAAGTCGGCCCCGTGAAGAAGCGCCCCGCTCGCGAGCAGCATGAGCGACGCGGAGGCGCAGGCTCGCCACAAGCCGGCACAAACGTCCCGGCGCGCGCGCGAGGGAGTCCGGGCAGGCGATGATTTGACCCCGGCGGCGGCCCCGTCCCGCCGATGAGAGAAGCGCTGTGTGATCGACATGTTGGGTGGCGCCGTTCGAGCGAAGCGGCGGAAGCGAGAAAACAGCGGGGGGGGACGAAGGCTCGCTCGCCCTGACTTTTGTCAGACCTTCAATAGACGGGCAAGCCGCTTGGATTTACACCCCCCACGATCAGGGATTTCCTTACCAACATCTCGTTGTTTCCCGTCGCGCAGTGAAGCTACGTCGGCGGCGCATCCGGATCCGCCGGCGTGCGCGCAGGCCGCTCGCGCGCGAAGAGCAGCGTCGCATTCGGCCCGACCGGCGCCTTGCGATCGAAGCTGAAATTCTCGTGCAACTGAAGAAAAGGCCGCGCGCCGCAACCCGTCACTTCGCACTCCGGTTTTCCTTTCGGGCATTGGCTGAAATGGCAGAGCCGGCCGTGATACCGGTTCGTCGCCGGCTCGAGCAGGAAGATGTCCGCCTGATGGTGAGGGATGCCGGGAAAGTGTTCACGCGTGGCGATCTCCTGCCAGCGATTCACGGTGTGCGCCAGCGCGCGCTTCAGCTCACGCAGGCGCGCGAGGTCGGTCACCCAGACCGCGAGGTCGACGTCCTTGCATTCGTGCCACACCGCGATGCGGGCGCGGCGCAGCCGCGCGAAACGCGGCACTTCCTTGCGCGGTGGCGCCGCGACGGAACCGAAGAGCGCGCTGCGTTCGACGAAGTCGAGCCGCGCCGCGATTTCCGCGAACAACACCGCGAAACGGCGGAATCCCTCACGGCGCCGCAACAAATAGCGATTCTCGTCCTCGATCTCGCCCGCGGACACCGGCGTGTCGCGCTCGAGATCCTCCATCGCGGCGACGAACGCATCGTCGTCCGTCTCTTCGTCCGCCGCGCGCCATCAGCTCCTCGCGCGCGGCCTCGAGCGCGTTGACGACGGGAGTTTCGGCCGGCGATTCGGACGAGCGCGCGCGGCAACTACAATGCCCAAGGCGCGACCCCGTAGGTTTACTTTACCGGCAACGAGGAAATGCGCAAGACTCAGTGAGTTCCTGGAGAAGGATGACGTTTCAAGGCTGGCAGTATCTTGTTGGCGAGGCTGCGGCTGATCTTTTGCGGTATCTCGGCGTGCGCAGGGTTCCAATCCTCGGGCTTGGGCTCGACCGTGAGCCAGGTCGATGGCGCGTGGGCGCGGCCGATAGCCTGCAACTCCCCTACATTGATTTCGCCAAGCATTTCCAGCATGCGTTCAGGAGGACGCTGCACGTATTGGCGAAACAGGTCCCAATGGTCTTCGAGCGAGATCAACGAAAGCCGGCTCACCGAAGTTCCCGCGCCAACAAAAAGGCTCGGAGCCAAGCGTTGACCATCCCACTTGTCCGAGCAGATGGCCCGAACAATGTTTTCGTCCCGCCCGAGCGCCATCAGGCGTTGGTGAGTTTGGCCACGGACTCGCTGAGCCGGTCCGGTCCCACGGTCGCTTCTTCGCCGGTCGCCTCGATAAAGTGGTTGATGCCATCGGCCCTGAACTCGACCTGACGTGTCAGCGATCACTCAAAACCAGCCAGTAGGGTCGATTCAAAACCAGCCACTTTG
>CAZFCY010000175.1:5796-10057 GCA_964517665.1 uncultured Opitutaceae bacterium | reverse complement strand
GGTGAAACGGGCGTTGGGATGCGCGGCCTTTCTGCCGCTGTCGGGCGTCCATGCGTTGCCCTGCCAGTCGATGAGTCTCGACGGCGGCGTCTCCGTCATGTCCTCCCACCAGACGTCTCCATCGGGCGTCAACGCGACGTTGGTGAAGATCGTGTTCTCGCGGATGGACGCCATCGCATTCGGATTCGTCGCTTCGGAGGTGCCGGGAGCCACGCCGAAGAAACCGGCTTCGGGGTTGATGGCGTGAAATTTCCCGTCGTCTCCCGGTTTGATCCACGCGATGTCGTCGCCGACCGTCCACACCTTCCAGCCCTCGAAGGCCTTCGGCGGAATGAGCATGGCGAAGTTCGTCTTGCCGCACGCGCTCGGAAAGGCCGCGGCCACGTAAGTCTTCTCGCCTTTCGGATTCTCGACGCCGAGGACGAGCATGTGTTCGGCCATCCAGCCCTCGTCGCGCGCCATGCAGGAGGCGATGCGCAGGGCGAAGCATTTCTTGCCCAACAACGCATTCCCGCCGTATCCGCTTCCGTAGGACCAGATCGCGCGCTCCTCCGGGAAGTGCACGATGTATTTGTGCTCCGCGTTGCAGGGCCAGGGCACGTCCTTCGCGCCATTTTCGAGCGGCATGCCCACGGAGTGGACGCAGGGCACGACGCGATTGTCGCCGAGCGCGTCGAGCACGGCCTTTCCCATGCGCGTCATGATCCGCATGTTGACCACGACGTAGGGCGAGTCGGTCAACTCGACGCCGATGTGCGCGATGGGCGAGCCGATCGGCCCCATGCTGAACGGCACCACGTACATCGTCCGCCCGCGCATGCAGCCGCTGAAGAGCCCCTTGAGCTTCTTTTTCATCTCGAAGGGATTCATCCAGTTGTTCGTCGGCCCGGCCGCCTCCTTCGAGTAGCTGCAGATGAACGTCCGGTCCTCCACCCGCGCGACGTCGCCCGGATCGGATCGCGCGAGAAACGAGCCCGGCCGCTTCTTCGGATCGAGCCGCACGAAGGTTTTGTTCTCCACCAGCAGGTCGCACAGATCGTCGTATTCCTCCTTCGATCCGTCGCACCAGTGGATGCGATCGGGGCGGCAAAGCGCGGCCATTTTCTCGATCCAGCGGATCAGATGCCTGTTCGTGCTCAACGGTTCCGAAACATCGCGCCGCTTCATCCGGAAACGGTGTTTCGACCCTCCATCCCTGTAAACGGAAAAGCCCGCGGAAAACCTCCACGCCACGGCCCCGCAATCCCACTCACGATCCCGGTAAACAGCGGTAAAAGCCACGGGGGATCCGCACTACGGATCAATACCGCGCCACGGCCCGACGAGCATTCCAGACAACCGTAGAACTCCCTCCCTTGACCCGTAAAATACTCATCGTTCGAGGCAGCGTGAAAGCCCGGCGCGCGCTCGCCCTCCTGCTCGCCGACCTCGGCTTCGACATCCGCGCGTTCACCAGCGTCGGCGAAGCGCTCAAGCTCGCGCGCCAGGAGCTGTTCGACCTCGTCATCACCGATCACGAACTGCCCGGCGGCACGGGGTTTTCGTTCGTCGAAAGCCTCAAGAAGATCCAGCCGACCGTTCCCGTCTTCCTCATCGCCGAGAACCTCGACCTGCCGTCCGTGATCAACGGCATCCGCCTCGGCATCACGGATGTGTTCAACAAGCCGGACGACATCCGCGAAGTTGTCCGGCGGACGGTTTCCCTTCTGCATCCGGACGCGCCTCCTCCGGAACTCGCCGCGGACGACGACATCGACCTGGTCGAGAACACACTGGTCACGCTCGGCGAGCTTCCGAAAGCCGCCTCCGACAAGACCGCGACAGCCCCGGCGCCCTCGCCCGCCGGCGAGCGTGTGGGCGATTCCGCGGGCACGCGCAAAAAGATCGCCGGCCTCCGGCAGGATCTCGATCGCCTCACCGCCGAGCGGCAGGATCTGGAAACCGCCGCGGACAATCTGCAGAAACAGAAGACGGCGCTCGAAGCCGAGCTGGTGGAGCTGGCCGCGCGAAAGAAGGAGCACGACGAACTCTCCGCCGAACTCGACGCCCTTCGCCGCGAAAAGAAGGCCGAGGAACAGGCGCGCCAGCAGGCCCTGTCCGAAATAAACGCCGCCCGGGAACGCCTCGAGGCCGAGCGCAAGCGCATCGCCGAACGCAAGGAACAACTCGCTGCCGAAAGCGCGCGCATCGAGTCCGAGTCCGACAAGGCCAGCGAACTCATCGCGCAGCTCCAGGCCGATCGGGAACAACTCTCCGGCGAGCGCGCAAAGCTCGCCGAGGCCGCCGGGTCCCTCGACCGCGACAGGCAGGCCGCCGCCGGCATCCTCGCCCGCCGCGAGGAAACGGAAAAGGCCGAAGCCGCGCTCGCGCAGCGCATCCACGATCTGGATACACGCGCCCTTCAACTGGGCGGCGAGCGCGAGGCGCTCGCCGCGCGCGAGACCGAGCTGGCCGCCAGCCGCGGACAGATCGCCCAGGAGAAAAGCGCCCTGCGCGAGGCCGTCACGCGGCTTCACAAGGAGAGCGAGACGTTCAACCGCGAGCGCCAGAAGTTTTCCGCCGAATCCGCCACGCTCGAAAAACGCCAGGCCGAGATCGTCCGCATCGAAAATGAGCTGGAGGCGCGGTCGTCCGAACTGGCCGGCGCCCGGTCGAACATCGATGCCGCGCGCGCGGAACTCGAGTCGCGCGCCGCGGCCGTCGCGTCGCTCGAAGACGAGAAACACGCGGTCACCGCCGAATCCCGGCGGCTCGCCGAAACCGCCGCCCGCCTGCAATCGCAAGAGCGCGAACTCGCGTCCCGCCAGCAGCACGTCGCCGCCGCCGAGGTCGCCGTTCGCGAGGCGGAGGAGCGCGCGATCTCCAATCGCGCTGAAATCGAGACGGCGCGCGAGCGCCAGGCGTCCGAAGCGCGGGAACTCGAGGACACCCGCCGGCGCCTCGAGAAGGAACGCAACCACCTCCACCAGGAACAGGCCGGACTTCGTCGACGCTCCGACGATCTCTCCGCCCGCGAGGCCGCGCTGTCTCAATCGCAGAAAAAACTCGATCAACAGGCGCTCGCGCTCGAAGCGCGGGAGACCGCCGCGAAAAACGAGACCGCGCGGATCGAAGCGCAACACGCGGAACTCGTCGCCGAGCGCGAACGGCTCGAGGCCGCCGCCCGCCATGCCGAGACCCAATCGCGCGATCTCGAGGAGCGCTCCGTCGAACTCGAAAAGACGCGTCGTGAACTCGCCCTGCAACAGAATGGGATCGAGAAGGCGCGCGCCGAGATCAAATCCCGGTCCGAGCGCCAGCAACAGGAGCGGGCGCAGATCGACGAGGCGCGCGTCCGCCTCGCCGGCCTGGAGGAGCGCGCCGCGCACGTCGAGGCCGAGAGCAGCCGGATCGCGGCGGAAAACGAGCGCCTCGAACAACTCCGCGCCGAACTCGACACCCGCGCGACCGAGGTCAAATCCAGGCGCGCGGCCATGGACGAGGACGCGGCCAGACTCGAAAAGCTCCGCTCCGAACTCGACGCCCGTGCCCAACATCTGGATACGGAACGCGCGCGCGTGGCCGCTGAAGCGGAACGGCTCGCCGCCGCCTCGCGCGAACTCGAGCAAAAGACGGCCGCCACCAATCGCGCGCTCGCCGAAGCCGCCACGAACGCGGCCGACAGCGCCCGGTTGAAACGCGAGCTGCAACTCCAGTTGGAGCGCCAGCGCTCCGTCCAGGCGGCCGAGAGCGCGCTCACGGAACGCGAGCAGGAGATCGAGAAGGCCCGGCATCAGGTCGACGAGCTGCGCAAGGAACTCGAGGCGCAGGCCACCGCCCTCGCCGACCGGGAGGATTCGTTCCGCCAGGAGGCGACCGAATTGCGCCGCCAGATCGAGGCCGATCGCGCCGCGCTCAAGAACGAAAGCGAAACGTTGCGCCGCCGCTCCGCCGCGGTCGAAGCCGAGGCCGGAAGTCTTTCCGCCGCCCTCGCCGAACTCGAATCCCGCCGCGCCGAGCTGGACGCGCGCGAGAACACGATCGCGCTCGCCACGCGCGAGACCGAAGCCGCCGCCGTCCGCGTCCGGGAAGTCGAGTCGCGGCTCGCCGCGGACAAGAGTTCGCTGAACAAGGAGCGCGAAAACGTCACCCGCGTCCGCGCCGAGACCGAGCAGATCCGCAGCGAGATCGCCTCCGTCGAGAAGACCGTGGCCGAGGCGCAGCAGACCCTCGCGCGCGAGCGCGAAGAGGTCGCGAAGGCGCAGGCCGAGGCCGAGGCCGT
>CAZFCY010000175.1:0-5786 GCA_964517665.1 uncultured Opitutaceae bacterium | reverse complement strand
CTCTCGCTTCGCGAAACGATTTCGACCGAGCGGGAATCCGTCCGCCGCGCGCGCGAAGCCGTTCGCCGCGAAGAGAGCGCGCTCGCCGCCGCGCGAGACGCGACCGAGGCCGCGCGGCGCGAGAACGACCAGCGCGCGTCCGCGCTCGGCGCCGAGCGCGACGCGCTTTCGGCCACGCGCGCCGAGATCGCCGGCCGCGCCGCCGCGCTCGATCTGCGCGAGGCGGAGATCGAAGAACGCGAGCAGGCAGGCGCCGCCGCCGCGCCCGTTTCCTCGGACGAGAGCAACGCCGTCGGGGCCGAGCGCGCCCGCCTCGCGGAAGATCGCGCCACGCTCGCCCGCGAGCGCGCCGAACTCGAGCAGCGCTCCGCGCGACTCGCCGCGGAGGCGCAGGCGCTTCGCGCGCGCGTCGAGGCCGTGGAAAGCGACCGCGCCCTGCTCGCCGCCGAGCGCGAACGAATCACGGCGGAAGACGCGCGGCTCGCCACCGAGAAGCAGTCGCTCGCGCGACTCGGCGACGAATCGAAGACACTCGAGGAGGAAGCGCGCCGGCTCGCCGCCTGGGAAACACGCCTGAAGGAAACCGCGGAAGCCGCCAGCGTCGCATCGAGCGAACTCGAAGAGCGCCTCACCCGCCTCGCCGAGTCCGAAGCCGCGATCGAATCCGAACGGGCCGCGCTTTCCAACCGCGCCGCCGCCGAACTCCAGGAACGCGAGGAGGACCGCGCCGCGCTCTCAGGCGAACGCGCGCGCCTCGAAACGTTGCGCGAGACCCTCGTCGCCGAACGGAAAACTCTCGCGGAAGAGCGCGGCAGGTTCGACGAGGCGCGTGTTGCGCTCGAGAACGAGCGCCGCGCCTTCGCGGCCGAGCGATCCCGGATCGAAAACGATTTGTCGCGCCTCCAGTCCGACCGCAGCTCGAGCCAGACGCTCGAGGCCGAGCGCGAGGAACTCCGGCGCGAGCGCGAGCAGCTTGTATCCGAAAAACGGACACACCAGCTCGAAGCCGCGCGGGTGGCGGAGGAGAAGCGCCGCCTCGGACATCAGCATGCCGACCTTCTCGCCGGGCTGGACGCCGAGCGCGCCGCGCTGGCCGGCAAACAGGCCGAGTTCGAACAGCAGCTCGCCCGCGCCGCCGCCGATCAGTTGCGCGCCGACCAGGCCGATCGTGAACAGCTCGACGAGTTGCGCCGCGAGATCCACACCGAACGCGAGCAGGTCAACCAGGAGAAGTTGCAGCAGCGGCTGGAAGCGGCTCGCGCCAAGGAAACCGCCGCCCGCATCGAGGAGGATCGCAAGCACCTCCTCGAGGATCTCGAGACGCTCGAGCGCCAGGAAAAGAGCCTGAAGGCATTCGAGGCGCGCTTGCGCCAGCAGGCCGCCAAACTCGAGAAGGAGAAGGTCGAGGTTCAATCGGGCAAGCCACGCGGCCGCAAGGCCGCCGCCGCGGCCGACGACGCCTCCGTGAAGCTCGCCTGGGAAAAAATCCAGCAGGCCACGGAAAACCTCGAGCGCGACCGCAAGGCCCTCGGCGAGGATCAACGCTCCTTCCAGGAGCAGGAATCCGCCCTGCGCCAGTACGAGGAGCGCCTCCGCGAGAAACAGGCCGACATCGAACGCGAGCGCCTCAAGCTCGAGGAACACCAGCGCGAATTCACCTTCCGCATGGCCCAGGTCGCCTCCGCCAGCGGCAACCGCTCGATGTGGACCGCCGGCCGGAAGTAAGGCACGGGGATCAGGCGACAGGAGACAGGGAACAGCGCTTATTCCCGCTCGATGATCGCCGCGCCGTAAGTCAGGCCGCCGCCGAACGCGCAAAGGCCAATCCTGCCGCGCAGGTGCGGCGCGCCTGCGAGGGCGAGGGGGATGCTCGATGACGACGTGTTGCCCACATCGCGGATCGAATCGATCACGCGGTCGACCGGGATCTTGTTTCTCTCCGCCATCGCGTTGATGAGCCGCCCGTTTGCCTGGTGGGGCACGATCCAGTCGAGATCCAGAATCTGGATGCGCGCCTCCTCGCACGCGGTCTTGAGGCTGCCGCCCATGCGGCGCACGGCCTCGGCGAAGACGCGTCCGCCTTCCATGTCCACGCGGCCGGTCGGAGGAAAGCCGACGCGCAGGTAATTGCCGCTGTCGCCCTTCGCGCTGATGACCGGCGCGTGGCGCAGCGCAAAACCCTCGCGCCTGCCCACCCCGCCGCTCCACAACACGGTCGCGGTCGCGGCGTCGCCGAAGATGATGGCGGTGGCGAAATCCCCCGAGTCGACCACCGTGGACAACGCCTCCGCCGTCACGAGCAGAATCCGCCACTCCGGATGGCGCGCGAGCAGCGCGTGCGCGCTGGCGAGCCCGTAGATATAGCCGCTGCAGGCCGCCGATATATCAAACGCCGGAATCTCACGCGGCTCGCGACCGCCGCCGAGTTGATATAAAACCGAGCACGCCAGCGACGGCGAGGCCAGTGGCGGCGTGGTCGTGCTGACGATGACCGCGTCGACCTCCGAAAGCGAAAACTGGTTCTTCGCCAGCGCCCCGCGCGCGGCGCGGACCGCGAGGTCGAGCACGGTCTCGCCGTGCGCGAGCTGCACGCGATTGACGATGCCCGTGCGCTGAAAAATATCGTCCGCCGAATAATCCGGAAAGCGCGCGGCGAGCGCGGCGTTGGTCAGGTTCGCGCCGCCGACGACGCCCACCGGCACAGTGAGCGCCATGACGTCCGGCGCGGTCCCGCCCGCCTTCGCCGTCTGCCTTCCTTCGCGCCTGCGAATGACCGGCCGCGCCACCGGCGAATCGCCCGTCCGCCGCCCGCTGCCGCCGGGCACATGGGGACGAATCCGCAACAACGGCTCGCCCACCCGCAATCGATCGCCGGGCTGCGCGAGCAACTCCTCGATGACTCCGCCTTCCGGCGTCGCAAAATCGAAGATCGCCTTGTCCGCCTCGAGTTCGGCGATCAGCCGGCCCTCTTCGACATCGTCGCCCTGCTTCACGAGCCACGCGGTCACGATCACGCTCTGGTCGGCCGGGCTGCTTCCCTGTATTCGAATTGTGGTTACATCGGACGCGATCGCCTTCGGCTCCTCCCAGTGGAGGTCGAGATCGAGCACGCGCGCGGCGGCTTCGACGATGCCGCGCGCCGACGGCAGCACCGCGAGCTGGTTTTTGTAGTTGCACGGCACATGCGTGTCCGGCCGGGCCACCCGCGCCACGCGCACCCGGCCCGCGCCCGCCTCGGCCACGGTCGCGACGACTTCCGCGCCCACGCCGAACGAAAGGTTGTCTTCGTGCGCGACGACAAGCCGCCCGGTGCGCAACGCCGATGCCGTGATCGCCTCGCGATCCCACGGCGAGATGGAGCGCAGGTCGAAGAGATCGACGGTCACGCCCGCCTCGCCGAGATGGTCGGCCGCCGACTGCGCGAGCGACACGGTGTTGCCATAGGCGACGAGCGTGAGGTCGTCCCCCGCGCGCAACCGCAGCGCCTTCCCGACCGGCACGCGCAGCCGCTCCACACACGCCGGCGCCGCGCCGTTCGGGTCGTTGAGCACGGCCTTCGGGTAGAGAAACAACGTCGGCCGGCGCGAGGCGAACGCCGCCTGGAGCAGCCCGACGGCGTCGGTGGCGTTCGAAGGCATGAGCACGTCGATGCCCGGATGATGCGCGAAGGTCGCCTCGTTGGTCTGCGCGTGAAACGGCCCCAGCCCGGGCCGGTAGCCGCCGCAAGGCGCGAGCACGAGCACCGGCGCGGTCCATTCGCCATTCGTGCGCCACGCGAGTGTCGCGAGTTCCGACACGATCTGGTTGTAGGCCAGCGGCAGGAAATCGGAAAACTGCACGAACGCCACGGGACGCCCCCCCGCGAGAGCGCGGCCGATCGCCGTGCCGACGACGGTCGATTCGGTCAGCGGCGAGTTTCGCACACGCCCGGGAAACGCCGTCGACAGCCCGCGCGTGATGCCGAAGACGTCGCCCTTCGGATCCTCGATGTCCTGGCCGAAAAGCGTCACCTTCTCGTCGTCGGCGAGCCATTGTCCGAGGGTCTTTCGGATCGCCTCGAGCATGGTCAGCTCCGCCGGTAGATCCGCCGCGCGCGCTTCCTCGACCGGCTCCAGGTCGGCCGGCGCCTCGCAACGGCGCGCGTCCGCGCACGGTTCCGGATCGGGGGCCGCGCGCGCCTCGCCCGCCGCCGACTGGATCTCCGCGCGCCACGCGGCTTCGCGCTTTGCCAGGGCGTCTTCGTCGAGCCCGGCCTTCAACAAATGCCGGCGCAGGTTGGCCACCGGATCGCTTTCCGCGCGCACGCGCTCCCGCTCGGACAACGCGCGATAGACGCGCTCGTCGTCCGCGTTGGTGTGGTTGGCGAGCCGATCGACGTTGAAAACGACGATCGCCGGACCGCGGCCGCCACGCAGTCCATCGACGACGCGGCCAAACTTCTCGATGTTCTCCCACGGCTGCCGTCCGTCCATCCGCTCGATCGGCACGCCGAGAAACTCCTTCGCGGCCACGCCCGCGCGGTCGAAGAAAGTCCGCCCCGGCGTCTGCGTCGAGATGGCCAGGCCGTTGTTCTCGATCACGAAAAGCATGCGCAGGTTTTCCCGCACCGCCTCGCTCACGGCCTCGAGAAACTCGCCCTGTTGCGTCGTGCCGTCGCCCACGCAGCAGACCACGATCGGCGCGCCCTCGCTCGCGCGCGTCTCCGCGGCCACGCCGACGGCCTGCAGCGCGTTGTTTCCCACCGGCCCGACCATGCTCAAAACATTGAGCCGCCGGGCGGAAAGGTGCGCGTTCATCTGCCGGCCGCTCGAGCACGAGCCGGCCGTGCAGAAGAGCGCGTGAAAAAACTCGAGCGGCTTCATCCCGCGCGCGACGAGCAGCGCCTTGTCGCGGTAGTGGCCGTGGATCCAATCCCGCGGCTCCAGCGCGAAGGCAAGCGCCGCCAGCCCCTCGTGACCAGCCCCCGAGACATGGAAGTTCGCCTCCCCGGCCGCGACGAAGCGGCTCTCTGTTTCGTCGATGCAGCGGGCCAGAAAGCACGCCCGATAGAGCGTCTCCCAGGCGGTCCGGCCCGCGGGCACATCGTCCTGACTCCTCCTGCCGCGAGCCGGCCCCGTGGCCGCTGGGGAATCGACGGCAGATCCTTTGCTTTGGTGGTCGATCACTCGCGAACCATGAGGGACGCCGCCCCTCGTCTTGTCAACGTGCGGCCCGACGGCCCGCGCACCGCGCGCCGCGCGCGGTTTTCTCGAAACACCGGCCAGTTTGATCGACCGTGCGGCCATCCAAACTGGCTTTCAAAGCGCGCCGCGCGAAGGCCGGACAGCGGGAAGAAGGATGGATCAGACTCGCGGCATTTTGGGCGAAGCGCTGGGAACCCGGGCCGGCCGGCCACAAATCGGAGTTGCCAACCCCTCGCGCGCGCCTTCACCTGTTGCGCTTCCCGGCTTTCCTTTTCGGGCGATTAGCTCAGTTGGTTAGAGCACCTGCATCACACGCAGGGGGTCACTGGTTCGAGTCCAGTATCGCCCACCATTTTGATTATCAATAGGTTACCTTATTAATGAGGTCTAGTGGCAACAGCGAGTGGCAACAAAGGCGACGTTGTTCGCAGATGTGTCACTTACTCGGAGGTCGGGGAGATGAGCGAGCCGACCGTGGCTGTCCGCTTCCTAACTGGCGACTCGACTGCCCCTCGCAACCCGAGCTTGTGCGCAGGATCGCGAGACGGTTTACCCTGCCCCTTCACGCGGCGTGAGCGGAGCCGCCATCACCCTACCTTTGGT
>CAZFCY010000174.1:8207-10106 GCA_964517665.1 uncultured Opitutaceae bacterium | reverse complement strand
TACGACCCCTCGCACCTCGGCTATCAGGGCGTGGACTACGTGAAGTTCATCCGCGTATTCAGCGACCGGATACACCACGCGCACATGAAGGACGTCTGGTGGGGCCACGGCGACGGCACGGCCGGCGTCTTCGGCGGGCACACCGACTTCGGCGACGCGCGCCGCTATTGGGACTTCCGTTCCCTCGGCCACGGCGACATCAACTTCGAGGAGATCATCGTCGCGCTCAACGACGCCGGCTATCGCGGCCCGCTCTCGGTCGAATGGGAGGACATCCGCATGGACCGCGTCCACGGTGGAACCGAGGCCGCGGCCTTCGTGCGCAAGATCGACTTCCCCCCCAGCGCCCTCGCCTTCGACGCCGCGTTCAGTGAAAGCAAGAATTAAGAATTATATACACTGCCTCCGGCGCCGCTGAACTCATTCTGCATTCCACATTCATAGTTCTTCCTTTTCTTCCATGTCCATCAAAGCAGGAATCATCGGCGCCGGCGGCATGGCGCACTATCACACGGCGGGCTTCCGCATGGCCGGCGCCGACATCATCGCGCTCGCCGACGTCAACCAGTCGGCCGCGGCCGCGGCGGCGAAACGTTATAACATCGAGCAGGTCTTCGACGACGTCGCCTCGATGTTGAAACTAAAGGAACTCGACGCGGTTTCGGTCATCGTGCCGAACAAATATCATGCCGCGCTCGCGAAGCAGGCGCTCGCCGCGGGCAAGCACGTCTTCTGCGAAAAGCCTCCCGCGCTGACCGCGCGCGAGGCGATCCAGATGCGCGACGCGGCGGCGAAGGCGAAGCGCACGTTGATGTTCAACTTCAACAACCGCGCGCGGCCCGAGTCGTTCGCGATGATGGAATACATCCGCAACGGCGAGGTCGGCCGCATCAACAGTTGTCAGGCCAGATGGATCCGCCGCGCCGGCATCCCCGGCTTCGGCGGCTGGTTCACCACCAAGGCGCTCTCCGGCGGCGGCCCGCTCATCGACCTGCCCCACATGATCGACCTCGGCCTGCACTTCATGGGCAACCCCAAGCCGCAATGGGTGCTCGCGCAGACCTTCGACGACTTCATCAAGGACAAGGCGTTCAAGGGCCCGTGGGGCATCCCCGACGTGGCGAAAGGCGTGACCGACGTCGAGGCCGCCGCGCACGGCTTCGTGCGTTTCGAGACCGGCCAGGTCATGAGCTTCCAGGTCTCGTGGGCGGAGATGAACAAACGCGAGGAAGTCTCCGTCGTCTTCCAGGGCTCGAAGGCCGGCGGCATGGTCCGCCGCCTCTTCGGCGTCGATGGCATCGACTCGACCGCGATCGACAGTTGCGAGCTTTACACCCAGGAGCACGACCGCCCGGTCAACCGCGAGATCGTCCTCGCCGCGGACGAAACGATGGGGCGCACGCGCTCGGCCATGAACTTCATCCTCGCCATCGAAGGAAAGGAAAAGCCGCTCAACACGCCCGATCAGGCCGTCGGCCTGATGCAGATCATCGACGGCGCCTACAAGTCGGCCGCAAGCGGACGCCCGATAAAGTTGGGAGGAAAAAGGGAGTGAGGGAACGAGAATTCGGCTCGCCCGAATCTTTCGTTTCTCACCCCGATTCCCGCCCGTTCCCTTCGTTTTCTTCCCCTCGTTCCCTTACTCCCTCATTCCCTTCTCCATGAAACTGAATCGCAAACTTCGCATGGGCATGGTCGGGGGAGGCCCCGGCGCATTTATCGGCAATGTTCACCGCATGGCGGCCAACATCGACGGCAACATCGAGCTGGTCGCCGGTTGTTTCTCGTCCGACCCGGAGAAATCGCGCCAGGCCGGGCGCACCTGGTTCCTGTCACCGGAACGCGTTTACGGCTCCTATGCCGAGATGGCCAGCGCGGGGCGCGCCGCCTCCGCGCTGG
>CAZFCY010000174.1:0-8197 GCA_964517665.1 uncultured Opitutaceae bacterium | reverse complement strand
CGCATGGGCATGGTCGGCGGCGGTCGCGGCGCCTTCATCGGCGCGGTGCATCGCATGGCCGCGGCGCTCGATGGAAAGATCGAACTGGTCGCCGGTTGTTTCTCCGCCGATCCGGAAAAATCGCGCCTCTCCGGCGCCGATTTCCACCTCGATCCGGCGCGCGTTTACGGGACGTTCCAGGAAATGGCCAGGGCCGAGGCCGCGCTGCCCGCGGATCAGCGCATCGACTTCGTCTCGATCGTCACGCGCAACAACACGCACGTCGCCGTCGCCTCCACGTTTCTCCAGGCCGGCTTCAACGTCATCTGCGACAAGCCCCTCGCCTTCAATCTCGCCGAGGCGCGCAAGCTGCGCGCGATCGTCCAAAAGACCGGCAAGGTCTTCGCGCTCACGCACAACTACACCGGCTACCCGATGGTCAAGGAAGCGCGCGACATGGTCCGCAGCGGCAAGCTCGGGCGCGTCCTGAAGGTGGTCGTCGAATACCCGCAGGGCTACGCCATCACCGCGCTCGGCAGCGAGACCGGGGGCAGGATCGCGAACTGGCGCATGGACCCGAACATCTCCGGCGCGTCGAACTGCATGGGCGACATCGGCACGCACGCCGAGAACCTCGCGCGCTTCATCACCGGCCTCGGGATCGAGGAGATTTGCGCCGAGCTTTCCACCTTCATCCCCGGCCGCGCGCTCGATGACGACGGAAACTGCCTGATCCGTTTCAAGGGCGGCGCGAAAGGAATCCTCTACGCCTCGCAGATTTCGAACGGCGACGAGAACAACCTCAACATCCGCGTTTACGGCACGAAGGCCTCCATCGAGTGGCATCAGGAACACCCGAACGAGCTGATCGTGAAGGCGGCCGACCAGCCGGCGCAGATCCGCCGCCGCGGAAACAGCTACGTCTCCGCCATCGCGGGCAAATACACACGCACGCCGTTCGGCCATCCCGAGGCTTTCATCGAGGCGTTCGCGAACGTCTATCTCGCCGCGGCCGAGGCGATCGCCGACGAGGTCTCGGGCCGGAAGCTGAAAAAAAGCTACGACTTCCCGAACATCGACGACGGCGTCGAAGGCATGGCCTTCATCGAAGCGGTGGTGAAAAGCTCGAAGTCCAAAACCAAGTGGACGCGGCTGCCGAAAACCTGATCGATCCCCGCGGCTTTGCGCGCGCCCGCCTCCGGAAAATCGCCAAGATCCGGCTCCAGGAGCGGCAGTCGGGTTAGCGCCATTCGACGCTGACCCCGTCCCCCGAGGACTGTCTCCGGTTCTCCGCCCGCTCCATGAGCCGGTCGTGCACCGCGCGCGCCGCGTCGAGGAGCGCCGGATCGACCTCCTCCATCGCGATCGGATGCGGCCGCGGGCTGTGAATCGTCTCGCGCGCGGAGCAAAAAACCTCGCGTTCCTCCAGCTCGAGAAAATCAGCGAGCCTCGACAGCCCCGCCCCGGGCGCGGCGCAGAACGCGTCGTAGCCGAGGAAGCGCGCGCGCGGGCTCTCCTCGCGCAAGAGACAGGCGTATCCAGAAATCCAATACCGCAGCCAGAAGTTCAGGCCGATCGCCGTTTCCGGGGCGGAGCCGCCGCGCCAGCCGTCGAAATCCACCGGCCTGAGGTTCGCGCCGAAGTCGAAGTGGCCGATCGCCGCCATGTACTGGCGCGCGAAATCGTCGCGACGGTGAATCTCGAGAAAGTTGAGGTGCTGCCGGCGCAACGAGGCCGCGTGCTGGAGCGGCTCGCGAAACGGCACGATCACGCGCGCGTCGGGAAACGCCGCGCAAAGCCAGCCGACGCGCGCGATGTTGAGGTTGTTCTTCGAGACGTAACGGACCTCGCGCGACTCGCCGGGCCGCCCGCGCGCGCAGGCGAGCTTGCGCATGTGCCGCTCGAAGAAGCGCAGGAACGCCGCGTTCCGTTCGTCCGCGCGCCAGGGGCGGATGCGATCCTTCCTGTAATGGTTTTTCCAATACCCGATCCACAGCGCCTCCTCCAGCGCTTCCGGGCTGTCCACGCTCACCATCATGCCGTCGCCGTGCGCCCGCTCGCGCGGCGTGTCGGAGGCGCGGAACGCGCGCGCGAATCCATGCCAGAGCAGCGGCACGTGCAAAAACGGCATGTCGCGATACGTGTGCGTGACGACGCCGCTCGTTCGCGCCAGCAGGTCGAGCAACAGCGTGCTGCCCGCGCGCGGCAGGCCGCAAATGAACACCGGCGGCCCCATCCGCACGGAGGCGATCCGCCGGCGAAACATCCGATCCTCGAGGCCCGCGATGGCCGTTTGCATCGACGTCGTGGCGAACGCGATTTGATGAAGCAGGCGGTCCGTCGCGGAATAGTTTATCTTGAAGCCGTCCCCGCTCGAAGCCGCGCGGCCGGTCCCTGCCCAGGCCCAGAGGACCGCGGTCGCGACCAACGCGCTGGCGCAGAGAAACGGCCAGGAGAAGGCCGTGTCGAGAATGGCCCGCAGGTCGAGCCAGCCGAGCCGCGCGCCGAGCCAGAGAACTCCGTAGGGGATGAAAACGGCGGCGGCCCCAAACACGGCCAGCAGGCCGAAGAGCGCAAAGAGGCGCAGGGAATACTCCCGCATCGCCTTCTCCTTCGCGTCGTCGTCGAGCGTCCGGTCCGTCAGCTTCGCGAGCGAGCGCTGCACGACATCGATCGACTCGCGCCCGCGCTCGACGAGGCGGAAGAGCCTGAGCAGACCAAGGAATCCCGCGACGAGGAAGGACGCGCCGATCCACGAGATCATCTCGTGTCGGACTCGGCCTCCGCCTCGGCCGGCTCGCGCCGCCTGCGCAGGAGCCGCTTGATCGGGTACCAAAGGAATCCGATGAAGGCGAGCGCCACCGCCGCGACGAGCGCGAGCAGCGCGCCGAGCGCGGAGATGCCTCCGCCCGGGCCGATATAGGCGTGCGCCGGGTCCGGGAAAAGCAGAAGCAGGCCAAATGCAATGACGATGATAAATGAGGGCTTCATATGGGTTGGAAACGGATCGCCTATTTCGCGGAGGAGGCAACCGCCGCGGATCCTTTTCCCGCTTCGCAGGCCGCGCGCAGCTCCGCGAGCCGCTCCGCGGTGAGCGAAGGCGGAAGCCGGATCGCGTCCGAGAGCGCGCCGAGCATGCCGTCTTCGACGATGTTGTTCAGCTCCCACACCAGCCGGCCGGATGTATCCACTTCCCAAATACGCCCGGCCTGCGCCTCGACCAGGAGAAGGTTGCCGTTGGGCAGCGTCTGGTGCTTGCCCATGATCCCGGTGTAGAACTGCGCTTCCGCGGCGCCGCGAAACACCTCGGTGATCGCGCCATCCGGAAGGCTTTCGAGCACGATGCGGCTTTGCATCCCGTCCTCGCGGTCGCCGAGCTGGTGGTTGTCGAAGATCGAGAGGGTGTTTCCGTCGATGAAGTCGGGATCGTGCTGCCGGATGACCTTGCCGATCGAGAGGTGTTTCAATTTCCAGCCGGCCTGGCTGAAGACGAGCACGGCGTTGAGGTTGCGCAGCGAGATCATGACGTCGCCGGCCGCGAGGAACCCCGGCGTCATCGTGGAGCTGAAGACCTTCACGTCGTTCAGGTGCAGCGTGTCGCCCGTCATCTCGGGCTTCATGCCGTCGCGGGCCGCGAGGTAGAGCAGGCCGAGCTGGTCGTTGTCGCGCAGGAGATCGAAGACCGACTTTTCAAGGAGCAGCTCGCCGTCCGGCGAGACCTTGACGATCGTGAACTCGGTGAACGGCGGATTGTAGAGCGGGTATCCGGGCAGCCCTTCCTTGTGCCGCTTCATCCCGGGCGACCAGAAGTTGCCCTCGTCGTCGCGCATGAGGGAATGATGGGTGCGGTAGGGCAGCCGCCACACGACCTCCCCGGCCGCGTCGACGCGGACCATGCCCAGCCCCTCGAAGTTGAAGACAAGCCCGCCGTCCTCCATCAGCTCCATGCCGTGAATGAAGGTTCCCGGCGGGGACTTCGGCACGTCGTCGTCGTCGAGGTGCGTGGAGTCGGGCCAGATCTCGAACCAGTCGAGCGTCCACGCCTGCGCGACCGAGCCATCGACATCGACGATGCGCGCGAAGAGCGACGCGTCCTTCCCGATGCCGGCGTAGAGCGTGAGGCCCGGGGCGACCGCGGCCGCGTCGCGCGCGACCACGGTTTCCGTCCTCGTGGTCGGGATGAAATACCACGGGCGCTCCTCGCCCGTTCCCTGCATCAGGTCATCCCACCCTTTTTTCGCCGTCGTGATGAGTTCCTGCGGCGGCAGCTTGTTTCGATGGCTCAGGTAACCGTAGGCAAACCCGGCCGCCACCAGCGAGGCGCAGAACGCGATCTTCGGGAGCAACAACCCGCCCCCTCGTGGCGCGGCGGCCGGCCTTGCCGGCCGCATGGGAGGAACGCCTCTTCGCGGGGGCGCCGGTCTTTGAAGTTTGTTGCCAGATTCCACGTTGCGTCCCCACCAGAGGCCTGCGCATCTGACAGCTCCGGGGAGGACATGATCCGCTGAATAACCAATGCCGCTATTCCTCGGCCCGCAATCGCGCCTCGCCGTCGTGAAACTGCGCCGTCACCCGCGCCTCCGGCACGATCGACGCGCGCGAGGTGACCGGCCGGCCTTCGGCATCGCGCACGATCACGAAACCGCGCGCGAGGATCGCATCCGGGCCGAGCGCGCGCAACCGCTTCGACAATTGCGCGATCCTTTGCTCCTCGGACGCGAGATGCCGCGCGGCCCCTTTCTCCAGATGCTCCTCCGCCACGCGCAGCCGGTCGCGCCATCGCGCGAGCTTCTGCGCCGGGCTCGCGGCGGCGAGCCGCATGCGCAGCTCCGCGAGCGCGTCCTTGCGCCGTGAGGTCTGCTCGCGCATGGCGCGCGCCAGCCGATTCTGCGCGTCGTCGATCTGCATGAACGCCTTCTCGATCCGCGCCTGCGGCGAAAACGCCCGCATGGTCGCGGCGAGAAGACTCAAGTTGTCCCGCCGCGCCCGCAGATGATCCTGCGCGAGCTGGTCGAGCCCCGCGCCAAGCTGCCTCGCGCGCTCGGCGAAATCGAGGAACCCGCTCGAGACCAGCTCCGCCGCCGCGCTCGGCGTCTCCGCGCGCACGTCCGCGGCGAAGTCGCAGAGGGTGAAATCGATCTCGTGCCCGACCGCCGAGATCACCGGCACGGGACAACCGGCGATCGCGCGCACGAGCGCCTCCTCGTTGAAGGCCCAGAGATCCTCCAGGCTGCCGCCGCCCCGCCCGATCACGATCAGATCGAAGAGCGGGCGCGTCCCGCCTTCCGGCTCCTCGCGCGTCAAGGCCGCCGCAAGCCGAAGCGCCTCGACCATCTCCGCCGCCGCGCCGTTGCCCTGCACCCTCGTCGGAACCACGACCAGCCGCCCAGCCCAGCGCCGGCGTTTCAGGATGCGGATGAAATCCTGCGCCGCCGCGCCCGTCGGCGAGGTGATGAAGCCCACGACCTCCGGCACGGCCGGGAGCGCGCGCTTCCGCCCCGCCTCGAAAAGCCCCTCCGCCGCGAGCCGCTGTTTCAAGCGCTCGAACTCCGCCCGCAGGCGCCCGGCGCCGTCATCGATCGCGACGCGAACAATAAGCTGATAACCGCCGCGCGGCTCGTAGACGCTGAGCGATCCGAAGACGAGCACCTGCGCGCCGTCGCGCAACAGCGCGCCCGTGCCGGACCGGGCCGCGTCGCCGCGAAACATCACGCATGCGATCTGCGCCCCGGCATCCTTGAGGGAAAAATAATGATGGCCGCTGGCCTGCGACCGCAGATTCGAAACCTCGCCGCGCACCCATCCGGCGGGAAACTCGGATTCGAGCAGCGCCTTGATCGCGCGCGTCAGCTCCGAAACCGAGCGCACCGCGCCGCCCTCTCCCTCCCGCGGCCCGCTCGAGACTCCGGGCCATCTTCGCTCAGGGACGCGATCAAACATGCCGCGAGCATGCCACGCGCGGACGGCGAACAAAGCCCAAAGGTCGGCGGGTGTAGTGCTCGACCATCATGCACATTACCGGGTTTTTCCCCTACGAAGCATAGGGGAAATACGAAAAATTAAACCAAGGATTGACCTATGCCACTCCGTGCGACGCCTTGGCGCCGCCAACCTATGACTTGCACATCCTCTCCTTTTCGGGGGTGGCTGGCCCGACTGCCTGTCCTCCTGATCGTCCTTTTTGGACTCCTCGCGGCGAATGTTTCATTGGCCGCTCCCCAACGCCTCCTCGGCACGCACCACATGGTGACCCTTCCCTGGGCCGGCGGCGCGACTGAATATCAAGAGCGTTTCGACGAGGAGGCGCGCCGCTGGAAGGCAGCGGGCCAGGACTTCGTCATCCTGCACATGGACGCCTACGATCGCCAGTACCCGGCGCAGTTGAAGGCCTATTACGACGCGTGCGCCAAGGTCGGCGTCCAGGCCAGCGCTTCCTGGGCATGGTTCGATCGCCACTCCTCGAAGGGCGACCAGGCGGCGCAATGGATCCCGCAAATCGTCCGCGACACCAAGGATCATCCCGCGCAATGGAAGATCGACGGCGTGGCGGTCTATTCCGCCTACAACCTTCCCTCCTATTCGAAGGACGTGCTGCAGGACGCCGGACTCTGGCCCGTGAAGGTCTGGGCGCACTCCTATTATTACTGGGCCAATGTCGGCCAGCTCCACTGGACCGCGGACGCCAATGTCATCCGCAACACCTACGACGTCCTCCCCTGGATCGACGGGCTTTGCAACTTCGCCGGCGACATGTCTTCGGCCCAGATCACCTCGCTCAACACGCTGCTGAAGAACGTGGGCAACGAGCGCGGCAAGTTCACCATGGCCGGCGTCAACCCGTTCTACGGCAGCCACCACCTCTGGGAGAATCAATACAGCGGCCTCGATGAACAGTGGTCCGGGATCCTCAAGGACAAGCCCAACGCCGTCTGGTGGGTGACGTCCAACGACTGGCGCGAGCTTTCCTACATCTCCGATCTGCCCGAGGCGCCCGTCTGGGCAAACCACTGGAACAGCAGCGAAATGCCCCCGCTGCTCGACCACAGCGGCTACCGCAAGTTTGCCGAGCCCTATCTCGCCGCCTACAAGGCCGGGCAGAGCGCCGCCTCGTTTCCGAAGGACCGGATGTTCCTCGCCTACCAGCTTCACCCGAAGTGGGCCACGCCCGTCGCGGGCTCGCCCGAGGGCATTTTCGGCGGCCGGCTCTGGCGCAGCGCGCTCGCCGACCGCATCTACGCCTCCGTCCACCTGACCGCCCCGGCCCGCATCCGCGTCAATGGGGAAACAAGCCAGGAGTTCCCCGCCGGCGCCGCGCATTTCTCGATCCCGCTCGCGGTCGGCTCCGCCCCCGAGGTCGCGATCGTGCGCAACGGCTCCGTCGTCAAGTCCGGCAAGGGCCCGCTGCCCATCACGAACAGCGTGACGACCGGCGCGTGGAACTACCTCGCCGTCGAAGTCGGCGCGGATGATTCCAGCAACCCCGCGCCGACGCCCGATCCCACGCCGGACCCCGCCCCGGGCAGCGGCGCGCCCGCGGGCACGCTCGCCTCGGCCGACATCGGCTCGCCCGCGCTCGGCGGCTCCACCGCGCTCAGCAGCGGAACCTACACGATCAAGGCCGGCGGCAACGACATCTGGGACAACCAGGACCAGTTCCGCTTCGTCAGCCGGCAGATCAAGGGCAACACCGAACTCGTCGTCCGCGTCTCCGCCGTCTCCCAGACCGACGTCTGGGCCAAGGCCGGACTCATGCTCCGCGCCTCTTCCGCCGCCAGCGCCGCGCACGTCAGCCTCTTCGTCACGCCAGGAAACGGCGTGCGCCTGCAATGGCGCAACAGCGAATGGAGCCAGTCCTCCACTTCCGATGGCTCCAGCGGCGCCGCGCCCACCTGGCTCAAGCTCGTGCGATCCGGAAACACGTTCACCGGGTACCGGTCCTCCAATGGCACGTCATGGACTCAGGTGCATGCGGTGAACGTCTCCCTCCCCGAAACCGCGCTCGGCGGACTCGCCGTGACTTCCCACAACACCGGCGCCCTCACCACCGCCACCTTCACCAACTTCACCATCGCCGGAGCCACGACCACGACGCCCTCCGACGGCGGCACGAACAACCCGCCTCAAACGCCCGCCCCCAACCCAACGCCGACGCCCAATCCCACACCGGACCCCGCCCCGGGCAGCGGCGCGCCCGCGGGCACGCTCGCCTCGGCCGACA
>CAZFCY010000173.1:0-10115 GCA_964517665.1 uncultured Opitutaceae bacterium | reverse complement strand
CGTCGCGCGTGAGCGGCACGAGCACGAAGCGATAAACAAGGCTGTCGATCCACGAGAGATCCACCTCGCGCGCGATCTCGGTCATGAGGGTCGAGGCGTTGAACCGCGGATCCCGGCCGCACTGGATCAGGAAACGAAGCAGCCCCTGCACGTCGGTCGTGTGCGAGGGCGCGGCGACAACGACATTCGGCCGGTCATCCGGCGACGCGCGCCACGTGCCGGTGTGGCAGATCGCGCAATTGTTCGCCACGCGAGGGAAGCCGATGACGCGCTTGGTGAAACCGACCGGCATCTCGCGCCCGTCCTCCCAGACGAGCCCGAAGGATTTATATCCACCCGGTCCGGGCAGGTATTCGGGAAAGACGCGCGGCAGCACGAGCCAGATGTAATAGGGAATGCCGCGCGTGGCCTCGGCGCCGATGCTGCCGTATTTGAATTGCTCGTGCGCGTCCGCCCACCGCGGCTCGGGCTCTTCGCGGAAGAACTTGTGCCAGCCGAGCCATGCGCCGGCCACGACCAGGACGACCAGCGCACCGAGGCCGACAACAATCTTTCGTTTCGCGCGAGGGTTCGGATTCATGGCGACTGTTTAAAACGTCTTCAGGTATTCGATCAGCGCGTCCTTATCGGCGGGCGAGAGTTCGGTGCCGTAGGCCGCGCCTTCGTGGCCGGAATTGCTGTTTCCCGGCACGCGCGCGTCGAAGACGAAGAACTCGCGCGAGCCCTCGCGCGGCACGTCGCTCACGAAGCCGACGTTGTCCGGATCGTAAACATCATAGCCGCGATAAAACACTTTCGCGCGCCGCCCGGCCGGCTCGAGCAGCTCGCGCAGGTTGGCAACCGATCCGTTGTGCAGATACGGCGCGCGCAGCCAGAGGCCGTCCAACGGCATGTTGGCGTAGCCGTTGGTTTTGCGGAAGTGCTTGAAACGTTCCTCCGGGAAGGCGGCGTAGAGCAGATTCTGGTTGGCGCAAAGCTCCTCCGTGTAGGAATCGAGTCGATGCCGGTCCGTGCCGATCTCGTCGATCGGCGTGACCTGCCCCACCCACTCGCCGGTGAAGTCGCTTCCGCTGCGACCGTGGCAGCTCGCGCAATTCATTTGATATATCGGCTGTCCTTTCTCCGCGAGCGCGGCGTCCACGGGAAACGGATAGGGCGGCGGCCTGGCTGTCGCCATCCAGTCCTCCATCCGCTTCATCGAGGCCCGATCGAGCGTGGGCGGCGTCGCGCCGGTGCCGAACGACGCGCTGCGGTTGCGCTCCTCGACCGAGTTGTTGTTGCCGTCCCAATGCAGCCACATGCCCACTCGCTTCTCCTGATTCCAGATCGAGGGCAGGTCGCAGGTTCCGATCCATTCGCGCTCAGGAAGCAGGTCCATGGGAAAGTTCAAGAGCACCTTCGGGGGATTGAAGGTGTCCACGCGACCGGGGCCGTGGTCGGGGGCGCGATCCATGAAGCGAAAACGATGCCGGAGAAAGAGCAGACGGTCGCGCGCGATGGGGGCGGCGAGCCAGCGCAGGAGCGCGCGGTTGATGAAATCGTCGGTCGAGCCGATGCGCTTCATTTCCCGCGCGATGCGGTCGCCGGTGAATTTCTCGCTCGTCGCGCAGTCGAAGAGAAAGCGCTCGAAGCCCTGCAGGTCGAGGTTGTTGGCCGGCATGCCGGCGATGACCCACGGCGCACTTTCCGGAGTGGCGCGCACCGTGCCGACATGGCAGACGGCGCAGTTCAAAAACACACGGTCGATGCCTTGCACGTTTCTTTTGGATACACCGACGGGAAGATCCGGATCGCTCGGGCGTGTCGGGTCCATGATGAAACCGAACGAGGCAAAACCCTTTTCGGGTTCCGGCAGATACTCCGGGAAAAGCGAGGGGAGCGCCTTCCACATCCAGTAGGGAATGCCGGCCTCGCGCTCCCCGCCGGTCGAGCCGTAGCGAAAGTGATCCTCCGCGTCCGCAAAGGCGACCGGCTCGTCGCGATTGAAGCGCGCGGCGAGATGGATCGCGAGGACGAGAAGCGCGAGGCCCGCCGTGGACCAGACGCGGCGCCAGCGCGTCGGCGCGGGCGCGTATTGAAAGCTGAGCGAGAACTTGAGCAGCGGTTTCCTTCGCCGGCCCATATAGACCTGCCCCAGATAAAGTCCGGGCGCGACGAGGCGGATCTCGTCGCGGATGGTGCGCGCGATCCACGACGTCTTCGAGTAGTCGATGACGATGCACGCCTTCCCGTCGAACCAGCTCGCGCCGGAATAAACCCGCGCCTTGATCGCGCGGAATCCGAACGACGTGACGCGATTCCGGAGACATCCGCCCCCGGGATCGAAGACCTTGCCCTGCCAGAGAAACCAGCGGGCAAACCACGCCAGGATGCGCGCGAACACGCCCAGCCCGCCCGGGCAGACGATGGCGGCGCCGCGAGCCTCGCCCTCGGGAATCGGCCCGGCCGGGGACGCGCCAAAGAGCGCGTCGAGTTCGGAAACCGGCTTGCGCAACAACTGGCGGTCGGTGAGCGGCATCGGGATCGCGGGCGCGCTACGCCGGCCGCGGAAACATCAAGGCGAAGTCGATCAGGCGCCTCTTGCCCCACCATACCTTGCCGAGGTAGAGGCGGTTGGCCTCGTCCACCAACCGGATCTCGTCGCGGATCCTGCGCGCGAAGAGCGAGGTCTTCGAGTAATCGAGCACGATGCAGTTCGCGCCATCGAGCCAGCTCGTGGTGTAATACACACGGGCGACGATCAGGCGCGCGCCGGCGGCCGTGATTTTGTTTTGCAGGGTCGCGTCGTTTCCATCCGGGCTGCGCGTGAAGACCTTGCCCTGCCAGGCGAGGGTGTGGACGAGACGCGCGAACAACCGCGCCCAGAACGTGCCCGGACAGATGATCGCCTCGCCCTTCGAATCACCATCCGGGATCGGACCGGCGGGGCTGCGTTTGAAAAGCTCGTCGAGCTCGGATCGGGTTTTTCCGCGAAGGTCGTCGAAGGTCATTGCGTGGGAGCGAGGGTATGTGTGCCGCATCCGGAAAGTGGATACGGGCGGCGGCGAAGCTCAGAAGGTTTTCAGGTACTCGATGAGGGCGCGCTTGTCGGAGTCGGGGAGATCCGCGCCGAAGGTGTGGCCGCGGTCGGTGACGAGGTCCGGGCACTTGCTCGCCTCGAAGAGCAGCGGAGCCAGCTCGGCCTTCATCAACGCCTTCGACTCCGCGGAATCGAGCCCCTTCAGCTTGATCTCCGCGAGCACGCGCTTGATGCGGATGCAGAGCTGGAGGAGTTGCTTCGGGTCCGTGTCGGGGCTGATATTGGCGAGAAGATTGACCGGTGTTCCCTCCGGAATCGGACCGATGCGCAGGTAGCCGTCGTCGTCGATCTGCGACCGGAGCACGACGCGCAACGCCTTGGGAATGACGGCGGCCTGAATCTGCAGGCTGGCCTCCTGCGTGGTTCGCCAGATGGAGTCGTGGCCGAGCCGTTTTTCCGGCCAGAGCAGTTTCTCCACCGCGTCGTTGAACGCCTCCATGCGCCCCTCGACGGAGGGGTCGCCGGTGTATTTGCCGAGCGCGTTGTTGTGGAAGAAGGGAGCGGAGGTCCAGATGCCGATGAGCGACGGCGTGCGGTAATAGCCCGGGCCGCCCGCCGGCGCCGCGAATCGCTGCATGCGGTCGGTGTAGGGATTGTAGACCTCGATCTCGCCGATGGATGGAAGCCGCTTGTAGGTCTCGGATGAGAAGTTGGCCCAGACGCGCCCGCGCGTGGCGTTGGTCGCGAAGGCGCGCGCGGCGTTGGTGCCGATTTTTTTCACCGAGTGACGGCGCTCGTCGGCGAGGAAGTTTCCCTCGAGGAAATCGTCCCGCATCACCGCCTCGGCAAACCAGGCCTTCTCGTCCGCGCCCTCGGGCGGGCGCTTGCTGGAGTGGCATTGGGCGCAGTTTTGCGCGAACATGAGCCTGCCGCGGTTCAACTCCTCGACGTCGTCCGTCATATAACGCCCGCCGCCCGGGGCGTCCGCGAGCTTGAGCGGCTCGAGGCGCATGAAGAACCTGGCGATATTGGTGAACTTCGTTTCGGTCGCGCGCCAATAGACGGAGTTCTTCTGCGCGGTCGATATTTCGAACGGCTTCTGTCCGCCGAGGCCGATGAGCGCGTTGTGCTGCCGCAGCCAGTGCTGTGAATACATGCCGATGTTGATATAAACACGCATCGTCGCGCCGGGAATGCCGACGGAATCGGCGCCGTCCTTGAGCACCATCGGCGCCTTCATCGTTTTCTCGACCGTCGGCATCAACAGGGTTTCCCCGGAGACGATCTCCTCGTCGTGCCCCGCGGCGAGGCGCCGGCCGAGGAGGAAGATCGGATTGATCGTGTTGGGGTTGTTGATGTGGTCCGTCGCGATGCGCGAGGTGTCGGAGGTGCCGGGCGGCTGCGTCTTGAGCATTTCCCAGAACAGGCCGCCTTCCCTGACGTTGCCGGCGAACGCGAGCCCTTCGCGGATATATTGGTTGCCGATGGCGGACATCAGATTCTCCCAACGCGGATTTTCCACGTCGGCCGGCGGGTTGAGCGGATCGAAGGCGATATGACAGGAGCCACAGGAAATGCCGACGCGATAAGGCCGGATGAGGCGCGGATCGACGGCGTAGTCGGGATCGTTATAGAAACGCTCGCCGTCCCATTTCTTCCGCGCCTCCTCGTCGAAGGCGGGGTTGGGAAAGAGCCGGTAACCCATGATGCCGGTGGCGCGGCCATAGACCTCGGGATCGATCGCGGACGGCTCCGGCTCGACCGCCTCGTCGATCCACAAGCCGTAGGCATCCGGCTGCGACGCCTGGCGATAACCGGGCTGGTTGATCACGCCCATCGTCTCGAATCGCTCCGGCCGCTTGCGTGAGTCGATGACCTTGAGCAGGTCGATCAAGCCGTAGCTCTCGCGCGACATGCGTTCCCAGAATTGCTCGTTGCCGCCCGTCCACAGGTTCCAGGTGTTGCGGCCCTTGATCTCGTCCTCGGTCAGCGCGATGCCGCCGTCCATCGGTTTGAAAACATCGGCCGCGAGTTCCGGAAAATCCTCCGGGCTTCGGCCCCCGGCGTCATCGACGAGGGATGCCTTCCTGCTGCATCCGCCGGCGAGGACGGATGCGATCGCGAGGCCGGAAACGATCTTCCGGCGAAGTAGCCTGGCCATGGGGCCTCCTATTTCGAACGGTTGCTGAGTTTGGGGGAACGACTGGCGGACCAGCCGGAAAACCACGGAACCAAAATTCTGGGGGAACGGCCTTTCGGCCGGAACAGTTCGAACGCCGACAGCCGGGTTCGTTACGCCTTTGAACGCTCCGAAACAACTCTATCTTTCAATAAAACGAAAGGGACGTGCCCGCGCCCTCTGGAAAAATCCGGGCCAGCCCGGCTGCTTCCCTCGCGGTTGACGGCCCTTCATTTCCTCGCAGGCTCGCTCCCGCGCCCGTCACTTCGCCCGCCGCCGCCCATGAACCCGCGCGGTTCCAGTTCCGACCCCTCGCCCGATCACCTGCTCGAGAAGATCGCCCAAGCCTCCGCCGGCGCGTTCCACGCCTTCCGGATGGGGGCGGACGGCTCGTTCTCGTTTGTCTACGCCGGACCGGGGATCGAGGACATCTATGGATTTCCCGCCGCGAAACTGAGAGCCGACGGCGGCCTCGTGATCCGGCGCACGCACGCGGACGACAGGGAGCGCGTGGAGCAGGCCATGATCGAAGCAGCGCGCGCCGGCACGCCGTGGTCCTGCGAGTTTCGCTATAATCATCCGACGCGCGGCGAGATCTGGATCGAAGGCCGGTCGATCCCGGAACATCAGGCCGACGGCGCCCTCATGTGGTACGGCGTGCTGACCGACATCACGCGGAGAAGGCGCGCGGAGGAAAACGCGCGCGAGCAGGCCGGGCGAACCCTGCGCGAAAGCGAAGAGGGGCTTCAACTGATCTTCGGGCAGCTTGCCGCCCGTATTTGGACGACGGATACAAACCTCGTCGTCACCTCCGTCAAAGGGGACAAGGACAGCGCGTCGCGGGAGATCCGCGAGGCGATGGTCGGCCGCCATGTCGCGGAGGTCATCGCCGACCCCGCATCGGCGCAAGCGGCCGTCGCGGGACACGAGAAGGCGCTCGCCGGCGAAGCGGCCGTCTATGACGCGGTCGTCGAAGCGTTCGGCGCCTGCCGCTGCCGGGTCGCGCCCTTTCGCGAGGCGGACGGAACGATCACCGGCGTGATCGGGCTTTCAATCGACCTCGCCGACCAGCGCATGCTCGTCGCGGAGCGCGACCGCCTGGAAAAGATCGCCCGCACGGCGCCGGGCGCGATCCATTCCTTCCACATGCGGCCGGACGGCGCATGCCGCATCGTGTATGGCAGCGAGCGGCTCGCCGCGCTCTATGGAATCACCGCGCGGGCGCTCGAGGACGACGCGGCGTGCGTCAACCCGCAGATCCATCCCGAGGATCTGCCGCGCGTCCTCGATTCCGTTGAAAAATCCCGCCGCGACCTCACGCCCTGGCACGAGGAGTATCGCCTCCGCACCCCGGATCGCGGCGAGATCTGGGTCGAGGGCCACTCCGTGCCTCACGCGGAACCCGACGGCGGCGTGCTCTGGCACGGCTTGTTGACGGACATCAGCGAGCGCAAGCTGGCGGAGCGCGCGTTGATCGAGAGCCAGGCCCAGCTCCGGACCACCTTCGCCCACCTCACGGAAGGCGTCGTCGTCTTCACCGTCGACGGAGCCGTGTTGAACTGGAACCCGGCGGCGCTGAGGATGCACGGCTTCAACGGCATGAGCGACGCCCCGGGCGTGTTCGCCGGGTTTGGCGACCTGTTCGAGTTGAGCACCTTCGAGGGCCGTATCCTACCTGTGGATACGTGGCCGCTCGCCCGCATCCTGCGCGGCGAACAGGTGCGCGACCTCGAGCTGCGCGTCCGCCACAAGCGGCAGGGCTGGGAGAAGGTGTTCAACTTCGGCGGAGCCATCGCCCACGACGCGCGCGGCCGGCCGCTGCTCGCCATCGTCCACATCAGCGACTTCACCCGCAGGCACGCGGCCGAGGACGCGGTCCACCGGCTCAACAGCGAACTCGAGGAGCGCGTCGCCACCCGCACCGCCGAACTCGAGAACGCCAACCGCGAACTCGAAGCCTTCAGCTATTCGGTCTCCCACGATCTGCGCTCTCCGTTGCGCACGGTGGACGGTTTCGCCCAGGCCATGATCGAGGATTGCGGAGACGGCCTCTCCCGGGACGGCCGCCGCTACCTCGGCATCATCCGCGAGGGCGCCCAGCGCATGGGGACGCTCATCGACGATCTGCTCGCGTTTTCCCGCATCGGGCGCCTCTCGATCAAACGCCGGCCGCTCGACACCCGAAAGCTCGTCCAGGCCTGCCTCGACTCCCTGCGGGCGGAGGAAGGGGAGCGAAACATCGAGGTCACGATCGACGCGCTGCCCGAATCGCAGGCCGACCCCGCGCTCCTGCGGCAGGTGTGGTCGAACCTTCTCTCGAACGCGTTTAAATACACCCGCACGCGCGAGCGCGCCCGGATCGAGGTCGGTTGCGTCCGCGCCGGCGGAGCCGATGTCTTTTTCGTGCGCGACAATGGCGTCGGCTTCGATCCGAGCTATGCTCACAAAACCTTCAAGGTCTTCGAGCGTCTCCATCGCGCCGAGGAGTTTGAAGGCACCGGAGTGGGCCTCGCCATCGTCCAGCGCATCGTCACACGGCACGGCGGAAAGGTCTGGGCCGACGCCAGGCCCGACGGCGGCGCCACCTTTTCCTTTACCCTCGCATCCACCGAATCCCATGAGCCCGAACACCCCGGTCGAAATATTGCTGGTTGAAGACAGTCCCCAGGACCTCGAACTCACCCTGCGGGCGCTCAAGAAGGCCAACATCGCCAACCATATCCACGTCGCGCGCGATGGCGCGGAGGCGCTCGACTACCTCTTCCGCCGCGGCCCCTTCAGCGACCGCAACAGCGAGGAAATCCCGAAGGTGATGCTGCTCGATCTCAAGCTCCCGAAAATCGACGGCCTCGAGGTCCTGCAACAGGTCAAGAGCGACCCCCGCACCCGCGCGATGCCCGTGGTCGTCCTCACCTCCTCCCAGGAGCAATCCGATCTGATCGAAAGCTACCGCCTCGGGGTCAACAGCTACATCGTGAAACCCGTCGGATTCGAAGGCTTCGCCGCCGCCGTGCAAAAACTCGGCATGTACTGGCTCCTGCTCAACCAGCCCCCCGCGGGTTGAGCAGGTGGCCGCGCGCGTCCCGGCGGCGCGCGCGATGGTTCGACGCCCCTATCCCGCCGTCGTCATCTGGACGCTCGCTTCGCCGCTTTTGGCCAGAAGCGCGCGGCGCAGATCGCGCTCGAAGTTCGCGATCCAGGAGTTGAAGAACGGGTGGATCCTCCCGTTCTCCTGCTCGAGGTTTTCGCTGCTCACCAGCTCCAGCCGGACTTTCCCGTCGGTCGAAAACACATCGACCACCGCCTCGTGGGCGCGCACCGTCAGCCCGAGGCGGACGCGATCGTTCATGACCTCGACGAGATACCATCCGCGGGAGGCAATGATCGGATCGCGCGCGATCACATCCGCCAGCTCCTTCGGCTCCATCGGCTGCAGCCTGTCCGGAATGACGACGCCCGAAGATTGATAAATCGCCTCAGGGCTGCGACAGCCGGCGAGCAGAACCAGGGAAACGACGAGGAGGTGCGCTATCGGTCTCATGAATGATCGAATAGAGGACGGGCCGGAATGGAACTGCGCGTCAAAGAACATTTCCGGACGGCCGGACGCGAGTCTATTCACGGCGAAACATCGCCGCAGCCTTCGCCCGGCGCCATGGCGGAGCCGTCAACGCCCGGCAAAGTAAGACCCTCGGCCCGGCGAGCGTTCTCCTTCCAGAACAAACAAGCTCCTCCCGTGAACCCGACCTTTCAATCCCGACACCGCACTTCGCTCTGGCTGCTCGTCGCGCTCGGAGCCACGACGCTCCTTCTCTCGCTTCCGTTTCTGCTCGAAACCCTCTTCGCCCTCGTCCTGCCGCTGATATAGCGGCGGGCCGCTGTATCAAACGGCTTTCTCCCTCGCGTCCGGTCCCCGGCCGCGGACATGGCGCAGGAGCGCGAACGATCGCGCCTCCATCATCATCGGCTGGCCCCTGGGCAGTTTCTCCTCGTCCTCGCCCGCCTCCGGCC
The DNA here is from genome assembly GCA_964517665.1 of uncultured Opitutaceae bacterium. Taxonomy (GTDB): domain Bacteria; phylum Verrucomicrobiota; class Verrucomicrobiia; order Opitutales; family Opitutaceae; genus Congregicoccus. Next base: position 906 of record CAZFCY010000173.1, on the reverse strand, counting down.
GCGCGGTGTTGAACACAACAGCCCAGCGGCCGCCCCGGATCCTGCGCGGAGCGCGAAACTCGACCGGCTCGTGATGGCTGTTGACGAGCAGGAGAAAACTGTCGTCGCCGACGGACTCGCCCCCGCCATTGCGGATTTCGGGCGCGTGGCCGTGCAAATACATCCCGAGCGCGCGCATCCAGCCGCCTTCGTTCCAGTCGGAGGGCTTCATCTTCAGCCCGTCCGCGCGAAACCACTCGATCGACTCGGCCGGCACGCCGACCTGCGGATCCTTTTCCGCGTAGCTGTGGCGGTGAAAGTTCGGATGCTTCCGGCGGTGGTGGATGACGCGCCGCGTGAAATCGAGCAGCCGCTTGCGCCGCTCGTCGAGATCCCAGTGCAGCCAGGAGAGTTCGTTGTCCTGACAATAGCCGTTGTTGTTCCCGCTCTGGCTGCGGCCGATTTCGTCGCCCGAGACGAGCATGGGCACACCCTGGGAGAAGAAGAGCGCGCAGAGAAAATTGCGTTTCTGCCGCTCGCGCAGCTCGTTGATCGCCTCGTCGTCGGTCGGTCCTTCGGCGCCGCAGTTCCACGATTCGTTGTCGTTGGCGCCATCCCGGTTGTCCTCATGGTTCGCCTCGTTGTGCTTGTCGTTGTAGCTGACGAGATCGTGCAGGGTGAAGCCGTCGTGCGCGGTCACGAAGTTGATGCTGGCCGAGGGCCGCCGGCCCGAGCTTTCGTAGAGATCGGCGCTGCCGCCGAGCCGCCACGCGATGTCGGCGTGGATGCCCATGTCGCCTTTCCAGTAGCGGCGGACGGTGTCCCGGTATTTGCCGTTCCACTCGGCCCAGTTGATCGGAAAATTGCCCACCTGATAACCGCCCAGGCCGAGATCCCACGGCTCGGCGTGAAGCTCATCGCCGAGCC
>CAZFCY010000172.1:0-10225 GCA_964517665.1 uncultured Opitutaceae bacterium | reverse complement strand
CGAGGAAAACCCTCTTCGCGTATTCAGATCCCAAATACGCCCGATCCGCGCCGTGAGCTACGGCGAGCCGCGCAGGCCCAAGGGGACCACGACGTTCTCCGGCTCGCTCGGCTTTCACGACGTTCGGGCGTATTTGGGATCTGAATACGCGAAGAGGGTTTTCCTCGGCCTGGGAGGCGTGCACGGCGGCGAGTTCGAGGGCATCGTCGGCGTCGTCAACCTCATCGCCGTGCTCGAGACCGGAAGCGATCTCCGCGGCCGGGCGTGGCCGGGGATCGTCGCCGCGCGGGACAAACTCGATCGCATCGTGTTGATACCCGTCGTCAACGTCGATGGCCGCGCGCGCATTCCGTTGCGGATGGAGCGCTATATTGGCACGAACAATCGCCATCATCAGTTCTTCAACACGGGCTATTGGAAGAACGGCACGCCGATCGGCTGGCCGACGGTGAAGGAGTTCATCCCGCTCGATTTCTCGCTCATGCAGTTTCCCGGCGGCTATCCGAACGACGCCGGCGTCAACATCCAGCACGACGACTTCCTCGGCAACCGCCAGCCGGAGACGCAGGCGTTGCTCGATCTCACCGCGCGCGAGCGACCGGATCTGATCTTCAACATGCACACGGGCGCGCCGCCGAAGAACTATTTCATGCGCATGCACCGGCCCACCATGGAAGCCGTGCTCGCGCCTGCCTACGACGGGCTTTACCGCGCCGTCCATACCGCGCTCGCCCGCGCCGGTTTGCAGGACACGGATGACCCGGAGATCGAGGCCAATCCGGAGCGCGTGCGCGCCGGCCCGCTGAACCTCGATGCCGCGCTCAACTTCCACTGCGGCGCGCTCACCGCGCTGATCGAGTCGCCCTCGCACAGCTTCGCGGGCCTGAATCGCAAGGGCGAGGTCACCCCGCACACGGCCGGCCAGTTGCTCGACGCGCAACTCGTCGCGTTCGAAGCCGGCCTGACCTACCTCGCCGAACACGGTGGGCGAAGCCGCTGGGCGCCCTGACAGGCCCGCGCCCACGATTCCGTTATTACTGGTTCTCATTCACACTCTCATGCACATGGATACTCCTCTCGTTCACCTTCCCCTGGCTCGCGATTTCAGCGTCACGCCAGGCACGACCGTCGAAATATCCGGGCCGCACCGCTTCATCGAAGTCGATGGCCGCTCCGGTTATCATCCCGCGAGCCTGGGCACGCGCTTGAAGATTTCGACCGATGTCCATTGCGGCGACAGGGGGAGCATCCTCCTCTGGGTGTGCCCGCTCGAATCACTCGGCGTCGCGGCGCCGATGAAGCACGTGCTGGCGAAGGATCCGAACGCGCAGGAGTACGGGCTCATTGGCGACACGTTTCCGGTCAACGACATCCCGCAATCGGTCTTCTGCTGGTACTGGCGCTCGGTCATGCACCCGCAGATGATCGCGAAGTTCAAGCAGGGCATCGCCGCGGGTGGCGCCGCCGATTACAGCGTGACGCCCTACGTGCCGGTCGAGCACCTGTCGCTGCGCGAGCGCGAGTGGTATCGACTGGCGTTCACCTGGGACAAGCCGGCGAGCCGGCTGCGTGTTTACGTGAACGGCATCCTCTGCGGGACGACGGCGTATCCATTTTTTTGTGACAAACCGAAGCCGGACCTTTACCTCGGCAACACCGCGATGGCTTTCGCCGGGCTGAGCCTCCACGACGTCGAACTGGATGCCGGCGCGATCGCAGCGGAGTTCGAGAGCTCCGGCGCGCGGAAGTCTCCGGCGATCGAAGAGGAGCTTCGGGAACTCTTCACCGTGCGGCCGAGGCCGCGCGTCGACTGGCGACCCGGCGCGGCATGGCAGGTTCGTTTCGACAAGCCTCTGACGCAGCCGGGCGACTTCGACGGTTGGGAACAGCAGGGTTGTCTGCAGGAACCTTACCGCCTGCGCGCGCACGAGATCACGCCGGAGGGCCTGCTCGTGCAGACGCCGGACGAGGTTCACGTCGAAACCCGCGTATATTTCTGGAGCCCGCAGATCTTCGAGGGCGACCTTGCGGTCGAGTACGATTTTCGCGTCGAGCAGGACACGGGGCTGGCGTTGCTGATCGTCCAGGCCACGGGCATGCAACGCGAGGATTTCCTCACCGATCATCCGAAGCGCACGACCGGGGCCATGGGCACGATCATCTCGGATCGGGTGAAGAATTATCATTGGGAATACTTCCGGAAGTCGGTCGACGCGCGTTGCGACCTCGGCACTCACATCATGATCAAAAATCCGTGGTGGCATCCGTTGCAGATGTCCACCGTGCCGCCCATCACGATCGGCGCATGGCACAAGCTGCTGTTTGTGCAGGAGGGCTCGCGCCTGCGGGCCGCGATCGACGGCGAGTGGGTGCTCGACGCGCGCGACAACGCGTTTGGCAACAACGGTCCGGTATTGAACGCCGGCCGCATCGGCCTGCGCATGATGTATGCGACGCGCATCCGCTTTCGAAACATGAAGGTCTGGAACCGGCCGCAATTTACCACCCTTTCGGAAGCGAAGCGCTGATGAGGATAGCCCGCCGGCTTCAGTTGTGTTTCCTCGCGCTGTTCTCGCTTGCGATTGTTGCTTCCGCGGCCGACGAGCCGGAGGCGTTCCAGGCGAGCGCGCGGGAGCGTTTGCAGCGCGATCTCGGCGCCTGGCGCGCGAGTCTGCCGGAGAGCCGCCCGCGCACGTTCTTCACGCCTGAGCAATGGAAGGCGCTTCCCCGCCGCTGGGACGGCGCATCGGCGCGCGACCGCCGTCATCTCGAGGCCGCGCTCGCCCGGGCGCGGGTCGTCGCCGCGGAGCCGAAGCCCGTGTATATCACTCCCGAATCGCAGGTGGCGGAGGGCATGAGCGTGTCCGTGGCGCGCCCGCAACTCTGGCAGCGCCCGGTCGGCGACAAAATGGTCCTGCTCGCCTTCGCGCTCGCGGTCGATCCGCGGCCGGAGTTTCGCGAGGCCTTGCGCACGCTCGTGCTGACCGCGTGCGAGTATCCGACCTGGGGCATGCACGTGTACGAGGGCGTGTTATATTACGATTGCGATCTCGCCGCCGCCCACGTCGGCCGCGGCGTGGCCATCGCCTACGACTGGCATCCGGATCTTTGGAGCGACGCGGAGAAAAAACACATTCGTGAAACCATGCGCGTCCGGATGAATCATCTGCTCGCCGCGGCCTATGGCGACCTCTGGTGGGGCGACAATTATCAGGACAACCACAACCACGTGGACACGACCGGACTCGGCCTGGCCGGGCTCGCCTTTCTCGACGAGATTCCGGAGGCCGGCGAATGGCTCGCGCACGCGGTGAACAATTTCGAGCGCGTCGCCCGCGAGACCAACGCCGACGGCAGTTCACCCGAGGGCGTGCCGTACTGGAGCTATAGCGTGTCGTTCCTGTTGCAGTTCATCGAAGGCACGCGCGCCGTGCTCCCGACCGGGGCGCTCTACGACGCGCCTTTCTTTCGCTCGACCGCCGGCTATCGGCTGGCCAGCAGCACTCCGGGATTCGTAGGCACGCTGCCGTGGGGCGATTCGCCGCAACGCGACTATTACGGGCCGCATCATCTTCTATATCGACTCGCGGCCGAGTATCGTGATCCCGCCGCGCAGTATCTCGCGGACAACCTGCCTTTTCCGCCCCAGGGGCCCAGCGGCACGATGGGCACGACCGCGTCGAACGACATCTCGGCCTGGATCGCGCTGTGGCACGACCGCGGCATGCCGGCAACGCCTCCGCGCACGCTCGACAGGCATCTGTCTGTCGGCGATCTCGTGACCACGCGCAACGGCTGGGGCGCGGGCGATTACCTGCTCGCGATCAAGTCCGGCTTCAACAACCGCAGCCACAGCCATCTCGATGCCGGGGCGATCGCCTTCGCGTTCGGCGACGAATGGCTGATCACCACGCCGGGTTACGGCACGGGTTTTTCGAATCCCGAGTTCTGGGACTCCAACGGGCCGCGCTGGAATTATTTCTCCAACCGCACCGAGTCGCATTCCACCCTCGTGATCGACGGCGAGAACCAGAGTTACGAGCGCCACACGGCGCGCGGGCGTATCGACGGATTCGCGACAACGCCCGAATGGTGCTGGACCTCGATCGATCTCACCGCCGCCTACACCGGCATCGAGCGCGTGAGCCGTCAGGTGCTGCACCGCCGTTCCGAGTACGTGCTGGTGCTGGACCGCGTTCGTGACTCCGACGCGCACCGCGTCGAATGGCTCGCGCAGACGCCGCCCGCGGGCGAGGCGGATGGCCCGGCGCTGAACATTCCCGGCGCGGCCGGCAGCCTGCGGATCGAGACGCTTTCGCCCGGCGGGGCATTTGCGATTCGCGAGCCGAACGCGCCGCATGTCGATGTGCCGCCCGAGCGGTTGCGGACGTGGGCCGTGGCCGCCGAGGGGAACGACGTCGAATTCGCGACACTGCTCGTGCCGCGCTTCGCGGGGACGCCCGCGCCGGAGATTCACGCCGGGGTCGCGTCGCGCGACGGCCGGCGCGAGGTGAAGATCGGCGGTACCCAGTGGATGGATACCGTGATCGTGGGCGAGGCGATCGACGATCTTTCGGTCGAAGGATGCTCCGCGCGGGCGGGCAGCCTGATCGCGCGGAGCGGTGAAAACGGCGTGGAGTCGCTGCTCGCGCTGCGATCGGACCGGCTGGAAACCCCGGAGTTCGCGTTGCGCGCCGATAGGCCGGACGCGCTGGGCCTGCGGCGGGTCGCGCCCGACGTGTGGCTGGTTTACACGGCCTCGGATCGCCCGGTGGATTTCTCCGGCGAAGGCCGGTGGACGTTCGCGCCGTGGCCGGCCGAGGCGGGCGAAGCGGCCGGCGCGTCCGCTGTTGTTTATCGTGGCGAGCGCGGCGCGATGTTGGAGGCGCTGGAGTCGTTATAGGTCATGATTGCGGGGAAGAGCATTGTCAGCGGCGCGCTGGCAAAAACTGTCGAACGATCCACTTTATGAATACAGGGCCGCGCTCGAGATCGACCTGATGTCGACGACGGGCGGTGGCCGCGGAAACAAAGGAAGGAAATGAACATGATTGCCCGATTTCTGCGCCGCTGTCCGGCAGCGCTGCTCCTGACGATGGCCCCTTGTCTGCTCGCGCGCGCCGCGCCGTCCGGCGAGGCTGCGTTGACGGTGGATGGTGAAACGTGGACGGCGACGCCGCTTGCGCATGACGACTTCACCGATCCGGATTGGGGGAAGCGCTGGGTGTTGGAGGGCAACGCGACCGTGGAGGCGCGCGATGGAAAGCTGTCCGTCGTCACCGCGAAATCGAAGCAGGTCGAGCAGGTCGCGACCGTATGGTGGCGCGAGGCGCTGCCGGCGGATGTCCTGATCGAGCTGACGGCCAGGGCGACCGGCCCAATCGAGGACAATGCCGCGAACGTGAATTTGTTTTTTCACGCGCGTGAACTCGGCGGCGGCCCCTATCGCTTCGGGCGCTCGGGCCGTTACGCGGATTATCACACAATACCGAATTATATAACAACCCTCACCGGCGGCTTTCAGGAGGGCTGGGCGCGGATGCGGCGCAATCCAGGTTTCAATCTCATCAGCGAGGACAAGACCCTGCGCTCGGAGGTCGGGGGCGCGTATCACATCCGGGTTGTCATCGCCGGCGGCCGGTTGCGGCAGTGGATCAACGGCAGGCTCGTTCACGACGCGCGCGATCCGGACCCGCTGCCGGGCGGACACTTCGCGCTGCGCACCTGGCGCTCGCACATCCTCTGGTCGGACGTGAAGATCTCCGCGCTCACACGAGCGGGGACGACAGCGCATGCCTCGACGCAGCCTTCGCAGGCGAGGGGCCAGGCGATCGCTTCACCGGCGACCGGCGTCGGGTCGAGTGGCCTGGAGTTCATCGACACCAGTTTCGAGAACGCGTCTCCGCTCTGGTACGACGCGGGAGAGGACGGTTCCATCCAGGTGCACCTGCTGTACGATCATGAGCGCGCCTCCCCCAACCGTGCGACGGGTCACTTCCATTTTCTGCTGCAGGGGAAGCCGGGCACGCGGTTGACGATCGAGTTCCGCAACGTCGACAACGTGTGGAACGGCCAACCCAGCTCGATGGCGCGCAACATGCGCGCCGCCGTGGTTTCCGAGGACGGGCGGAGCTGGACCAGCGTGCCGATGGAGAACCTGCCGAACAACCGCGTTCGCATGACGGTCGAGATGCCGGGCCCGCGGCTGTATGTCGCGCGCGTCGAGCCCTATCGCATTTCGGATCTCGATAAGTTTCTCGACTCGATCCGCGCGGATCCACGCGTGGAGATCGCGCCGATCGGACACACCGTGCAGGGCCGCGAGCTGGAGATCGTTCGCGTCGGAGATCCGGACGCGCCGTACCGGGTCTTCGTCCGGGCGCGGGCGCATCCGTGGGAACCGGGCGGGAACTGGGTCGCGCAGGGGCTGATCCGGCGTCTGCTGAAGGACGACGCCGACGCGCGGCGCTTTCTCGAGCGTTATTGCCTCTACGTGATGCCGATGGCGAACAAGGACGGCGTCGCGCTGGGCCGCACCCGGTTCAATATGAAGGGCAAGGACCTGAACCGGGACCTGCATCGTCCAGCCGATCCCGAGCTTGCTCCGGAAAACGCCGCGATGGAGTCCTGGCTCGAGGGCATGATCGCGGCGGGTCGACAGCCGCATCTCGCGCTCGAGCTGCACAACGACGCGGGCGGCCGGCTGCACCTCGCGCGGTCGGACGTCCCGGAGTTGCCGCGATACCTCGAGCGCATGGAGATTCTGGAGACCTTGCTGCGGAAGCACACCTGGTTCACGGAGGGCACGACTCCGCCGAGTTTCCACAACACCGGCGCCCTCGCGAGCGCGTGGCTCGAGCGTTACCAGATCGATGGCGTCACGCACGAGTTCAATGCCAACTGGATCGCGGGTCTTGGCACGCCTCCGCTTGGAAAACACTGGGAGCAATACGGCTCCGATCTCGCCCGCGTGCTCTGGGAGTATTTCGAGGCCTGGCCGGCGACCGTATCGCACGGCGGCGGCTGAAAGCTTCGATTTCCGAAAAGCGATCAGCCGCGCGGAATCCAAGGGTCAAGGGGCCGGCGATAACCCTTAACGCCGGCCCCTTTTGTTTTCTGGTCCTGTTCGGACAGAACAATCCATGCGCCCACCGCGTTGCTTCGAGCATGGCCCGTGCCAACGAGGGGCGGGATTGTCGCCGGCTTTCCGGCCGCTGGAGCCGGGCCACGGGGCGGGCTCCAGCGGCCGCTTCGTATCCAGATTTCAACGACAGCCTCAGCCGCCGCTCCTCCGTTTCAGGAATGCCTGCCAGGCCTCGCGCATCGAGACGAACGCGAGGTCGGCGGGCCGGAGTTCGCCGGTCTCCAGGATCTCGAGGCTCGTGGCGCCGTCCAGCGGCCGCGCCCCGGCAAAGCTGTCGATCCGGGCGATGAAGAAAAAATCGAGCGTGCGGTAGATGATGCCGCGATGCGGGTAGGTGTTCGGCCGGCTGACGAGGAATTCGAGCGCGCCCGCCTCGAGGCCGGTTTCCTCGCGAAGTTCGCGCCGCAGACCCTCCTCGGCCGACTCGTCGTTGTCGACGAAGCCGCCGGGAAACGCGAGCCTGCCCATCCCGGGCTCGTGGGCGCGCCGGATCACGAGCACGCGATCCCGGGCGTCGAGCAGGATCGCCGCGGTCGCCGCGCTGGGATTGTGGTAGAGGCGGAGGTCGCAGGCGTGGCAGACGACCAGTTGCGGCGTGCGCGCTTCCGTGGCGGTCGAACCGCAACGCGGGCAATGGTGATAAACGGCGATCCGGTCGATGTCGGGCATGGCGGGGGAGGGAAGTCGAAAGTTGAAGATCGAAGATCGAAGGTCGAAAGTCGAAAATCTCCCGCCGATCGCGCGCTTCGCCCGGACGGGCTGACGAGGCCCGGGCTCAAATATTTGGCGTCGTTCGTATTTTTGGGTCGATGCCCGGATCGCGTGCGCGTGGTTTCTTGGGCGCCAACACCGTTTCAACTTGCTGATCCTTCTCGTCGCACTGCCTTTCCTGGCCAGTTTTCTGGCCGCCCTGCTGCCCTCGAACGCGCGCAATGCGGAGGCGTGGCTGGCGGGAGCGGTGGCCGTGGGCGGTCTGGCGATCACCTGCTGGCTTTATCCTCAGGTCGCCGATGGCGGGATCATCCGGGAGGAGGTTTCCTGGCTTCCGGCGCTCGGCCTCGATCTGGTTTTTCGGCTCGATGGCTTCGGGTGGCTTTTCTGCCTGCTGGTGACGGGCGTCGGCTTTCTCGTCGTGCTCTACGCCCGCTACTACATGTCGCCGGAGGATCCGGTGCCGCGGTTCTTCGCGTTCCTTCTGGCGTTCATGGGCTCGATGCTGGGGATCGTCGTATCAGGAAACCTCATCCAGCTCGTCGTCTTCTGGGAACTCACGAGCGTCGCCTCCTTTTTGCTCATCGGCTATTGGTTTCACATCGCGCAGGCGCGGGAGGGGGCGCGCATGGCGCTGACCGTCACCGGCCTGGGCGGCTTCGCGCTCCTGGGCGGGGTGCTGATCATCGGCCACATCGTCGGCAGCTACGATCTCGATGTGGTCCTGGCTTCGGGCGATCTCATCCGCGAGCACTCGCTCTACCTGCCCGCGCTGCTGCTGGTGTTGCTCGGCGCGCTGACGAAAAGCGCGCAGTTTCCGTTCCATTTCTGGCTGCCGCACGCCATGTCGGCGCCCACGCCGGTGTCGGCCTACCTGCACTCGGCGACCATGGTCAAAGCCGGCGTCTTCCTGCTCGTCCGCCTCTGGCCGGTCATGGCCGGCACCGATGCCTGGATGTGGATCGTGACCTTCGCGGGCCTGACCACCTTGATCGTCGGCGGGTACGCGGCGATCTTTCAGACCGACCTGAAGGGGCTGCTGGCGTATTCGACGATCAGCCATCTGGGCCTGATCACGACGCTGCTCGGCATGAGCAGTCCGCTCGCGGCGGTGGCCGCGATCTTCCACATCGCCAACCACGCCACCTTCAAGGCGTCGCTCTTCATGGCGGCGGGCATCATCGATCACGAGTCGGGCACGCGCGACATCCGAAAATTGAGCGGGTTGTTCCGCTTCATGCCTTACACGGGGACGCTGGCGATGGTGGCGAGCGCGGCGATGGCGGGCGTGCCGTTGCTCAACGGGTTTTTATCCAAGGAAATGTTCTTCGCCGAGACGGCGGTGCGCGTGGCGAATCCGTTCGCCAACCTCGCCCTGCCGATCGGGGCCACGCTGGCGGGGATGTTCAGCGTCACCTATTCGTTGCGTTTCGTGCTTGGCGTCTTCTTCGGGCCGGCGCCGAAAGGGCTGGACCGGACGCCGCACGAGCCGGTGGCGTGGATGCGCCTGCCGGTCGAGGTGCTGGTGTTGCTCTGCCTGATCGTGGGCGTCATTCCGGGCATCACCATCGGGCCGTTTCTGGCCACGGCGGTGATTTCGATCACGGGAGCCGACACGCCGGAATACAGCCTGGCGGTGTGGCATGGTTTCACCTTCCCGCTGGCGATGAGCGCGATCGCCCTGGCCGGCGGAGGGTTGCTCTACCTCGCGCTTCGCCGCCACTTCCTTCGCGGCATCGAAGGGGCGCCGGGCATGCGACGGATCGAGGGCAAGAAAATCTTCGAGCATGTCCTCGTCACGGTTTTCTGGAAATGGGCCAGGGGTTTGAAACAGTTTTTCGGGACGGAGCGCCTGCAGCCGCAGCTTTTCCTCCTCGTCGCCGTGGCGGTCTTCGCGGGCGCGGCGCCTCTCCTCGGAAAGCTGGATCCCGGCGGCTTTTCGGGCACGAGCATCGAACCCGCTTTTGCCCTCGTCTGGGCGATCGGCATCGTCTGCGCCATCGCGGCGGCCCAGCAGGCGAAGTTCCATCGCCTGGTCGCGCTGGTGCTGATGGGCGGGGCGGGGTTGGTGACCTGCGTCACCTTCGTCTGGTTTTCCGCGCCCGATCTGGCGCTGACGCAGTTGCTCGTGGAGATCGTCACGACGGTGCTGATCCTGCTCGGCCTGCGCTGGCTGCCCAAACGCGTGCCGCACCTGGACGACGACGCGCGGATCATCCGCATCCGGTTGCGCCGCTCGCGCGACTTCCTCCTCGCCGTCGCCGCGGGTGGCGGGATGGCGCTCATCGCCTACGCGGTGATGACGCGGCAAAGCCCGGACGGCATTTCCAGTTATTTTCTCGAGAATGCCTACGCACTCGGCGGCGGGGC
>CAZFCY010000171.1:0-10423 GCA_964517665.1 uncultured Opitutaceae bacterium | reverse complement strand
TTCCTCCCGGAAATCCAAGCCGAGGCAAGCCTCGGATACCCGGCCCAAAGGAAACCAACGTCCGCTAAGGCGAGGGAGGCGCCAGAGACTCGCCCGGCACGAACTCGGGCATGATCCGCACTTCGCGGTTCGACGCCGGCTGGCCGTTCATCAATTCCTGCACCGACTGCACGAGCGAACGCGCCATGGCATGCGGATTCGCCACATAACGCGCGGGCGTGGGAACGACGAACGAGAGAAACGGATCCTCGTCCCGCGACACCACGGAAACATCCTCCGGGATGCGAAAGCCCATTTGGGCCAGTCGCGTCACGACAGTGAGGTAATGATAGGCGTTGGCGACGAAGAGCGCGGTCGGAGGCGTTCCCTGTTCCATCATCCGGCGCACCGCGTTGGCGATCCCCGGAACCGAGCCGTCGTGCCAGCAGACGAAAACGCCGGCGTCCTCGTGAAGCGATTGCTTCACCCCCTCCACGAAGCCCGCCTCGCTTTCAAGGTCTCCCGCGCGTTGCAGCTTCGATATGACAATCGCCAGCTTGCGGTGGCCCGCGCGCAACATGGCGCCGGCCGCGTGGCGACACATGGCGCGATGATCGAGATCGCGATAGGGCAGCCGCAGCCCCGGGTGCACCGACCCCGCCACGACGCATCGCGCAACGTTCTTCTCGAACCAACGCTGGGTCGACTCGTTCGACAATGCGAGGATCCAGCAGCCGTGCGGATATTGTGTCGTCAGTTTCGTCAACGCCGCGCCGGGGTTCGCGCGAAAATACTGTCGCCCGTGGAAGACATGAAGCTGGCATCCCTGTTCGCTCAGCAGGGCTCGCAGCTCGTCGATCCACAACGTCATGGTCGGACGCAGATTCTGGAGCGGATCCGGCGTCAACAAACCGACGTCGCGCGACTTCAGCCGCGCGCTCGTTCGCCGCGCGCGCGTGAGAATCCGATTGCCCGAGCCGTGCACGGGCCGCACTTGTCCGTCCGCATGCAGTTGCGCCAGGGCCGAGCGCAGCGTATTGCGGCTGATCTGAAAGGTGTCGCAGAGCACGCGCTCACCCGGGAGCCATTCCTGCCACGTGCCTCTCTTCAGTTCCTGACGAAGTATGGCCGCGGTTTGATTGACCAGCGATTCACGTTTGGGAAGGTTCGGGGTGTTCACAGATTAACCTGCAGCTTGGGCACTTGAAAGGTTCTCGCAACGCTGAAGCGCCGCCGGCGAGTCCAGGGGATCGATCGGCGCCCTGCGACGGCTCAACGCCGGCCAGGCCCTCCGGGTCGCCGGCCCACGAACTCCACTCAGCGGAGCCGCAGCTCGACGAAGTGTTCGCGCTGGTCGTCCGTCAGCGGGATCGAGGCTTCGGGCTGGGGCTGGCCGTCGAGCAGCGTTTCCGGCTCTCCGGGCGCGTCCGCGGGCAGTCGCGCGATGGTGATGTGATAGACCGTCTGCCGATGGCGGTAGTGGATCTTGAAGCTCGCCCATGCCTGGGGAAGGCGGGGGGCGAGATGCAGGCGATCGCCCCGCAGGCTCACGCCGAGCAGTGTTTCCATGAGCAGGCGATACATGCATCCGGCCGAACCCGTGTACCACGTCCACCCGCCCCTTCCGGTGTGGGGCGCGACGGCATAGACATCGGCGGCGACGACGTAGGGCTCCACCTTGTAGGTGGCGATCTTCGCCGGCGTGGCGCCGTGGCGCACCGGGTTGAGCAGGTTGAAGAGTTCCCAGGCGCGCTCGTTTTCTCCCAGGGCGGCAAATGCCATCACGGCCCAGGTCGCGGCGTGGGTGTACTGGCCGCCGTTCTCCCGCACCCCGGGAATATATCCTTTGATATAGCCGGGGTTGAGCGAAGACTTGTCGAACGGCGGGTCGAAAAGCTGTATGAGCCCGGCGTCCTGGCGGACGAGGCGTCGATACATCGATTCCATCGCCTGGCGGGCGCGGGACGGATCGGCGGCGCCGCTGAGCACGGACCAGCTTTGCGGCAGCGAATCGATCTGGCACTCCGGGCTGGTGTGGGAGCCGAGAGGCTCGCCGTCGTCGAAATAGGCGCGGCGGTACCATTCGCCGTCCCAGGCGTGGCGTTCGATGTTCCCGCGCAGTTCGCCGGCCTGTTCCAGGCAACGCGTCGCAAACGAAACATCGTCGCGCGCGCGCGCCAGTTCCGCGAACCGGGTGAGGATGTCGTAGAGGAAGAAGGCGAGCCAGACGCTTTCGCCGCGGCCTTCCTGTCCGACCAGGTTCATGCCGTCGTTCCAGTCGCCGCAGCCGATCAGGGGCAGGCCGCGCTCGCCGAAGCGCAAGCCGTGTTCGATCGCCCGCACGCAGTGCTCGTAGAGCGTCGCCGACTCGTTCGAGCGGTTGGGCAGATCGTAGTAGGCCTCCTCGTCCGCCCGCGGCAACCGGCCTTCGAGGAAGTGAACCTTCTCGTCCAGCACCCCGGTGTCGCCCACGCAGGTCACGTAGTGGCACGTGACATGAGGCAGCCAGAGGAAGTCGTCGGAAAAGTGTGTGCGGACACCGCGCCCCACGGGCGGGTGCCACCAGTGTTGCACGTCGCCTTCGCGAAACTGCTGGCCGGCGGCGCGCAGGAGGTGCTCGCGAACGAGCCGGGGCTCGGCATGCACCAATGCCATGACGTCCTGCAACTGGTCGCGAAAACCGAATGCGCCGCCCGACTGGTAGAAACCCGAACGCCCCCACAGCCGGCAGCTCAGCGTCTGGTAGGCCAGCCAGCCGTTGGCCATCACGTTGACGGCCGGATCGGGGGTATCGACGTTGATCGCGCCGAGCGTGCGATTCCAGTAATCCCAGACGCCGCGCAACGCCGCCCGGGTCGCCTCCCCGCCGCGGAAGCGCCGGATCAGCCCGTGCACTTCCATGGTGTTGCGGGCGACGCCGAGGCGGAAGCGCGCCTCCCGCTCCTGCGCGTCGGGCAGATCGATCACGATCTGCACGGCCCCGCAGGGATCGAGGCCCGCGCCCACGCGGCCCGACAGGCGCTTCCGCCGCAGCGCCGCCGGCGCGGCGAGGCTGCCGTTGCGCCCGATGAACTCGCGGCGGTCGCCGGTGAGCGTGCGCGCCGGCTCGTTGACGTCCACGAAGGCCACGCGCTCCGGAAAGTCGGTGTTGAACGGATTGCGCGCGAGAAGCGCTCCGCTCTCGAGGTCCACCTCCGTCTGCACGTGCAGCAGGCTCTTCGGGCGCAGATCCCCCAGCACCCATTCCCAATAGCCCGTGACCGACACGCGACGCGGCCGGCCGGAGATGTTTCGCAGCTTGACGACGGTGAACTTCACCGGCGCGTCCATCGCGACGTAGATCCACACCTCGGATGCGATGCCGTGCTCGGTGTGCTCGAACACCGTGTAACCAAAACCATGACGCGCGACGTACGGCGTCGCCCCTCGCGCCGGCAACGGCGTGGGCGACCAGACCTGGCCGGTGTGCTCATCGCGAAGATAGAACGCCTCGCCACTCGTGTCCTGCACGGGGTCGTTGTTCCAGGGCGTGAGCCGGAACTCGTGCGCGTTTTCCGCCCAGGTGTAGGCGCCGCCGCTTTCGGACACGACCGTGCCGAAATACGGATTGGCGAGCACATTGACCCACGGCGCCGGGGTCATCTGGCCCGGTTGCAATGTCATGACGTATTCGTGCCCGTCGCGGGTGAAGCCGCCGAAGCCGTTGTGGAAAATCAACTCTCGCGGCGGCAGGGGCGGCGGCGGCTCCGGCGAGGCGGAGCGGGCCGGCGCCAGTTGCGGCACGTGCGGCTCGGCCTCGCGGCGCTGATCCAGCAGCTCCGGCCACGTCCCGTTCTCGTCGTCGAAGATCATCCGGGCGACGGATTGCAGCAGGACGCGGTCGTCGTTCGAGATCTGCTCGAGCCGCCGGACGAAAATCCCGCCCGGCTGATCGAGCATCTGCGCCCCGACGCCCGACGCGATCACGTTGGTGATCCGCTCGTGCAGCGATTGGCGATAGACCGAGGTGTCCTGATTGAGGATCAGGAGCTCGACCGTCAGGCCCTTGAGCCGCCAGTAGGAGTGCGCGCGGATCAACTGCCGGACGATCTCGATCCGGTCCGCGTTTCCCGCCTTGACCACGACCAGCGGCACATCGCCGGAGATGCCGTAACTCCAGAGGCCGCTTTGCCCGCGGCGGTTGTTGAGGAGCACACCGGGCCCGGCCCGGCGCGAGGGATCGGCGTAAATGACCGCGCCTGCCAGCCGCCCGAAGATTTGCGCCTCGGCCTCGGTCGCGTCCAGGTGGCGCAAAGTCACCTGGCTGTGCGTCCACGCGAGTTCGAAAGCCCGATCGACGATGCGGGCGTTCCGGTATTTTTCCACCAGGGCCAGCGCGGCCTCGCGATCCTCCGTCACGCCCAGCACGAAATCGACGGCGGCGCTCTCCCCGGCGGCGAGCGTCACGGCGCGCCGAAGCGAGACAATCGGATCGAGGACGGAACCCGCCGTGTCGGAGAGCGGCTCCCCGGATTGCAGGGCCGCGGGATGCGCGAGGGTGCGGCCCCGGCCGATGAAGCGGGAGCGATCGGTTTCGCACGAGTCTCCGGTCCCGGTTCCGCCGGCCCCGGCCACGAGGTGAAGGAGCCACGCCGGTTTTTCCGTGGCCGTGCGCGCCCGGCGGGTGCAAAGGATCGTCGAGGTCGCGCGCACGAATTCCGTCTGCACGAACAGATTGCTGAACGCCGGGTGGGCGGCGTCGGCCGCGGCCGGCGCGAGGACGACTTCCGCGTAGCTGGTCAGCTCGATCGTGCGCGGCGTGGAGGCGTGGTTGGTCAGCGTGATGCGCCGCAACTCCACATCGTCCTCCGGTGAGACGCTGATCTCCGTGTGGATCTCGAGGTCCGCCTGGCGCGCGCGGAACTCGGCGCGCGCCTGCGTGAAGATCGCCTCGTAGCCCTTCGTCGCGCGCAAGGTGGGCTGGAGGGCGGTGGACCAGAACTGCCCCGTCTCCACGTCCCGCAGATAGACAAAAAAGCCCCAGCAGTCGCGCGTGGCATCCTCGCGCCAGCGGGTGACGGCGAGATCCCGCCAGCGGCTGTAGCCTCCACCCGCGCTGCTGATCGCCACGTGGTAGCTGCCGTTGGACAAGAGATGAACCTCGGGCATGCGGGACGACGGGTTGGTGAAAACGCGCATCACTCCGCCGACTTCCCCGGATAGCGGACCCGATTCCTCCAGCTCGAGATTCGTCGCGAAAACTCCCGCGCCGGTCCGGGGCGCGCGTTCCTGCAAGAGCAGATCGGCCGCCTTCAACAACGGCGACGACATGAAGCGCCGCTGCATCGGACGGTCGCGCAAGAGAAACAGGATGCCCAGCAGGCCCATGCCCTGATGGTGGGCCATGAACGACCGGATCGTCGCGCTGGACTCGCCCGGCGGCAGCCGCGAAGGCGTGTAGTCCACCGCTTCGTAAAACCCGTAGGCGCCCTCGCGCCCTTCGCTCGCGAGGCGCTGCAGATTCTCGCAGGCTTCGCGGGGCGCGACCATCAACGCCATCATGGTCGCGTAGGGGGCGATGACCAGATCGTCGGCCAGCCCTCGTTTCAAGCCGAGGCCCGGCACGCCGAAGGCGCGGTACTGGTAGTTGAGGTGCACATCGGTGCGATGGTAGCCCGATTCCGAAATGCCCCAGGGGACGCCGCGCAGCCGTCCAAACTCGATTTGATGCCGCACGGCGGCGGCGCAGGTGCGCGAGAGCAGGGTGTTTTCGTAGTCCGGCATCACGAGCCGCGGCATGAGGTACTCGAACATCGATCCGCTCCAGGACACGAGCGTGGGCCCGCTGCTCGAGGGCACGAGCAGCCGGCCGAGCGAGAACCAATGATCCTTGGGAACCTGTCCCTGCGCGATGGCCACGTAGCTGCCGAGCCGGGCCTCCGAGGCGAGCAGGTCGTAGAAACCGGCATCGCGCCGGCGGTCGGTGACATTGAAGCCGATGGAGAACAGGTCGCGCGACGGGTCGAAGAGGAAGGAGGCGTCCATCGCCGCAAACCGCTCGCACTCGCGCGCCAGCGCTTCCAGCGCGAGCAGGCGTTCGCGCGCGCGCTCCGCGGCCTGGCGCAAACCGTCCGAAACCTCCCCGGATGCGAACTCGGTCGCCTGATCGAGTTGCGCGAGTTCGCGCAACGTCGGCGTCCGATCGAGCGCGGGCGGCGCCGGCCACGAGGCCAGCAAGGCCATGTCGGCGCGGTGGTCCCGGCAGTCGTCCACCAGCGCGCGGCTCCAGGCGGCCAGCTCGTCGTTTGCCATGGCGGGCAGGCTGGCGGCGAAGGCTTCCGCGGCGGCCGCGGCTCGCTCGAGCGCGGCGCGGGCCGCGGAAAGATCGGCCGGCGTTTCCGCGAGTTCGGCCTCGAGGCGCGCCAGCTCCGCGTGTTCGCCCGCGAGCTTCCGCGCCATGCGCAGGGTGTCGCGCAACCCGGCGAAACACTGCGGCGGCACAATCGCCGCGTCGCACAATTCCCGCAGCCCGGCGGCAAGCGTCAGCAGGTGCCCCGCGAGATTGCCGCTGTCCACGGACGATACGTAGAACGGCTGCAAGGGCTGCAGGGTGCGGGTGTCGTACCAATTGTAGAAATGGCCTCGGAAACGTTCGAGCCGCTGCATGGTGTCGAACATGTCCCGGGTGCGCTGGATCAAGCGCGCGGCCGACACGTACCCGAAATCGTAGGCCGCGAGATTGGCGAGCAGCGCCAGCCCGAGGTTGGTCGGCGACGTGCGGCTGGCCACGACCGGCGCGGGATGCTCCTGGAAATTGTCCGGGGGCAGCCAGTTCTCCTCCGCCGTGACGAAGGTTTCGAAGAAACGCCAGGTCTTGCGCGCGGTGCGGCGCAGGAAGGCCATCTGCGCCTCCGTGAGTTCGGGAGCCGGCCGCAGGATCGGCCGGCTGATCCACCACGCGATTCCCGGCGAAAGGATCCAGAGCGCGAGCAAGGGCGCGGCGATGAGCAGTTGCTCCGGATTTCTTGCCGCGAGGAAACCACCGGCGGCCAGCGCGGTGGCCGGCGCGAACCACATCGTGGCCAGAAAGCTGGCGAGATTCGACCCCGCCGTGCGCTCGGCGTCGCTCGAGGTCTGCCATTCGAGGAGCCGCCGCCGGGTCACGAACAGGCGCGTCCACGTGCGGCCGATCGCGTCGAGGCTGATGAAGGCGTCGTAGGGCAGGAAGACGAGCGTGAGAAAAACCTGGCCGACCTGCCGGCCGAACGCGCCCGCCGTCGCCCGCAAATGCATCGTCCACGGCATCTCGTCCGGCCGGGCGAGCGCTTCGCGCAGCGAAGCCAGCAGGCCCGGGAGCAGGACGATCGCGAGCACCAGCGACACGCCCGCGCCCGGCAATTCGGGAAGGAGGATCCAGCCTCCGAGGAGGAACAGCCACAGGGCCACCGGCACGAGGCTGCGCCGCAGGTTGTCGAAAAGTTTCCACCGCGACAGGCCGCTCAGCGGATTCGCGATGCGCCGCGCGTCGCTCCCCGGCACCCGCGGGAGCAGCCACTGGCTGATCTGCCAATCGCCGCGGATCCAGCGGTGACGCCGGCCGGCGTCCACGTTGTAGCGCGACGGATGCTCCTCGTAGAGTTCGATGTCGCTCACGAGCGCCGAACGGGCGTGGCACGCTTCGAGCAGGTCGTGGCTGAGCACCCGGTTCTCGGGGAAACGCCCCGCCAGGGCCCGCTCGAAGGCATCCACGTCGTAGATGCCTTTTCCAATGAACGAACCCTCCTGGAAAAGGTCCTGATAGACGTCGGAGATCGCCCGCGTGTAGGGATCGACGCCGGTGTCGCCGACAAACGCCCGCACGAACCACGAGCGTCCCGCGCTCGGCAGGCTCACCTCGACGCGCGGCTGCAGGATGCCGTAGCCCTCCGTGACGATGCCGCGCACGGGGTCGAACTCCGGCCGGTTCAAGGGATGCGCGATCGTGCCAACCAGTTCCCGGGCGGAGTCGCGCGGGAGCTGCGTGTCGGTATCGAGCGTGATGACGTAGCGGACCGCGGGCAGGATCGAGGTTTCGCCGACAACCACCGAGAAACGGTCCCGGGCTCCGCCCCGCAGGAGCAGGTTGAATTCGGCCAGTTTGCCGCGTTTGCGCTCGTAACCCATCCAGACGTTTTCGCCCGCGTTCCAGAATCGCGGCCGATGGAAGAGGAAGAAGATGTCGTTTCGCCCGGGCTCGTAGCGGCGGTTGAGATCGTCGATCCCCGCCCGCGCGCGAGTGAGCAGGCCCTCGTCGTCGGGCGTGACCTCGGTCGGCGCGTCGGGAAAATCCGTCAGAAGCGCGAAATGCAGGTGCGAATCGCGGTTCGCGAGGTAGTGGATCTCGAGCGCCTGGAGGAGACGGTCCACGCCGTCGTGGCTGGAGAGCATCGTCGGGATGACGACCATCGTGCGGGCCTCTGGCGCGATGCCGCGGGAGAAGTCGAGCCGCGGCAGCAAACCCGGCTTCACCAGCAGGGTTGAAAGCCAGTTCATCAACGCAACGGCGAGCTGGCTCGCGCAGAGCGCGAAGACGGCCGTGAAGAAAATCAACCGGCCGCCGTGAACCTCGAAGGCGCGCGCGAGTTGGGGAAAGCCGGCCGTTGCCGCGCCCGTCAGCAGGGCGATCCCGCCGACGTAGAACGTGAGCGGAAAGCGCAGGATCGCGCGCTCGAGCCGGGCCCGCGCGGGCCAGCGCACGCGCAGCCCGCGCTCGAGTTCCGGCCGGCCCTTGTCGATCAGATAAAACCCGACGTGAGCGCGGCGATGCTCCTGCCCCCCGATCTCGGCGCCGGCCTGCGCGAGCCGGACCGTTTCCCGGGCGGCTTCGACCTCGGACAACCCGCCGTGGCGCGCGAGTTCTTCGACCGCGTGCCGGTAGCGGTCCCGCGTGGAGAAATCCATCGCCGCATACACGTCGGCGGGGTCGCGGCGCAGCGCCTGATCGACGACACTGAGCGTCTCCACGAACTCCTTCCAGTTCATCGTGCTCGAGAACCGCAGGCTGGAGATGCTGTGGCTCACCGACACCTGGTCGGCCGCCTGACTCTGGTTTTCGCGATGGATGAGCTGCTCGCTCGACAGACCCTGCTCCGCCAGCCGCTGCTCGAGCCAGCTCCGCGCGAGGTGCAACGCGGGATTCAGCCGGGACAGGCGCTGACAAAACTCCGCGACGAACGCGCTCGACAACGGCACATCCGCCTGCGCCATCTCCGCCACGACGACGACGAGGTGCGATGGATCCTTCTCCGCCATCTCCTGCAGGCGTTCGACCCAGCTTTCCGCCAGGTCGCTGTCCTGCCGCGCGAGCGCCAGGCGCGTCGTCACGCGGGCGAGGTTTTCGATCAAACCCAGCCGCAGCATGATCGGCACCGCCCAGAGTTCGCCCAATTTCAGCGGCGTCGTGGTTTGATAGGCGGAGATGAAGGCGCTGAGCGATTCCGCATCGATCTGCGCGTCGGTGTGCGCGATCAGCTCGAGCCCGAGATCGTAAACCCGGGGAAGTCCGGCGGACGGCCCTTCCACGAGGCGCGGCAGCTCGCGGCTGTAACCTCGCGGCAGATGCCGGCGGGCCATCTGGATCTGCTCTTCGATCAGATAGAAATTATCGAGCAGCCACTCGGCCGCCGGGGTGACGACCTGCGACTTGCGCATGCCCAGGGTCGCGCGATTGAACCCCGTCAACATCCTCTCGTTTTCCTCGAGGGCGGACAACAGCCGGCTGGACCGCTTGTTGGTGACGACCTTGTGGCTCCGGGCGAGCACACCGGCGTGCTGCGCCAGTTGCCCGACGTTGAACAATTCCGCGCGCAGGGGTGGTTCGGCCGTGGTCGCAAGCGCATGCGTCCTCCCTGCCAGCCATTCCAGAATGATCGACTCCACGGGCCCACCCTATCCCGCTTCGTCGCGGGTTTCGATGACTATTGTTGCGAGGGGGCATCGGCCCATCCCCGCCGCCCACACGCGCGCGAGGAAAGGCGCGACCTTGAATATTGACCGCCCCGCCCTCGTCGTTGAACTGGGCGCTCGAACCGGTCGGCACGGGCCCGTCACGATCAGTCGGAATCGCGGCGGGAGTCGGATCGATCCTCTTTTGCGTTTCGCCCCAACCCGCCAAGCCCATGCGCCTGTCCTCGTTGCCCCGACCGGGGCGCAGCATTCACTTGCTCGTCCTTCTGTTGTCCGTCCTCGCCGGAGCGCCCGCGGGCGCCGCAGCCGCGGATGCGGCGGATGCGCACATCAAGGGCGCGCTCGACGACATCGAAAAATACGAGGGCCAGACGCGGGAGCCCGCCGCGGTCACCCCGGCCACCGCCAATCGCACGCTCCGGCTCCTCGCCCTGACCCGCGAGCGCCTCGAGGGTTCGCCCAACAAGTCCCATCCCTCGTGGATCGAAGCCGACACCCGGCTCACCGCCCTCGTCGCCCG
>CAZFCY010000170.1:0-10468 GCA_964517665.1 uncultured Opitutaceae bacterium | reverse complement strand
GGCCGAGAGCTTGAGGAAACGCTCGAGGCGTGCGGACGAGTGCTCGGGGCCCTGGCCTTCGTAGCCGTGGGGGAGGAGGAGCACGATGCCGCTCACGCGCTGCCACTTCGATTCCGAGCTGGCGATGAACTGATCGATGATGACCTGCGCGCCGTTTCCGAAATCACCGAACTGCGCCTCCCAGATGCAGAGCATCTGCGGATAATCGAGCGAGTAGCCGAAGTCGAAGCCGAGCACGCCCGCCTCCGAGAGCGTGCTGTTGTAAACGCAAAACCGTTCCTGCGCGGGATCGAGGTGCAGCAGCGGCACGTAACGCGCGCGGGTTTCCAGGTCGTAGAGCGCGGCGTGGCGGTGGCTGAAGGTGCCGCGTTCGCTGTCCTGGCCGGAAAGCCGGACAGGCGCCCCGTCGATCAGGAGCGTTCCGAAGGCGAGCGCTTCCGCGAAGCCCCAATCGACCGGGAGGTCCTCCTGAAACGCGCGCCAGCGCGACTCGAGCAGGCGCTTGATCTTGGGGTTGAGCTTGAAGTCGTTCGGCACGCGGGTGAGGCCGCGCGCGACGCGCTCGAGGAGGTCCTTCGAGGCGGAGGTTTCGACCGGCTCGAAGGAGTAGGAAGGCTGGAAAATGGCGGTCGATTCGCGGAACTTGCGCTTCGTCTTGTCGAGGTCCTCCTCGGCTTTCTTCACTCGCGCGAGCGCGTCCTCGAGGACGTTCTGGTAATCTTCCTGAAGCTGTTTGCTCTCCGCCTCGGTGATCGTCTTCTCGGCCAGCAGGCGCCGGGCGAAGGTCTGGCTCGTCGGCGGATGTTTCGCGATCTTCCGGTAGAGCACCGGCTGGGTGAACATCGGCTCGTCGGTCTCGTTGTGGCCGTGCTTGCGGTAACAATACATGTCGATGACGACGTCGCGCTGGAAACGCTCGCGAAACTCCAGCGCGAGCCGCGCGACCATCGCGACTTCGAGCGGATGGTCGCCGTTCACATGAAAGATCGGCGCCTCGATCATCTTCGCGATGTCGGTGCAGTAACGGCTCGAGCGCGCCTCGTCCGGCGAGGTGGTGAAGCCGATCTGGTTGTTGATGATGATGTGGATCGTGCCGCCCGTGCGATAGCCGGGGAGCTGCGAGAAGTTGAGCGTCTCCGCCACCACGCCCTGGCCGGCGAAGGCGGCGTCGCCGTGAATCAGGAGCGGGACGACCTGCCGCCGCTCGGTGTCGCCGAGGATGCGCTGTCGCGCGCGCGCCTTGCCCTGCACGATGGGATCGACCGCTTCGAGATGGCTCGGATTGGCGGCGAGGCGGATCTCGATCGTCGCGCCGGTCGTCGTCTTCACCACCGTCTCGTAACCGAGGTGGTACTTCACGTCGCCATCGCCCCCGACGGTGTTCGGGATGTAGTTTTCCGAGAACTCCTCGAAGATGAAATCGTAGGACTTGCCCATGACGTTGGCCAGGACGTTGAGGCGGCCGCGGTGGGCCATGCCCATCACGATCTCCTTCATCCCGAGTTCGCCGCAGCGCTCGATGATCGCGTCGAGCATCGGGATCAGGGTTTCGGAGCCCTCGAGCGAGAAACGCTTCTGGCCGACATAACGCGTGTGCAGGAAACGCTCGAAAATCTCGGCCTCGTAGAGTTTGCGGAGGACGCGCAGCTTGACCTCGCGGGAAAAACCGGGACGGGCGTGGTCCGGCTCGATCCGGCGCTGGATCCATCGCCGGGCCTCGACGTCCTGCATGTGCATGAACTCGAAGCCGATCTTGCCACAGTAGGTCTCGTTCAGGCTTTCCAGAATCTCGCGCAGGGAATGGACGCCGCCATCGAGGTAGTTGACGGTGGAAAACTTCGTCTCCATGTCGCTCTCGCTCAGGCCGAACTCGTCGAGGACGAGCCTGGTGTGCGAGGGCGGCGGATCGCTCAGCGGATCGAGATGCGCCTGGGTGTGGCCGATCGAGCGATAGCCGAAGATGAGCGAACTCACCTTCGATTGCGCCAGATGATGATCGATCTGCGCCGTGCCGTTTCCGCCATTGGTCCGGCCGGCCGCGAGTTCGAAGCCTTCGAAAAAAGCGCGCCAGGAGGCGTCGACGGATTCGGGCTCGTCTTTCCAGCGCTCGTAGTAAGCGTCGAAGAGCTCCAAATTTGCCGGTGTGTTGAATGCGGGCAACTTCATGGAAACAGATATATTAATCCCAAAACGCGGGAAACTAACCAGTTGGCATCCATAAACAATTGTAATGCGTGGCAGGCTTCGCGCGGACCCGCTCGCGGGCGGCGCGAATTCAGCGCAAGCCGGAGGCGGATGAATGGGCGCCTTGTTTCTTCAAGTTTGCAACCGTCTGATGACAAGATGCTTTCGAGACCATGACCAACGTGTCTGAACAGGAGATCAAAGGGGCTCTTATCGACCTCATCGAAGGCATGAAGGCGACTGATACCAGCAGGATGATTGCGAGCATGGAGCGGCTCGACGAAATGGTCGCGCAAGCCGGCAGCCGCCTCGACCCGCGTTTGCGGCATTTCCTCGAGCGGCGCAGCTACGCGAAGGCGCTCGCGGTCCTGAGCGGCGATGCGCCGTCCGCGCCATCCGGCTCCTGTTCATCCTCGCGCGGTTGATCGCGCCGGCTCGTTTCGACGTGAAGGACAAACGCATCGACACCTCGGGAAACGCTCACCCGATCGGCCACAACCCGTTCGCGGGGCTCGACACCGCGGGCTTCCGATCCGCGCCGCCGCCGCCATCGGCGCCGGTTTCATCCGCGCCGAAGACCGGTTCGCGCAGAGAGCCGAACCGCAATCGCGGCCGCGTGGACGTCATCCGCCAGACCGCCGGCCGCGGCGGGAAAACAGTGACCGTGCTCACCGGCTTCAAGGGCATCGCCGCAGGCGAACTCGACGAACTCGCGCGAGCCATTCGAAAAGCGTCCGGCGTCGGCGGCGCCGTGAAGGGTTCGACGATCGAGATCCAGGGCGACCAGCGCGAAAAAGCCGAGGCGCTCCTGCGCGAAGCCGGCTTCCGCCCCGTCCGCGCGGGCGGGTAGGGCTCGAAAGCCACGATTTTGTCGCGTACGTGACAGAATCGTGGCTTTTGGTCCCGGCCCGTTGTCAACGGACTCAACCCGCGAGACCGGCTGCGAGGGCGAGGGCGCTTTTCGCGCGGTTCAGAATATAGAGGTGATAACCCGGCGCGCCGCGCTCGAGCAGGTCGCGAATCTGGGTGACCGCCCATTCGATGCCCACGAACTCGACGACATCCATGTTGTCTCCCGCGATCTCGAGCCGGCGGGCGAGGCGCGAGGGAAGCGTCGATCCGCAAAGCTCGGCCATGCGCAGGATGGATTTGACCGAGAGCGCCGGCATGATTCCGGGCAGGATCGGTATGCCGATGCCGGCCGCGCGACAGCGATCGACGAAACGATAATAAACGTCGTTGTCGAAAAAAAGCTGGGTCGTGACGAAGCCCGCTCCGGCTTCGACCTTGCGCTTGAGGTTCTCGATGTCGCCATCGACCGTCGCCGCCTCCGGGTGTTTCTCCGGGTAGCCGCCGACGCCGCAGCAGATTTCCGGGAGCGCCTCGTTGAGCAGGGCAACGATGTCCGAACCGTAGCGCAGCCCGTCCTTGAAGGCCGTTTCGGCGGTCAGGCTTTTCGGCACGTCTCCGCGCAACGCCATGATGTTGCGGATGCCGCGACCGTGGTGCCCGCGGGCGATGTCCACGATCTCATCGCGCGTGTGATTCACGCAGGTGAGATGCGGCATGACGGCGAAGCCGAACTCCTCGCGCAGCATGTTGCTCACCAAGGCCGTCCGGTCGCGGGTGCTTCCGCCCGCGCCGTAGGTGACGGAGACAAATGCGGGCGTGATCGACTTCAACGCGGCGGCCGTCTGGCGCAGGGCGGAAACGCCGGCATCGTCCTTCGGCGGAAAAAATTCCACCGAACGAATGGGGCCGTCTTTCGCGAGCAGGGAATCGATGCGTGGATCCGCGTTCACAGAAACACATCAAGACATCTGTATGTGTTGATATGTAAAGCCTGTTCTTTGCCGCTGCCTCGATCTTAAAGTCGAAGGTCGAAGGTCGCCCGATCCTGACCTTCGTCTTCTGTTTTCTGTCTTCCGCCCTCTGTCCTCTGTTCCGCTGGTTTTCTCATCCGCGCCGGCGCCGGTTCGATCTGGCCGTCCTTTTCCACCTTGAGGCGGAGCTGGCCGCAGGCGGCGGCGATGTCGTGGCCTTTTTCGCGACGGATCGTGACGGACGCGCCGCAGTCGCGCAAGGCGGCGACAAACGCGTTTTGTCGCGCGATGCCGGGGCGTTTCCACGGAAGCCCTTCGACGGTGTTGTAGGGGATGGCGTTGATGTGCGCGTGGAGGTCGTTCGCGATCGCCGCAAGATGGCCGGCCTGTTCGAGAGAATCGTTCACGTCCTCGATGAGGATGTATTCGAGCGTGATCATGCGACCGTGCCGCTGGGCGAAGTATTGCGCGGCGGGCACCAGCTCCTCCAGCGGGTACTTGCGGTTGATCGGCATGATCTGCTCGCGCACGGCATTGGTCGCGCCGTGCAGGCTGATCGCGAGGCGGAAGCCGAGGCGCTCGTCCGCGAGGCGCCGGATCTGCGGCACGAGGCCGGATGTGGAGATCGTCACGCGGCGCGCGCCGAAGCCGAGGCCCCATGGCGCGTTCACGATCGCGAGGGCGCGCAGGAGGTTGTCGTAGTTTGCGAGCGGCTCGCCCATGCCCATGACGACGATGTTGTCGAAGGAGGCGAACTCCTCCCGGGCGCGCGCGGTGGTGGCGTCCTCGCGGTGGCAGACATGGATGAGCTGGGCGACGATTTCCCCGGCGGTCAGGTCGCGTTTCCAGCCGGCGAGTCCGGACGCGCAGAAACGGCAGCCGTAGGCGCAGCCGACTTGCGTGGAGATGCAGATGGTCTTGCGCGAGTGCTCCTGCCCGACGCCTTCCTGCGGCGCGCGGATCACGACGGTCTCGACCAGCGAGTGGTCGCGCAGCTCGAGCAACAGCTTGTCGGTCACGTCCGACGCGTCCTTGACCAGCACGCAGCGGGCGGGCGCGAGGTCGAAGGTTTCGTCGAGGCGCGCGCGGAGGCTTTTCGAGAGGTTCGTCATCTCGCCCCACGTCGCGGCGCGTTTCTTGTAGAGCCAGTCCAGCACCTGCCTTGCGCGAAACGCGGGTTCGCCCCAGCCGGCCATCGTCGCGGTCAACGACTCGAGGGTTTCTCCGAAGATCGGTGGTCTGGTCTGGGCCTGGATCATTTCCAACGCGCCATGCCACCGTCGTGTGATTGAAAACTCAAGACCGACAAATCCATTGCCAGCGCCGGACGGCGTCACAGAACCGAGGTGCGATTCGGTCTCCGACTCCAAAAAGCCACGATCATGTAACGTACGTTACAGAATTGTGGCCTTGGGGCGCGGGCTGCGCGCTTGCGGATGTGAACCTTCTTCACCGTTACCTGTTTCGAGAACTTCTTGGCGCGACGCTCGCGAGCGTGGCGTTGTTTGCGTTCATCCTGCTGACGGGGAGCGCGATCAAGGATCTCTTCGCCCTCGTCGCGGACGGCAAACTCACGGTGCAGGCGACGGCGGAGATGCTGCTGATGCTGTTTCCGTTCGTGCTCACCTACGCGATGCCGATGGGGCTGCTCACGGCGGTGCTGCTCACGCTCGGGCGGCTTTCCGCGCAGCACGAGATCACCGCGATGCGGGCGGCGGGCGTGGGCCTGGCGCGGATCGGCGCGCCGGTGCTGCTCGTCGCGGTGGTGTCGGTCGCGATCAGCCTCGTGGTCAATTTCTCCTATGCGCCGAACGCGAAGTCGGACTATCGCGAGCGCCTCGCGGACGCGGTTCGGACGAATCCGTTGAGCTTCGTCGTCGAGCGGACGTTCGTGCGGCAGTTTCCCGGCGTCGTGCTCTACGTCGGCGCGCGCGAGGGGAACCGGCTTCGGGATTTCTGGGTGTGGGAGCTGGACAAGCAGAACCGCGTCACGCGTTTCAGCCGCGCCGACTCGGGCCACTTCGAGTGGAACGAGGAGGACAACTACGTCATGCTCGTGCTCGAAAACGGCCGCGTCGAAGTGCGCAACACGGATGATCCCGAGGACTTTTCCAAGGCGCCGATCAGCCCGTCGTTCGAGCGGCTTCCGATCCAGCTCCCGCTCGATCGCGTGTTCAAGCGGCAGCCTTTCGTGAAGAAGGTTTCCTGGATGAACTTTTCGGAACTCGTGTCCGAACAGCGCCGCCTCCAGACGAGCGCCGATCCGGCCGACGTGGAGCGGCTGCTGCAGGTGAAGATGAACATCCACGAAAAGGCCGCGCTGGCGTTTTCGGTTCTCTCCTTCGCCTTGATCGGCGTGCCGCTCGGCATCCGGACGAAGCGCTCGGAAACCTCCGCCAATCTCGGCGTCGCGCTCGCCCTGACGATGGGCTACTACCTCATCATGATCGCGGCCGGCTGGCTCGACAAACACCCCGAGCTGCACCCGGAGCTGCTGATCTGGCTGCCCAACTTTCTGTTTCAATCCTTCGGCGTGTGGTCGTGGCATCGCCTCGGGCGCAACTGATCGGGCTGGTGTCCATCGAGGAGAGGATGAGCCGCGACCGAAGTGAATCGAAGAAGGCGCGCTCACAGGAGCAGCGGAAGAAGCGGAGAAGGGACGGTTCAAGAGAATCCCGCTCCATTCCCTCCGCGATCTCCGTGAGCCGGCTTGAAAACCTTGCGGCCTGTCTCCCGCTTTTCGCCAGCCGGGCGGCGCTCGCTTGACTCGTTTTCGGCCGCGAGCAACTTACTCCAGCCCGCTTGGTTGTTCCGGATTTTCGTCCGGTTTCGAACCGTCATCGTTTCCCCGCGTGTTTTCGACCGACACCCTCTCACCGCAAAACCCTTCGCTCGCGCGCGTTCGCGCGTCGCGGCGGAGCCCGCGCGCATGTCGGAGATCACCCGGATCCTGAACGCCGTCGGCCGGGGCGAGCGCAACGCCTCGGAGGAGCTGTTGCCGCTCGTTTACGACGACCTCCGCCGGCACGCGGCCGTGCGCATGGCGCAGGAATCGGCGGCGCAGACGCTCCAGCCGACGGCGCTCGTGCACGAGGCGTGGCTGCGCGTGATCGGCCGGGGCGGCCGCAAATGGGAAAACCGCGCGCATTTTTTCGGCGCCGCCGCCGAGGCCATGCGCCGCATCCTGATCGAGAACGCGCGTCGCAAATCCCGGCTCAAGCGATGGGGAAACCAACTCCGGCTCGACATCGACAAGCTCGACCTCGCGGAAACGACTCCGGAGGAAAAGATCCTCTTGATCGACGACGCGCTCGAGCGCCTCGAACAGGAGGATCCGGAGAAGGCGCGGATCGTGGTGCTGAAGTTTTTCGGCGGCCACACCAACCAGGAAGTCGCCGCGAGCCTCGGCGTGACCGAGCGCACGGTGGAGCGTCATTGGGCCTACGCCAAGGCCTGGCTCTTTCAAAGCATCCGCGCGCAGTCGTAGTGCTCCCGACCTTCCCACCTGCCTGCTTCACTGCAGCCCCGCCCGGGAGGGCAGGGATCCTCGCCGCTTTCAGCGGCATCTGCGCGCCTCTCGCGCAAACGACCGGCAAGCCCGCGGCAGTCGGCGCGGGGATCCTTCTCGAGCGATGAAAAACACGACTGCGGCGCGCGAGGAGAGCCTGTTCGACCAGGCCCGGCAGTTCGACGACCGGGTCCAGCGGCGCGCGTTTCTCGACGTCGCCTGTCACGACGACCCGGGATTGCGCGCGCGCATCGAGGATCTGCTTTCGGCGCAGGACGAAGCGGAAAGTTTCTTTCTCGAAACCGCGGCGGTGGTGACCGCGACCGATGTCGCCAATCGCCGGACGCGCGGCGGATCCCCGCTCCTGAGCGACGGCTGGAGCGAGCCGATCGGCACGCGCATCGGCCGCTACAAGCTGCTGCAAAAAATAGGGGAGGGAGGCTGCGGCGTGGTTTACCTCGCCGAGCAGGAGGAGCCGGTGCGCCGCCGGGTCGCGCTCAAGATCATCCGCCTCGGGATGGAAAGCCGGAGCGTCGTCGCCCGGTTCGAGGCCGAGCGGCAGGCGCTGGCGATGATGGATCACCCGAACATCGCGCGGGTGTTCGACGCTGGCGCGACGGAACGTGGATCTCCCTACTTCGTGATGGAGCACGTGCGCGGCGTCAAAATCACCGGCTACTGCGACCAGAACCGGCTGCCCCTGCGCGCGCGCCTGGATCTGTTCATCCAGATCTGCCACGCCATCCAGCACGCCCATCAGAAGGGAATCGTGCACGGCGACATCAAGCCGTCGAACATCATGATCGCGCTGCACGACGGCGTGCCCGTTCCCAAGGTGATCGACTTCGGCATCGCCAAGGCGACGGAGGCGCGGCTGACCGAAAACACCGCGCTCGCGCCGAACCTGCCGCTGATCGGGACGCCCGCCTACATGAGCCCCGAGCAGGTCGAGATGGGCGGCCTCGACGTCGACACCCGCAGCGACATCTACAGCCTCGGCGTGCTGCTCTACGAATTGCTCACGGGCAGGACTCCGTTCGACGCAGAAGCCCTGCTGGAGTCGGGCGTCGAGGCCTTAAGCCAGGCTTTGCGTGAACGCGAGCCGGCGCGGCCTTCCGCGCGCCTGCACGCGCTCGCTTCCGACGAGCTGGCCCGCGTCGCGGCGGCGCGCCAGAGCACGGCGCCGCGTCTCGTCGCGATGTTGCGTGGTGATCTCGACGCCATCGTGGCGAAGTCCCTGGAGAAGGACCGCCGCTGTCGCTACGAAACGGCCAACGGCCTGGCCATGGACGTGCAACGCCACCTCGAGCACGAGCCGGTCACGGCGCGCCCGCCGAGCTGGGCCTACCGGCTGCAAAAACTCGTGCGCCGCAACCGCGGTGTTTTCATCGCCGGTGGCGCGGTCGCGCTCGCGCTCGTCATCGGCACGTGCGCTTCGACCTGGCTTTTCCTCAAGGAGCGCGAGGCCCGCCAGCGCGCGGTCGCGGCCGAGCAGCAACAGGCGCGGCTGCGCCACGAGGCGGAGGCGCGCGAAAAAATGAGCCAGGCGGCCCTGCTCGTCAGCCAGGAGCGGTTTGCCGAGGCGGACGCCTTGTTGACCGAAGTGGCATTGACCGAGGCGACGCTCGAGGGCGCGGCCGTCTTCCGCGCGATCGGCGAGTGGCACGCGCTGCACAACCGCTGGAAACAGGCCGCCGACCGTTTCGGCGTGCTGCTGCAGGTCAACCAGCTGGACGGGCTCGATGTCTCCAGCCTCGACTACCTCGAGCGCGGGCCGACGCTGATCGAGCTGGGCGATCTCGCCGGTTACGACCGGTTTCGGAATGAAGCGATCGACCGCTTTGCCGGAAGCGCCAATCCGTTCGCGGACCGGATCGTCAAGATCAGCCTGCTCACGCCCGCGAGCGAGAAGCTCATCGCCGCGCTGGATTTTCACGCGACCGTGACGGAGAAGATGTATCGCGAGGCCGACGCGTCCGGCGATGGGTTTCAAGCCGCGTGGCGCGTGATGTCGCTCGCCCTCTTCGAGTATCGAAAAGGTGAATACGCCCGCGCCGCCGCGCTTTGCGGGCGCTGCCTGGCGTATCCGGATGGAAACGCCCCGCGCAGCGCCACGGCCCGCGTGATCCTCGCCATGGCCCTCCACCGGCTCGGGCGGGGCGGGGAGGCGTTGGCGGAGTTGAACGCCAGCCGGGAGATCATCGAGGCGAAGTCCCGCGGCCGCGTCGATCGGGGCACGCCCGTGCAGGGATTCTGGTTCGATTGGGCCTTCGCCCGGATCCTGTTGCGCGAGGGCGCGGCGCTCATCGAGCCCCCGGCGCGTCCGCGCTGACACGAAGTTTTTTGGAGGATCCGCGGAGCGCCTGTCGGGTTTTGCGCCGCTTTGGCGCATGGGAGTTCGGAGGCGGTGAGCTTTTGCTCCCTGCCCCGGCAGCGGCGCCCAGGTGTCCCGTTGTCCATCGCCGCCCTGGATCTGACAGACACTCTGAACCATGAACACCAAGACCATTTTGCGGACGCGCCACTCCGCGTCCGCGACACCCGAACCCACAACCGTGCTGGCTGACGCGGTCTGCGTCATCGTTGCCTGTTCGCAGATCGAATGAAGACACGCCGCGGCATCCGCCGATTGGAATCCGGATGCCGCGGCCCTTTCTCCCCGGCGCAGTCCGTCGGCATCGCTCCGGAGGCCGGACGACCGGCGCTCGCGTGTGGATCTTCCGGGCTCCGACCGGACAATGCGCCAGACTAGATCATTCAAGACCATGCACCGCCTTTTCCCATCACGCGCGCGATTGCTCGCGATCTTCCTTCCCGCCTTCGTTGCCGTGGCCGGGGCGCGGCAGGTCAGCGTTCACGATCCGGTCATGGCGAGGGAGGGCGACACCTACTATTTGTTCAGCACCGGTCCGGGGATCACGTTCTACAGCTCCCCGGACATGAAGCACTGGCG
>CAZFCY010000169.1:9869-10471 GCA_964517665.1 uncultured Opitutaceae bacterium | reverse complement strand
GAACGTCCGGGAGACGCACTACATCCTCGGCTCCGCGCTCGGCTCGCATCCGTATCCGATGATGGTGCGCGATTTTCATCGCTGCATCGGCGTCGAGGCGCGCGCGCAGATTCTCGAGCGCGAGGGACGCCTCCCCGACGAACTCGTCGCCTGCGCCGGCGGCGGGAGCAACGCGATCGGTTTTTTCCACGCGTTTCTCCAGGATCCGGAGGTCCGGCTCGTGGGGATCGAGGCCGGCGGCCGCGGCATCGCCCGGGGCGAGCACGCCGCGCGTTTCGAAAGCGGCCGGCTCGGCGTGCTGCAAGGGTGCAAGACGTTCATCCTGCAAAACAGCGACGGCCAGATCGAGCTGACGCATTCCGTTTCCGCCGGTCTCGACTACGCCGCGATCGGACCGGAGCACGCCTACTACCGCGACCAGGGCCGGATCGAGTTCGCCTACGCCACCGACGACGAGGTGCTGGAGGTGTTTCAACTCTGCAGCCGGCTCGAGGGAATCACACCCGCGCTCGAATCGACCCACGGGCTCGTCTTCGCGCTCAAGCGCGCCCGCGAGATGCGCAAGGATCAGATCCTCATGCTCAATCTCAGCGGCCGCGGCG